>JANNNE010000040.1:0-9752 GCA_031398385.1 Ideonella sp.
GTCGCTGCCCACGGTCACCGGCAAGATGGCGGTGGCGTGGCCAGTCTGCAGCGCCGCGGAATCGGCACAGCAGGTCAGCAGATCGGTCTGCGCCACCACCGACAGGCTGTAGAAGAACGATGGCGACTCCACCACCGGCACGGGCGGGGCCAGCCCGCGCCGCAGGAAGGCGTCGACCAGCGCCACCCGCGTGGTGGACTGAGTGCCCGGCAGGATCCACGGCCAGTCCAGCAACTCGGCCAGCGCCACGCTGCGCCGCCCCGTCAAGGGGTGGGTGCGCGCGGCCACCACCGACAGGCTGCCTTCGTACAGCACGCGCTGCGCCAGGCTTTCGATGGCCGGCGTGCCCGCGGCCTGGCGCGGCAGGCGGCCCAGCAGCAGGTCGATCTCGCCACGCAGCACCAACTGCAGCAGGTGGTCGGCGCTGCCGTCGACGATCTGCACGCGCCAGGCCGGCGGGCCCGTCACCAGCTTTTTCACCAGCCCCGGCAGCACGGTGGTGGTCGTGTGCGGGAAGGCGCCGATGCGAAGCAGCGGGCTGCCCGCGCCCTGCAGCGTCGAGCCCATGGCGCCGACCTCGCCCAGCACCGTCTGGCAGCGCGGCAGCAGAGCGTGGCCTTCTTCGGTCAGCGCCATGCCCCGGCCCTGGCGGCGGAACAGCTTGGCCCCGAACAAACCCTCGATCTCCTTGAGCATCATGCTGGCCGCCGACGGTGTCATGGCCAGCTGCTCTGCCGTCGCTGCCAGCGAGCCCTGCGAGGCCAGCAGGCTCAGGAAGCGCAGCTGCTTGACGCGTAGCTGGTCGAGTCGCGGCGGGTGCATGGCGGTGCCCTCAATGTTCAACATAAGCTGATGATAGGGTTCAAAACATTGAGCCAGCGCCGATGTTTGCCTCCTACAGTCCGACGCATACCCAAGAGCCAGGAGGCGCCATGCCCACCCCCCGAATGCTGCGTTCGCGACACCTGTCGCTGGTCTTCTTGCTGGGCCTGTCGATGGCGCCGCTGGTCGGGCAGGCGGAGGAATGGCCGAGCAAGCCGATGACCCTGATCGTGCCGTTCCCGGCCGGCGGGTCGAACGACGTGGCGGCCCGCGTGGTCGGCGAAAGCGTCAGAAAGCGCCTCGGCCAGACCGTGGTGGTGGACAACAAGCCAGGCGCCAACGGCTCGCTGGGTGTGGATGCGGTGTTGCGCGCGCCCAAGGACCACCACACCTTCCTGGTGGCCTCGGACTCGGTGTCGCTGCTGCCGCTGTTCAGGACCATGCCGTGGGACCTGACCAAGACCTTCACGCCCATCGCCGTGCTGTCCATCCAGCCCATCGTGGTCGTGACGGCGGCGTCGTCGGGCCTGAAGACGATCAAGGACCTGCAAGCCGCTGCGCGCGCCAAGCCCGACCAGATTACCTACGCCAGCTCGGGCCAGGGCTCGCTGCAGCACCTGGTAGGCGAGTTGTTCTCGCAGAACCTGGGCATCAACTTGCTGCACATCCCGTACAAGGGGGGCGGCCAGGCGGTGAACGATGCCATCGCCGGCCAGGTGACGGTGGCGGTGCTGGGCGCGGCGGCGGTGCTGCCGCACATCAAGTCGGGCAAGCTCGTCGGGCTGGCCGTCAGCACGCGCCAGCGTTCGCCCATGCTGCCCGGCGTGCCGACGCTGGCCGAGGCCGGCGCCGGCGACATCGACGTGCCGCAATGGTCGGCGATGTTCGCACTCGACGGCACGCCCCCGGCGGTGCTGGCCCGCCTGCGCAAGAGCGTGCAGGACAGCCTGGCCGAACCCGAGTTGAAGCAGCAGTTCCTGAACGCTGCGATGGAGACGGTGGCGACGCCGCCGGAGGCGTTCCAGCAGCGCATGGTGCAGGACCGCGACCGCTGGGCCAAGCTCATCAAGGACCGCAAGATCTCGCTGGACTGAACATGGCGGCCACCGACAAGAAGCGTCCGCACATCGTCCTCGTCCTGGCCGACAACCTGGGCTGGGGCGAACTCGGCTGCTACGGCGGCGGCGCCTTGCGCGGCGCGCCCACGCCGCGCATCGACGCGCTGGCCAAGGCCGGGCTGAAGTGCCTGAACTTCAACGTCGAGAGCGACTGCGTGCCCACGCGCTCGGCGCTGATGACGGGCCGCCACCCGATACGCACCGGCGCGCTGCAGTCGGTGCCGGCCGGCTTGCCGCAAGGCATCCACCCCTGGGAAAGAACCCTGCCCCAGGTTCTGAAGGACGCCGGCTACGCCACCGGCATGTTCGGCAAGTGGCACCTGGGCGACCGCGACGGCCGCTACCCGCACCAGCGCGGCTTCGACGCCTGGTACGGCATCCCGCGCACCAGCAACGAGACGATGTTCACCAACTCGCCCGGCTTCGACCCCACGGTGGTGGACGTGCCGATGGTGATGGAAGGCTTCGCCGGCCAGCCGGCCCGCGACGTGGCCGAGTACGACCTGGCCAAGCGCCGCTTGATCGACAGCGAACTCACCGAGCGCGCCATCGGCTTCATGCAGCAGCACGCGGCCGGCCCCGAGCCCTTCTTCCTGTACGTGCCGCTCACGCACCTGCACTTCCCGACGCTGCCGCACCCTGACTTTGCCGGGCGCAGCGGCGTGGGCGAGTTCGCTGATTCGATGATGGAGATGGACCACCGTGTGGGCCAGTTGCTGGACGCCGTGGACGCGCTGGGCATTGCCGACGACACGCTGTTCATCTTCGCCAGCGACAACGGCCCCGAGTTCCGCCGCCCCTGGCGCGGCACGGCAGGGCCCTGGACGGGCACGTACCACACCGCCATGGAGGGCGGCCTGCGCGTGCCGCTGATCGTGCGCTGGCCGGGCCGGGTGGAAACTGGCTGGGTCAGCGACGACATCGTGCACGTCACCGACCTGTATTCGACGCTGATCGCCGCGGCCGGCGGCGCGCTGCCCGACGACCGTCCCATCGACGGCATCGACCAGCTGGGCTGGTGGACGGGGGCCGTCGAACGGTCAGCGCGTGAAGGCTTTCTTTTCTACATCAAGAGCGAACTGCGGGCCGCGAAGTGGCGGCACTGGAAGCTGCACTTCATCTTCGAGGACGAGCCCAACCGGGGCCCGATTCACCTGGAGACGCCCGCGCTCTTCAACCTCAAGCGCGACCCCAAGGAAGAGACCGATGCCGCCATGGACGACGGCTGGGTGCGCGGCCCGATGCGGCGCATGGTGATGGCCTTCGAGCAGTCGCTGCGTCAGCACCCGCCGATCGCTCCCGGCGCCAGCGACGATGCCCATCCCGGCCGACCGGCCCCACCGGCGCACTGATCGCCGCGACCACCACGTCAATGCAGAACGCACGCAACCGCACGTCCAACAGCATCGGCTACATGAGTCCCACTTGGTCGGGCTTCAACCTGCGGGTGCGCCACTGCCTGCGCGGCACGGGCAGCGCCACCGACCCGGAAAACGCCGCGCGCTCCACCGACCTGGGGCTGAACTACCAGTCGGGCAAGCTGAAGGCCGCATTGGGTTTCGCCAAGGACACCCGCCGTGGTGGCCTGGCCAGCAACGAGTTCGAAGACAAGTGGCAGGCCGGCCTGAACTACGAGGTCCTGTCCGGGCTGGAGCTCTACGCCCTGGGCGGGGTCGACCGCTACAAGAACACGTCCACCCGGCGGCGTGACGTCGAATACACGATCGTGGGCACCACCTACACCCAGGGCGCGCACAAGCTGGTGCTGAACCTGATACACCGCGACGTCCAGTCATCGCTGCCCGGCGAACGCAAGCGCACGCAGCTGAGCAACCAGTACTTCCTGTCCAAGCGCACCGACCTGCAGGCCTTCATCGACAACGACGGCATCGATTCCAGCCGCAGCAACGTGCGCGTGCGCGCCATCGGTGTCGGCATCCGTCACAACTTCTGAACCCGCACGCGCCGCGACGACAACGGACGCACGCCTGGGGCGGCAGCGCTGCGCCAGCTTTGATGATCGGAACCCCATGAAGAGCATCCCGTCCCGATCCTGGCTGCCTTGCGGCCTGGCCAGTGCCCTGCTGGCGCTGGCCGGCTTGGCGCAGGCGCAGTTCGATCCGGCCAAGGCGGCGGTCGAACCCGAGCCCATTGCGCGCCAGTTCCCGGAACCAGCTGTGGCGTTCACGACCCCGGCCTTTGCGCCCGGTCGTCAGGACCTCACCACGCACGCGGAGGCCTACGGCTTCCTCGACGCCTTGGCCCGAAGCTCGGCCCACATGACGATCGAGACCGTGGGGCGGTCGCAGCAGGGGCGGGCGATGGTGGCGGTCGTGCTGGCGGGCCCGAACGGCCTGGACGCCAAGCTGCCCACCGTGATGCTGCTGGCGCAGCAGCACGGCGATGAGCCGGCCGGCGGCGAGGCCGTGCTGGTGATCGCGCAGAGTCTGGTCACCGAGCGCAGGGCCTTGCTGGACCGCGTGAACATCGTGATCGTGCCGCGCGCCAACCCCGACGCCGCCGAGCGCTTTGCGCGCGAGTCGGCCAACGGCATCGACGTCAACCGAGACCACCTGCTGGTGCGCACGCTTGAAATGCAGGCCATCACCTCGGCGGTGCTTCGCTACGCGCCGCAGGTGATGCTGGACCTGCACGAGTTCACCGTCGCCGGGCGCTGGGTCAGCAAGTTCGGCACCGTGATGCGTGCCGACGTGCTGTTGCAGGCAGCCACGGTCGGCAACCTGAGCCCCACCGTGCAAGCCGCACAGGGCCGGTACATGACCGCGGCGCGGACTGCGCTTGAAGCGGCCGGGCACCGTGTGGATGACTACTACACCTCGTCGGCCAACGCCAAGGACCAGGTCGTTTCGATGGGCGGTGTCAACGTCGACACCGGGCGCAACGTGGGCGGCTTGCGCAACGCCATCAGCCTGCTGCTGGAAACGCGCGGCATCGGCATCGGCCGCGCCAACTACGCCAGGCGCGTGCAATCCCATGTACTGTCCGCGATGGCCGTCATCGAAGCCGCCGCCCAGGACGGCCGGCGCTGCTGAAGATGCAGCGTGACGCTGGCCAGGCCGTCGCAGCGCAGGCCTGCAGCGGCAACCTGGCCGTGGTGGTGCGCCAGACAGACCAGCGTCGATCCGTGAATCACCTGGACGCCAAGACCGGTGAGCCGCGCGACGTGGACGTGCTGTGGCGCTCGTCGCACCAGTTGACCCTGGAACGCGAACGCGCCCGGCCCTGCGGTTACCTGATCAGCGCCGACCAGCACCAGGCTGTGCAGCGCCTGCGTGCCCTGGGCATCGAGGTGACCACCGTTGAAGCCCACTCGGCCCAGCCCTTGTGGGAGGTGGAGGACTACGTCGTCGAAGCCGAGGCCGCTGGCCAACGCCAGGACGCGCGCGGCGCGATCACTGACGACCGGGGCAGCATCCGCGTGCTGCGCGTGCAGACCCGCTCGGGCCGACTGGCGCCACCCGCGGGCAGCTTCTACGTGACCATGAACCAGCCGCTGGCAGCGCTGGTCAGCGCGGCACTGGAGCCCGATTCGCAGAACAGCTTCGCCGCCAACCGGCTGCTTGCCATGGAGGCGGGCCAGTTGCGTCGCGTGGTGCAGCGGCCGCCCGCCGGGGCCACGACTCAGCGTATTCCCTGAGGCGCCTGGGCGAACGACGCACGAGAATCCCGACCCGCCCTCACACCCTTACCCCAGCTCGCCACCGACATGTCCATGAACACCCGCTTTCATCCGCGCGCTCGCCTGGCCATGACCGCAGCCTCGGTCCTGGTTCTGGCCGGTTGCGCCAGCCCGCCTGCGCCGCCGCCCGAGGCGCCGCCGCAAGCCCAGGCCTGCCCGGAGGGCGTGCCCGAAGGTGCGCGCTGCCTGCGGGGCCAGGACTCGGCCTCGTCGCACTACCTGATCGTCATGCCCGCCAAGTGGAGCGGTGTGCTGGTCGTGCACGCCCACGGCGGCCCCACGCTGGGCCCGCCCAGCACCCGGCGCAGCGACGAGGACATCAAGCGCTGGGCGATCACCGTTCGCGAAGGCCATGCCTGGGCCGGCTCGGTGTTCCGCCAGGGCGGCTTTGCCGTGACCACGGCCGCTGAGGACACCGAGCGGGTGCGCCGCATCTTCTTCGACCATGTGGCCAAGCCGCGCCGCACGCTGCTGCACGGCCAGTCCTGGGGCGGCATGGTGGCCACACGCGCAGCCGAGATGTATCCCAAGTCCTGGGAGGGCGTCCTGCTGACCAGCGCCGTGGTCGCCGGCCCGGCAACGTATGACTTCCGGGTCGACCTGCGCGCCATTTACCAGTACCTGTGCAACAACCACCCGCGGCCCGACGAGTCGGCCTATGCGCTGCCCACGGGTCTGCCCGCCGACAGCAAGCTGACCCCTGCCGACGTGAGCAAGCGCGTGGACGAGTGCCTGGGCACGGGCAAACCGGCCGCGCAGCGCACGCCCGAGCAGGCGGCCAAGCTCAAGACGATTGCCACCGTGTTGAAGATCCCCGAGAGCTCTGTCCCCGGCCACCTCAACTACGCGACCTTCACGTTCCGTGACATCACGCAGAAGAACGGGGGTGTCAGCCCCTTCGGCAACGAGCGAGTGCGCTACGTCGGATCGGCCGACGACGCCGCGCTGAACGCCGGCGTGCCGCGTTTCAAGGCTGACCCGGCTGCCGTGGCGCGCTTTGAGGCTGACGTGGACCACCGTGGCCGCTTTGCCGTGCCCGTGCTCACCGGGCACGGCATTGGCGATGCGACGGTGTTCGTGGAGGGCAGCGACACCCTGCGTCAACGCATGGTGGCCGCGGGCAACGGCGACCGCCTGGTGCAGACCTTCGTGGACTCCAGCGAACACAGCTACTGGGGCGACGCCCATTACCCGCCGCTGTTCAATGCGCTGCTGGACTGGGTGGACAAGGGCCAGAAGCCCACGCCGACCGGCATCGCACAAAGCTGCCGGCAACTGCGCGCTGCGCTGCCGTCCGACTGCCGGTTCCTGCCGGACTACGTGCCCCAGGCGCTCGCGACGCGCGTCCCGCCGCGCTGAACCAGCCGCACCCCGACCACGGCAGAACGAGGGCGGAGGCGTCGAGCTCGTCTTTGACGAATTGCTGCAGGTCGACGTCGACTGTGCCTCCGGCCTTGGCGCAGAGTGATGCAGCGGGCCGCTGCAGCAGGCGTTACATCGTGGCCTGCTCGGGGCGATGACGTTCGCAGTGAAAAGGGGCGCTATCCGGCGCCAGCTCACGCTACTGGGGCTGCTGGCCGATAGCCTTCGCGCAGTGCCCCGAAGTGGTAATCCGGCACGGTCAAGCGCCGGGCGGTGCACCTCAGTCGCGTTGTGTGCCGCCTGTGTGCCCGCTGGTGCGGGTCTGACCGGCAGCGTCAGGGCGGCGAGATCAGGTCATCGGATGTCGGGTCAGGGTCGTATCCTGCCGACCTACTCAGCACGGCGGGTGGCTCGGATGCGTGAGCATATCGATGAACAAAGGCCCCGTGTTCGGGGTCCATGGCGAAGGAAAGTGGGTGTTTGAAACCACGACCCTCCACGATCCTCCGAGACTTGTTTGTCGATTCTTGCGGCAGGATCCTGTTGCCAGACAAGTCCGGTTGTGCCCCAATGGAGCAGGCGCGGATTTGTGCGGGGGCCGGGCAGTCGACATGCCGGGCGCAGTCGCCGACAACTGCCTTTCGTTCGAGACGCTTGTCAGGAGGTTCCAGACCATGGCCCCGTTTGCCACGCATGCTGCGCTTGCCAATTTGCAGGCGACCCTCTTCAAGCACCGTTGGGACATGTATCCGGCCGACTACGGCAGCCACTACCGCAGCCTGCCGGTGGTCCTGCCCGGCGGCATCCAGACCAACGTCAAGGTCGACAGCTACGTGTCCACCTACACCGCGAACCGAAAGAAGGCGTGCAACGCCTTCCTCTGGACCGCGCGCAAGTTCTGCGATGCGCCTGCGACGCGCGATGCCGACGCGCTCGACTGGATGAGCGTGCACCAGTCGCGGGTGGTGGCCTGCTTCGCCGGGCAAGGGCTGCCGGAAGAGATATCGCTGATCTGCTCCCTCGCAGTTGCCAGCGGTCACCAGAAGGCCAAAGCCCTGCCGGAATGGGCCAGCGCCAACTTTGGCATGGACTGCGTCGGCTTCGTCAGCAGTTATCTGGTCGCGTTGGGGAAATTCGAACAGATGGTCGCCTATATCCCGAGCTACAAGACCATCGCCGGCGCCGCAACGCGAATCGACGACATCAAGTACGACAACATGATCCTCTGGGCGGACCTCAGCGGGGGGGATGCCAAGATCCGGCCGAACCCGGGAAACAAGTCGCACATCGCCATCATCGAGTGCTGGAAAGACTGCGAGTCGACCGTCTATGTCGCGCAGTCTGCATCTACCAAGAACGGTGTCGATTACGACCGAATCTACGAGATCGTTGAGGCGCCGAAGTCGACCGACCCGGTCAAGGCGATCTGGAAGCTAAAACCTAAGGGCGGTACGTCGTTCCAGGCCGTCATTACCAAGACGGTACCGACCTATTCCGCGACGGGTTGAGGGGGGCGCCGGTACATCGCCCCATGCGTCGATCGGAAGATTCAGAGCCGGCAGCAAACGCCAATGCCTTGACGTGATTGGCGTCGCATTGGGCCAACCGCCAGAGTATCTCGCCAGCGCAGGCCCGACCCAAAGCCCGACCGGCTCTTAGACACACGCCCCACATCCTGGGTTGCATCTCAGGACCGACCGGACCTGGCAGCGACGCCCCGCTTAAGTTCGGTGAGCCTGACACGACCCGGCGCGCATCGATGCATGACCCGCGCGGCCAGCCAAAGTCAGGTATCGGCCGCAGCCGACATTCACCCGTGAAATGTGACCGGCCGCAACCAGTCTTGAGCGGCCGGTCGGCCTTCGGCCAAGCCGCCGTTCGAATCAGCCGTTCTGGCCGAGGTGCGTGGTCATGCGCTTCACAGCCGCCGAGAGCGCTGGCAAGTCTTGTTCGACGACCAGCCAGACCGCCCCGAGGTCAACGCCCAGATAGCCATGCACGATCACGTTGCGAAATCCGGCGAGTTCCCGCCAGGGGATCTGCGGTTCGGTGCCCTTTATCTCGCTCGACAAACGCTGGCTTGACTCGGCCAAGGTCTGCAGGTTGCGGATCACCGCGTCTTGCACCAGCCGCGAGGCGTCGAAGCGAGAGCGTTCGGCATTGGTGTACTCGAGGATCCGGTCCAGGCAGTCGCGCATGTGCGCCAGCAGCACCCGGTCGGCCACGGGGCCTGGAATCACAGCGGCACTGCGCCTGCGATCACGCGCTCGCGCAGCGCCGGGTGCAAGCTGGCTTCGGTCACGACATCCACACGACGGCCCAGCAATTCTGCGCATCCACCAACAGGCCACCCAACGCAAGGGCACTGGTTCCTGGGGCCAGGGTTACCAGCAGATCAACGTCGCTGTGGTCACTGCCGTCGGCACGGCTCATCGAGCCAAACACCCGAACACCGGTGACGCCTCGCCGGCGTGCCAGGGCCAGCAATTCGTCGCGGTGGGTTTCGATCAGCGGATGCATGGCTGGGAGTGTAGCCATCCCGAGCCGACAAGCACACCGACAGGCACTCGACAGGCACTCTGCGGCTAGCTCGGCCGGCTGCTTCAGGGCATGTGGTTGGGCGACTGCCATGGGCCGATTGCCGGTGCCCAAATCTGATTTTTCGAGGACCGGTCTACGACAGATTGCTGACCTTCACCGGGCCTCGATGAAGGTTCCTTCTTGGCCGGGAAGCGAAAACCAACGATCGC
>JANNNE010000062.1:0-11140 GCA_031398385.1 Ideonella sp.
GCTGGCCGACATGGGCGCCACCGTGCTGCGGGTCGACCGCAAGCAGCCCAGCGGTCTGGGCGTGCAGCGACCGCAGAAATACGACCTGCTGCTGCGCAACCGGCGCTCGGTGCCGGTCGATTTGAAAGATCCGCGCGGCACGGCCTTCGTGCTCGACCTGATCGCCACGTCCGACGTGCTGATCGAAGGTTTTCGCCCCGGCGTGACCGAGCGGCTCGGACTGGGGCCGGAGGCCTGCCTGGCACGCAACCCGAAGCTGGTCTACGGCCGCATTACCGGCTGGGGGCAGGATGGTCCGATGGCGCAGGAGGTCGGCCACGATCTGAACTACATCGCCTTGACCGGCGCCTTGCATGCGATCGGCCGGGCCGGGCAGGCGCCGGCGCCGCCGATCAACCTGGTGGGTGATTTCGGTGGCGGCACGATGTACCTGGTGATGGGTGTGCTGGCGGCGCTGTTGGAGGCGCAGCGTTCCGGCCAGGGCCAGGTGATCGATGCCGCGATGGTCGACGGTATCGCAAGCCTGATGACCCAGCCGCACGGCAGTTTTGCTGCCGGAATCATGAACAACCAGCGCGGCAGCAATATCACCGATTCCGGCGCGCCGTTCTACGACGCCTATGTCTGCGCCGACGGACGCTACATCTCGCTCGCCGCGGTGGAAAACAAGTTTTATGCTGCGGCGCTACAGGTCCTGGGTCTGCAGAATCTGCTGGCCGACCAATGGGATCGGGCCTGCTGGCCCGCGGCCAAGGCCCGGATCGCGGAAACATTCATCACGCGCAGTCGCGACGAGTGGTGCCAGGCCTTCGCAGGGACCGACTCCTGTGTCGCCCCGGTGCTGTCGCTCGACGAGGCACCACAGCATCCCCACCTGCGGGCGCGTGGCACCTACCTCGAGATCGACGGCGTGACCCAACCCGCACCCGCGCCGCGCTTCAGCCGCACGCCGAACGACCGGCCCGAATCGTTCAAGCCGTGGCAGGCCGAAGAGGCTGAACAGATCCTCAGCCCCTGGCTGGATGCCCAGGCAGTGAGAGCCGCGCAGCAAACCGGCGTGATCGGCTGATGCGCGGCAACGACGCGATCAGGCTCGAAACGGGGAGTGCTTGATGAAACCTTGAATCAGCATCGATCCGAGACCAGAACCATTCCTTCCAAGGAGACAACGATGAAACAGACGAGTTTTTCCGCCGTACGTGTCCCGCCCCGCAGCCTGATCCGCCGACACCTGCTGTGTGCAGTCGCTGGCGGCGCCGTGGTTACAGCGTCGGGTTTGCCACTGCACGCGCTGGCGCAGAGTGATTTCCCGAACCGCCCGATCAAAATCGTCGTGCCGTATTCGGCCGGCAGCGGCAGCGATGCGATGGCCCGCACCATCGCCCAGAGCATCACCGAGAAAACCGGCAAGACCGTGATCGTCGAGAACAAGGAGGGCGCCGGCAGCCTGATCGGAACGCAGGCGGTGGCCAAGTCGGCACCCGACGGTTATACGATCCTGATCGCAGCCAATCCGCTGGTCATCGTGCCGAGCCAGAGCGCGACGCCGGCCTACGATCCGGTCAAGGATTTTGTGCCGGTCGCCAAGATCGCCACCATCCCGCTGGTGCTGGCGGTGACGCCCAGCCTGAACATCAACTCGGTCAAGGACCTCATCGCCTACGCCAAGGCCAATCCGGGCAAACTGAGTTATGGCTCGTCCGGACCGGGCACCATCAGCCAGCAGGAAATGGAACTGTTCAAGCAGGCCGCCGGCCTGGACATCCCGGAAATTCCCTACAAGAGCACCGCACAGGCGATGACCGATCTGATCGGCGGCACCTTGTCGCTGTTCCCGGTCGTGGTGCCGTCGGTCGCGCCGCACATCCAGTCCGGTCGCGCCAAGGGACTGGCGGTTTTCGACAGCCAGCGTTCGCAACTGCTGCCCGACATTCCGGCGGTCACCGAAAGCGGCGGAATCCCGGGCTACGTGCCGACGCCCGTGTGGTACGGCTTCGTCGCGCCGGCCAAGACACCCGACAGCGTCATCAACCTGCTCAGCGGCTACATCAATTCGGCGATGGGGACTGCCGAGGTCAAGGCCAGGCTGGCAGCCCTGGGCGCGCAGCCCATCACGGTGAGCAACCCACAGTTCGCGGGCGACATCAAGACCGAATACGAAAAGGCCGGCGCGCTGGCGAAGAGGCTCGGAACCTACAAGTAGGCTTCATCTACTACATCGAGGATTCGAGCATCCGCTGGTAATCGCCGCGGGTCGCCAGGCGCGGCCCGGTCTTGTGGCAATGGTCGGCCATCGCGCCATCGATCACGCGTTCGAACTGCTCGCTGGTCACACCCATCGCGGCCAGCCCGCTCGGCAGACCGAGGCGGGCATTCATCGCGGTGATCGCGTCGGCCACTTCATTGCCCTTGGCGTCGCAGCCGGCCAGGCCCATCGCATGCGCCATGCGGTGCAGCCGGTTCTCGCGCTGCATCGATTCGGCTTCGGCATTGAAGCGGATCACGGCCGGCAAGAACATCGCATTCAGCGTGCCGTGGTGCAGCCGCGGGTCGACGCCGCCCAGGCTGTGGCTCAGCGAATGCACGCAGCCCAGCCCTTTCTGGAATGCCATCGCGCCCTGCATGCTGGCACTCATCATGGCCCAGCGGGCGTCCCGATCGCTGCCGTCGCGGGTCGCGCGCTCGATGTTCGCCCAGCCACGCTCCAAGCCGTCGAGCGCGATGCCGTCGGCCGGCGGGTTGATGGCCGGAGCCATGAAGGTCTCCATGCAATGTGCAATCGCGTCCATGCCGGTCGCGGCGGTCAGCATCGGCGGCAAACCCAAGGTCAGCTCGGGGTCGCAGATGGCGGTTTTCGGCACCAGCGACCAGCTGTGGAAGCCGAGCTTGCGGCCGTCGTCGACGATGACGATCGCACCACGCGCCACTTCGCTGCCGGTGCCAGCGGTGGTCGGCACCGCGATCAACGGGGCCACCCGGTCGGTGATCTTCGGACTTCCGCCTTCGATGGTGGCATAGGTCTTCAGCGGGCCGGGGTGGGTGGCGGCGATCGCGACGCCCTTGGCCAGATCGATGCTCGATCCGCCGCCAACCGCGATCAGCCCGTCGCAGCCCTCGCGGCTGTAGATCTCGACCGCAGCGCGCACGCCGGCCTCAGTCGGGTTCGACGGCGTCTGGTCGAAAACCGCATGCGGCATGTCGCCGAGGGCGGCCAGCGCCTGGTCGAGCACGCCGGCAGCGCGCACGCCCTGATCGCTGACGATCAGTGGCCGCCGAATGCCCGCCTTCTCGCATTCCTGCGGCAGCAAGGCCACCGCGCCAAAATCGATTTGCACCTGCGTGATGTAGTAGATCAGTGCCATGCGTATCTCCAGCTGGGGCCTTATGCTCGGGCGCTGATGTTAGGCCAATGGCCCGGCCGGCGCAGCCTTTCGAGTCCGATCGTCGGCGCCATCCAGCAGTCAACCACCGAGTACCTTGACCCGAACCAGCTTGTTGACGCCGCGCATGGCGGGGCTGCTCGATCGCATCCACCGCGCGGCGCGACCACCGTTCCATTCGATGAGCCCGACCGAAGCCCGCATCGCCTATCGGGCGGGCGCCGAGATCCTCGATCTGCCGCGCGCCGCTCTGCCGCGGGTCGACGACTGCAGCATTCCGGGCGCGGATGGCCAGGCGATGCCAGCTCGCCTGTATGCCGCATCGGCCGAGGCCGGATTGCCGGTGTTGCTGTACCTGCACGGTGGCGGCTTCACGATCGGCGATCTGGAAACGCACGACAGCCTGTGCCGCCAGCTCGCGCTGCGCAGCGATGCCGCGGTGGTCGCGCTCGACTATCGGCTCGCGCCCGAGTATCGCTTTCCGGCCGCCGTCGAAGACAGCTGGGCCGCGTTGCGCTGGTTGGCCGAGCATGCCGCCACACTCGGTCTCGATCCCGGCCGACTGGCAGTCGGCGGCGACAGCGCCGGCGGCACATTGGCAGCAGTGGCGGCGCTGCACGCCCGCCAGATCGGTCTTCCGTTGGCTGCGCAGGTGTTGATCACGCCGGGCACGACAGCCCATTCGGACACGGCCTCGCACCGATTGTTCAGCCACGGCTTTCTGCTCGAAGCGGTCGAAATCGCGTGGTTCTTCGATCACTACATCGCGCGCGAACACCGCGGCGATTGGCGGTTCGCGCCGCTCAATGCCGACGATGTCGATGGCGTCGCCTCGGCCTGCGTGGTGCTGGCCGAATGCGACCCGCTGGTCGACGAAGGCCTGGCCTATGCCGACAAGCTGCGCGCCGCTGGCGTCGCGGTTGATCTGGAGCTCTACCGCGGCGTGACCCATGATTTCATCAAGATGGGCAGGGCCTTGCCGGAGGCGACGGCCGCACACGTGGCGATCGGCGATTTCTTGCGCCGCGCATTCACCACGGCAGAATCCTGACCGAAACGACCATCGAACAACACCATGAACCGAAGCAATTTTCGTTTTCTCGACCGCCTGCGGGTGCGCTGGTCCGAGATCGATTCCCAGCAGATCGTCTTCAACGGCCACTATCTGACCTATTTCGACACCGCGATGGCCGGCTACTGGCGCGCGCTCGCGATGCCGTATCACGAGACGATGGCCAGCCTCAGCGGTGACCTCTATGTCCGCAAGGCGACCCTCGACTACCTGGCCTCGGCGCGTTACGAAGATCTGCTCGACATCGGCATGCGCTGCGAGCGCATCGGCAAGTCGTCGATCACCTTCCAGGCTGCGGCGTTCCTGCATGACCGCCTGCTGGTCAGCGGCGAGCTGATCTATGTCTTCGCCGATCCGGCCAGCCAGACCTCGCGACCGGTGCCCGATGCGCTGCGCAATTGTCTGCTCGGCTTCGAGGCGGGTGAATCGATGACCCGGGTGGAAATCGGCAGCTGGTCCGATCTGCAAGCGCGCTCGCGCGGCTTGCGGGAGTCGGTGTTCGTCGGCGAGCAGAAGATCGCCGCCGACATCGTCTGGGACGACGCCGACCAGACGGCTGTGCATGGCTTGGTCACCAATCGCTTCGACAGCGCCCTCGCGACTGGCCGCCTGCTGCAGCCGTCGCCGCAGATCGGCCGCATCGGCCGCATGGCGGTGCACCAGGCAGTGCGCGGCAGCCGGATCGGACGCCAGTTGCTCGATGCCCTGACCGACGCCGCCCGCGCGCGCGGCGATACCGAGGTACACCTGCACGCCCAGGCTTCGGCGATTCCGTTCTATCTGCGCTCAGGCTTCGAGCCGCACGGTGAGTTGTTCGTCGAGGCGGGGATCGATCACCTCGCGATGGTGAAGCGCTTGTAGCGCGGAGTCGGCCCGATCGCGGCTGAAGCCGCTCCTACAAAATTCGAGCGACGAAGCATCTTCAGGCAGAGGCCACGCGTCCGAAGGCGGCACCTGCAGTTCCGTCGTAGGAGCGGCTTCAGCCGCGATTCGTCAAACGCCAACCGCCCGATCGTGCCTGAAGGCAATCTGACAAAGCCAATCGGCCCCGCAGCTTCTTGGCCTTCAGGAGTGCCTTCAGGCACGATGCGCCGCCGGCTGCCAGCTTCAGCCAGCGCGCGGCAATTTTGCCGGTTTCAACAAGCTGCGCACCCGCACACGCTTGCGGGTCGGCTGTTGAAGAACCGATGGGTCGAGTTCACCTTCACGTACCGGTTCCTGCATGGTCGGCGAATCGTCGTCGACCTCCGGATCAAGCACATAACGCGGCGGCCAGTTGCGCAACGCGACGCGGCGCAGCAAGGCCACGCCGTTGGCGGTGAAGCTGCGCTCAAGCACATGCGTGATCAGGCTGCGGTTCAGCTTCTCGGTGATCACCAGCGTCGAGCAGCGGGTGCCGTAGCTGCCGTCGGCGGTGCGAATGAATGCCGATGACAACACACGCTCCCATTCCAGCGGCACACCCGTGCTCGGCAAGGCATCGTCGGCTGCCGGCTCACGGTCTGCCAGCGCGGCGAACAGGTCCACCGACAAAGCGTCGACCGAATCGGCTGTCTTGATGGATTCACCCATCGCCTGTTTCAGCTTGTCGACCTTGGGCCAGGGCGCGTCCAGATCCGCATTCGACAAGCCGTAGAGACCGCGCTCGAGCCGCTTCGGATATTGGCTTCGGTTCGACGCCCAGTAACAGCTGCCCAGCTTGAAATCGGCCATCAGCAGATTGAAGCCGTTGTGGCCGGACAGCGCGGTGCGCATCCAGAATCGATCGGGCGCATCCTGGCCGGTCAGCCAGTCCGGCACGATGTGTCCGCGCGACGGCGCATTCGCATCCTGCTTCAGCCGGGGCTCTCGCACATTGGTCAGCATCGCCAGCCGGCCCAGCGTGGTCATGCCCAGCCAGGTTCCGCCGGCCTGCATGTCGCGCCCGCCGAGAATCGCCGGCCCGCCGCTGCCCGGTGTCCACCACGCCAGCCGCGCCGCCGGCCGGTTGAAGAATTCGTCGCGATTGGCGGCGATCACCAGCGGAAAGCGACGATCCTGATCGATCGCGATCCCGATCAGGCACATGTCTCGAACACCTCGACCTTTCGATCACCCTGGATCAGCGGCGCAATCTGCGCGGCGGCCCGGTCGATCGCGGCCAGCCACACCTCGAGCGACGCAGGGCGCTGGCCGGAGCCGGCCGAATCGAACGAATAGGTTTCCATCAAGGTCAGCAGGGTGCCTTCCGCAGGGCCCTCGTGGCGTCGCAGCAAGCGGGCTCGCAAGGCGTCGAACTGGCGGCACAAGGCCATCTGGAAGTCGGCGACCCGAGCCCGGATCGCCGCTTCGTCGGCGGCCTCGACCCGATAGTAGATGAAGACATCCGGTATGCCCGCCAGGCCGGGACCTCGCGCAGGCAGCGCGTCGGGCCGGCTCAAGTGTCGCTCGCCGCCGTCACCGGATACGGCAGATCGACCCGCGTCAGCAGCGGGCCGTCGACCGAGTCCAGATGCAGGCTGCCATCGTCGACCGCCGCCAGTTTCACTTCGACCAAGGCGCTGTCACCGCGGCCCGCGGGCCGCGGCGCGCCGTTGACCACCATGCCGGCCGGCTGGCCGGCGTCGCTGCTGTGGAAGACCTCCTGCCCGGGGGTGCAGACCCCGGCGGCGTCGAACAGGAACATGCGCCGCTTGACCGTGCCCCGGTACTGGCTGCGGGCGACGATTTCCTGACCTGGATAACAGCCCTTCTGGAAGTCGACCCCGCCGACGATCTCGAAATTGATCATCTGCGGCACGAATTGATCGGCGGTCTCGAGCTCGATCATCGGCACGCCGCTGTTCACCTCGAGCCAGCGCCAGTTGTCCAGGGTCGGCGCGCTTGCAGACGGCTCGACGGCCGACGCGCCCGGCACCGCCGCGCCCACCGGCGCCACCCACACCGCGCGGCGGTTGCCGGCAACCGTCGGCAACTGCAGCAGATGGCCGTCGGACACGCTGCGGTGTTGGCCCGCCGAAGCGACATCCAGACCGGCTGCAGCCAGCGCCGCATCGGCCGCCGCGCCGGTCAGGCCCGTGCAGACCAGGCGCTCGGCCTGATCGACCGATTCGGACGACGCATCGACCAGCTTGCACTTGCTGCGCAGCACGAACATCGACAAGCGCTTCAGCGTCGTCGCCAGCACGCTGGCGTGGCAGGCCAGCAGAAACGCTTCGGGGCCGCTGCGCCAGACCAGGAAACTGGCCTGCAGCCGCCCCTTGGCCGAGCAGAAACCGGCCAGCCGGATCTGGTCGGCGCCCAGGTCGGCGATGCCGCTGGTCAACTGACCATGCAGAAACTGCGCGGCATCACTGCCCGTGGCCCGGATCAGGCCCCAATGCGGCAGGGCCACCGCACCGGTAAAAATTGCAGAGGGAGCAGCAGCGGTTTCGACCTTGTCCATCGTGCAATTATGATCGGGGTCTGTTGAGCTATCGGTCGACGCCGTCAGAGGCCCCTGCGGCAGCGGCGATCCCTTCATGTCGAAAACGAAAAGCAGGCTCCGGCGTGCCGTCACCGTTTCAGCGGCTGCTGTGCTGGTGCTGCTGCTGGTTGTCAGCACGGCCGCAGCGTTCTGGGTAAACCGGCCGTTGCCGATGCAAGGCAGCAGTGCCGAATTGTCGATCGAATCGGGCACCAGCCCGCGCGAGATCGCGCAGGGCTGGGTGGCGGCCGGTGTGTCGACCTCTCCCTGGCTGCTCTACGAATGGTTCCGATGGTCGGGCGATTCGCGCCGGATCCGGGCCGGCAGCTACGAGATCGATGCCGGCACCACGCCGCGCAGTCTGCTCAGCAAGATGGTTCGCGGCGACGAGACGCTGGCCACCGTGCGCCTGATCGAAGGCTGGACCTTCCGCCAGTTCCGGGCCGAACTGGTCAAGGCCGATAGCCTGAAACCGACCACCACCGAGATGACCGACCAGCAGATCATGACCGCGCTGGGCGAGCCGGGCGTCGCACCGGAAGGACGCTTCTACCCGGACACTTACGCCTACAGCAAGGGCAGCACCGACCTCGCGGTGCTGAAGCGCGCGCGCCACGCGATGCGGGCCCGTCTCGACGCGGTCTGGGCCACCCGCACGCCCGATACACCATTGCGCAGCCCAGACGATCTGCTGACCCTGGCGTCGATCGTCGAGAAGGAAACCGGCGTGGCCACCGACCGTGGAAAGGTTGCCGCAGTCTTCATCAACCGCTTGAAGATCTCGATGCCGCTGCAGACCGATCCGACCGTCATCTACGGACTGGGAACCGCTTTCGACGGCAATCTGCGCAAGGCCGATCTGCTGGCCGATACGCCGTTCAATACTTATACGCGCATGGGCCTGCCACCGACCCCGATCTCGATGCCGGGCAAGGCTTCGCTGCTGGCGACCGTGCGTCCGGCACCGAGCACCGCCTTGTATTTCGTGGCGCGCGGCGACGGCAGCAGCGAATTCAGCAACGACCTGGTGGCGCACAATCGAGCGGTCAACCTCTACCAGCGCGGCGCCAAGTCCGCCCCCAACTGATCACCCCCATGGATGAACGTCTGGCCGCCGAGCCGGCGCGCTCGCGCGGTCGCTTCATCACCGTCGAAGGCATCGACGGCGCCGGCAAGAGCACCCACATTGCCGCCTTGGTCGAGCGCCTGCAACAAGCAGGCGCCCGTGTCGTCGCGACCCGCGAGCCGGGCGGCACGCCATTGGCCGAATCCTTGCGCGGTCTGCTGCTCGAGCAGCCGATGGATGCGCTCAGCGAGACGCTGCTCGTCTTCGCGGCGCGCCGCGACCACCTCCGGCAACGCATCGAGCCGGCCCTGGCACGCGGCGAGACGGTGGTCTGCGACCGTTTCACCGACGCCACGTTCGCCTACCAGGGCGGCGGACGCGGCTTCGATCCTGCCGTGCTGGCGCAACTCGAACATTGGGTGCACGGCGGTCTTCAGCCCGATCTGACCCTGTGGTTCGATCTCGACGCCGAAACGGCCGCGGCGCGCCGCAGCGCGGCCCGCGAGCCGGACCGATTCGAACAACAGGATGGCCCGTTCTTCACACGGGTGCGGGCCGCCTACGCCCGGCGCTGCGATGAATCGGCGGGGCGCATTGTGCGCATCGACGCCTCACCCGAACCGGCCGAGGTCTGGCGCCAGATCGACGCCGTGCTTGGCCAACGCGGCTGGTGACGGTGCCAGTCGTGACGAAGGCGCTGCTGCCCTGGCTCGAACAACCGCTGGCGCAGGCCTTGCGGCAGCAGCACGGCCACGCGTTGTTGATCAGCGGTCCGGCCGGTGTGGGTCAGTTCGAACTGGCGATGGCGCTCGCGCAAGCCTGGCTCTGCGAAGCACCGCATTCGGCATCTGCAGGCGAATCGAAGCAGGGCGCGTGCGGCGTCTGCGCCGCCTGTCGGTTGAATGCCGCGCATTCGCACCCCGATCTGTTGGTGCTGCTGCCGGAGGCGCTGCGCGGCCCGCTGGGTTGGGCCGCCAGCGACGACAGCGAGGCCTCGGCGAGCAAGGCCAAACCGAGCAAGGAGATCAAGGTCGAGGCGGTTCGCGGCGCGGTCGGATTCGCCCAGGGCACCGGCGCGCGCGGACGCTCGAAAGTCGTGCTGATTCATCCGGCCGAACGGATGAACGGCATCGCTGCCCATGCACTGCTGAAAACCCTCGAGGAACCGCCGGGCATCACCCGCTTCATTCTGGCCAGCGCGGCGCCGCATGCCTTATTGCCGACGATCCGCAGCCGTTGTCAGGCGGTGCCGTTGCGGCTGCCCGATCCGCAACTGGCCATCCCGTGGCTGCTTGCCCAAGGCATCGAAGAACCTGCGGTCATGCTGGCAGCCACCGGCGGCCAGGTGCAACAGGTGATCGAATGGCAGGGGCAGGGCATCGATGCGGCCATGTGGACCGCGCTGCCGCAGAGCCTGGCCCGCGGTGATATCGGCGCACTGAGCGGTTGGCCACTGCCGCAGGTGCTCGAGGTGTTGCAGAAGATCTGCCACGACGGCTTGTGCCGGGCAGCCGGTGCACCGACCCGCTACTTTCCGGCCAAGGCCTTCGAACGCCTGCCGCGTTCGGACGGCGCTAGCGGCTTGCAAATGTTTGCGGACTGGTCGCGCGAGCTCGAGCGCGTGGCGCGTCACATCGAACACCCGTTCGGTGTGCCGTTGATGGTCGATGCGCTGGTCGCACGGGCGCAGGCGGCGCTGATCCAGCGCCCGGCGTCGTAGGAGCGGCTTCAGCCGCGCTGGTGAGCTGGATGTGGAAAGACCAAGCGCGGCTGAAGCCGCTCCTACGTTTCTCCAACGCACCTCCTGCGGGTCCCAGCGGGTCGGGAGACATCGGACCACTGCCCGCCACAAACTGTCTGGCTCGTGTCCAAAGGCATCGGGCCTGAAGGCCCTCCCACAGAACACCAGCCGTGTCAGCACCTGCCATCGGGCCATCCGGCCCTCCCACCGACCGCTGAACGTTGAACGCTGAACGATTGGTTTTTGTAGGAGCGGCTTCATCGCCCGTGCCGACCAGAATTAATATCACCGACGCGATCATGATCTTGTCGGCAATGGGATCGAGGAACTGGCCGAGGCGCGAGATCTGTCCCTGCGCGCGGGCGAGATAGCCATCGAAATAATCGGTGATTCCGACGACGCAATAAAGCACGAAGGTGATCAGATAATCGTAGGG
>JANNNE010000122.1:0-2100 GCA_031398385.1 Ideonella sp.
GCGGGCGGGCGCGGGTGCCGGCATCGAAGCTCCAGTTCCTGCCCGCTGCGCAGGCATAGGCGGGCGTGCACCGCTGGCCGGTGCAACGCGCTGAATCACCTTTGCGCCTTCGGCTACTTCAGAAACTCAGGCGAGACGAGCTTCGGCAGGAACAGGATGATCTCGGGAAACAGGATGGTCAGCGAAAGCACGCCGAGCATCGGCATCAGCATGATCATCACGTCCTTGATGACATACATCAGCCGGACCTTGGCGATGGCACACGAGATCATCAGGCAAAGGCCATAAGGCGGCGTCACCAGGCCGAAGGCCAGCGAGATGATGCCGACCATGGCGAAGTGCACCGGGTCCATCCCCACCGATCGCGCCAGCGGCTCGAGGATGGTGCCGACGATGATGATCGCCGGGATGGCATCGAGAAAGCAGCCGACGACGAGAAAACAGAAGGCGATGAAAAAGCCGGTGGCGGTAATGCCCATTCCCCACGAGCCCACACCCGCGAGCAACGCCTTCGGAATCTGGTAATACGCCAGCAGCCAGCCGAAGGCGCTGGCGGTGCCGACGCAGAACAGCGCCACCGCGGCCAGCTTTCCGGTGTCGAGCAACGCCCCGTGCAGCTGTCTGCCGTTCATCTCGCGGTAGACGAAGATCGACAACGCGCCAGCGTACAGCACCGCAATCGCCGCCGACTCGGTGGCCGTGAACCAGCCGAAGATCTTGCCGCCGATGATGATCACCGGCGTCATCAAGGCGGGCACGGCAATCACCAGCGCGGAGAAGATCTCCTTCAGGTTCGAGCGCGGATATTTCGGGTAGTTGCGCAGTTTGGCGTACACATGCACGGTGGCCATCTGCACCGCGCCCAGCAGCAGCCCCGGCAGGATGCCAGCCAGGAACAGCGCCCCGATCGACACCTGCAGCGTGCCGCCCCAGACGATCATCAGGATCGATGGCGGAATGATCACCGCCAGCACCGCTGACACGGCCGTGATGGCGACCGAGAACGACAGGTCGTAGCCTTCCTTGACCTGTGCCTCGATGAAGATCTTGCCCTGGCTGGCGGCGTCGGCAGTGGACGAACCCGAGATGCCGGCGAAAAAGATCGACAACACCACGTTGACCTGTGCCAGCCCGCCCGGAAGGTGGCCGACAAGGTCGCGCGACAGGCGCACCAGCCGATCCGTGATGCCGCCCACATTCATCAGGTTGGCGGTGAGCAGGAAAAACGGCACCGCCAGCAGGATGAACGAGTTGTAGGACTTGAAGGTCTCGTTGAAGAGGATCATCGGCGACAGGCGCGGCTCGATGAACATCACCGGCAGACAGGCCAGGCCCAGCGCAAAAGCCACCGGCACGCGGATCACCATCAACGAGAAGAACACGCCGAACAGGATCAGCGCTGCGATGTCGGGGGAAATCGTGCCGCCGCTCATGGCTGCAACCTGGGCGCTGCGCCCGTCACGGTGCGCAGGTCATTCACGAAGTGTTCACCCAGGAACACCAGCCAGGTCAGGCCCGTCATGGGCCAGGCGGCAAAGATATAGAGCATCGGCAATTCGGCCAATTCGGAACTCTGCTCCCAGCCGAACTGCACGAACTTGACGCCGTACCAGCTGAAGACCAGCGCGAACACCAGCACGCACAGGTTGGTGACGATGCGCAGCAACGCATTCGCGCGGGGTTTCAGCACAGGCCACAAGTCGACGTCGAAGTGCCCGCCATCGCGCACGCCGACCATGGCGCCGATCATGATCATCCAGATGAAGAAGAAGCGCGCCATCTCCTCGGTCCAGATGTAGGACGGGATCAGGGCGGTGAAGCGCGAGAAAATCTGCAGGCTGACCGGGATGATGAGCACCGCCACCGCAGCCACCAGCAGGGCACACAGCAGTCGGTAGTAGGTGTCGATGATCTTGTGCATGCATTGCCTTGTGTGCGGCCGTTGAATGTGTGGCGCCCAAAAAAAATCCGGCGGCAAGCACAAGCTTTCCGCCGGACCGGTGAACCCGATTACATCGAGTTGATTTTGTTGTAGATGCCCTCCGCGCCAATTTCCTTGGCGTATTCCAGCATCACCGGATCGGCCGCCTTCTTCATCGC
>JANNNE010000125.1:0-13066 GCA_031398385.1 Ideonella sp.
CAGGGCCTGATGAAGTCGTGGTCCGAAGCGCCGACGGTCGCCGCGCTGGAGGCCAGCGATATGGCGGTGCCGGATGTGCGGCCGGGCAGCACGCCGGGACCGCTTGTTGCATCTGACGAACCGTCCGCGCCTGGGAAAAAGGCCCATGGCGAACTGGTTTCGCAGTTGCGCGACATGCTCGCGACGACGCTGGAGCAGACCTCCGCCAGCCAGGCCGATCTGCACGCCGAGAGCAAGCTGCTGGCCGAACAGCTGCGCAGCGGCGGCGATCAGGTGGCGAACGATCGCTTGTCCGAGCAGATGCGCCGGCACTGGGAGAAACTCGAGTTCCGCGACAGCGAACGCGCCATCGTTCAGGATGGGGTGGTGCGTCTGCTGCGCCTGCTGGTCAACAACGTCGGCGAACTGTCGTCGGACGACGTCTGGCTGAACGGGCAGATCACGGTCCTGCGCGACATCCTGGCGCAGCCGATGGACAAGAAGGCCATCGCCGATGCCGAGCGAAGCCTGCGCGACACCATCATCCGGCAAGGCTCGCTGAAACAGAGCCTGGTCGAGTGCCGGACCTCGCTGAAGAACCTGCTGACCACCTTCGTCGATCGCCTGGCCGATGTCACCGAGCAGACGGGCGAGTACCACTCGAAGATCGAGGGCTACAGCCAGCGGATCGGCAGTGCCGACAAGCTGTCGGATGTCGGGCAGCTGCTGGATGAAATCATGCTCGAGACGCGGGCCATTCAGGACAAGGCTCAGCAGTCGCACCAGCAACTGATCTCGACCCGCAAGCAGGCGACCGATGCCGAACAACGGGTCCGCCAGCTCGAGCGTGAGCTGGAACTCGTCAGCGAGAAGATGCACGAGGACCAGCTGACCGGCACCCTGAACCGGCGCGGCATGGATGAAGCGCTGGCGCGCGAGATTTCGCGCTCCGATCGGCAATCGACACCGGTCAGCCTGGCCCTGCTCGATATCGACAATTTCAAGCAGCTCAACGATACGCTTGGCCATCTGGCCGGCGACCAGTCGCTGATACACCTGACGTCGGTCATCAAGCAGACCCTGCGCCCGACCGACACCGTGGCGCGTTACGGCGGCGAGGAGTTCATCATCATCATGTCCGAAACGGCGCTGCAGGTGGCGGTCGACAGCATCACGCGGCTGCAACGTGAACTCACCAAGAAGCTGTTTCTGCACAACGACACCCGCAAGTTGATCACCTTCAGCGCCGGTGTCGCGCTGCGCGACAGCAAGGAGGGCGCGGAGGATCTGATCAGGCGTGCCGACAAGGCCATGTACCAGGCCAAGAAGGCCGGCAAGAACCGGGTGGTGGCGGCCGACTGAGTTCGCGTCTGCTCGTGGGGAGCGCGGTGCGGACCTTGAAAGCTGAGTCTGCATCCAGGCACGACCGGATTTGCCGGCGCAGCGGGTATTTGTTCATGACAATCCGAGCAGTTGTCCGACACCATTCAGGCTGCGGTGTTTTTATGCTTCGGACCCATCCACATCATCCGGAAAGCGCCCGATGTCCGACGATCTCCTCACCGAACTGAAACAGCACGACGAAGCACGGGACGGTTTTCCAGGCGAGCACTGGATCGTGCTGGCGGCCGGACTGGGCGTCTGGTACCTGTCCGCCAAGGCACCATCGGCCGTGGTCAAGTTGATCGGCATGGCGGCCGCTACTGCGCTGATCGGCCGCGCTGCAAGCGGGCGAGACGGGTTGGCCAAGCTGCTGCGGTATACGCCGGTCGGCGGGGCCTTGCGTCGGAGGTGATGGCGCCTGCGCGTGGTTCCGGGGCACCCACCTCGCCCCGGGGATCCAGGCCCATGCTCGGGGTCAGCGTGACCTTCTTGTGCTTGCTGCTGACCCGGCCCGGGGAACCCTGACCATGCCGTGCATGGGTTGAAGTTCTTCGAGGTCAACCGGTTCGACACGCATGCCGGATGTCCTCGGCGGCTGCGCCGGGATGTGCGATCACTTGCCCAGCCATTCCAGCAGCAGCCGGCTGACCTCGGCGGGTTTTTCTCGCTGCAGGAAGTGCCCGGCGCCTGCTACCTCCTGGTATCGGTATTCGCCGCTGAAGTACCGGCTCTGGTCGGTCATCAGTTCGGCGCGCAGGTCGTCCGCCCCGCACAGCGCCAGCGTCGGCACGTCGATCGGGCGCTCGAACAGCGGGCGCAGATGAGCCAGGGTCGGATCGCCCCGGATCGGATCGAGCATGGCGCGGTAGTAGCCGAGCGTGGCGGTCAATACGCCGGGCTGCGCCAGCATGGTCTTGATGCCGGCGATGTGGGCAGCGTCCTCATGCCCGGGACTGGTCCAGTAGGTCCACAGGTAGTCGATGAAGGCGGCGTCACGGTCCAGCAGCGCGCGCTCGGGCAGGTTCGGAAGCTGAAAGAACCACCAGTGGAAGGAGCGGTGTACATGTTTCGGATCGAGCATGCTCTTCGCCACCTCTGCCGGGTGGGGCACCGCCATCACCACCGCACGCCGCACCAGCTGTGGAAAGGCCGCCAGCACCGCGTACGAAATGATGGCCCCCCAGTCCTGACCCACCAGGAACACCGATTCCCCGACGCCCAGTTCCTGGATCAGCGCAGCCACGTCGGTAGCCAGGGTGGCCTTGTCGTAGTAGCCGTCGGCCGGGATGGCGGTGGGGTGGTAGCCGCGCAGAAAGGGCGCCACCACACGGTAGCCGGCGGCTGCCAGCACGGGCATCTGGTGGCTCCAGGTATGGGCAGAGTCCGGAAAGCCGTGCAGCATCAGCACCAGCGGGCCGCTTCCCTGCTCCAGGTAGGCGAAATCGAGGTCGTTGGCTCGGACGTTTGGCATCTCGGGCTCTAGTTGGTGGCGTTGTTCTGCGTGGCGAGGGGTTGATCAGCCCGCGGCGTCGTAGGCCGCACGCAACCAGTTCGTCAGCTCGGCGTCGACTTCGTTGGCCGACGCGAGGCGCACGGTGTACTGGCACATGCCACCGGGCAGCTGCGCCTTCAGCCGCGGCGACGGCGCCAGTGGCTTGACGTTAAGCCCGATCTCGATCTGGTCCTTGGTGGCTGGGCCGACCATCGCAAACTGCTTCTTGCGACGCAGGCTGATGTGGGCCTTCTTTGGCGCTTCCTCGAAGCTGCCGAAGCCGCGGACCAGCTTCATGACCGCTTCGTGCAGCGTTCGCAACGGCGCCTTGGGGCCGACGTAAATCGTGTCCAGGGGATCGACGAACTCGCCGGGGTCGCCGCCTGTGCCAGCGGGCTGCGCGGGCTTCCCGTCCAGCACCGGCAACGGCTTGCCGTAGGTCAAGGCCACCGTGTTTGCATCGCCATAGCCAAGCTTGAAATGCTCCATCAGCAGCGTTCGGCGCTCGCCGACCTTGGCCAGCCCACTGGCAGCCAGCACCGAGTGCAATTCGGCGATTGACTTGCCGGTCTTGCCCTGAATATTGCGCAGCTGGGTCAGGGTTGCGGCTGTCGGGTCTGCCATGGTGGATCTCCTTTCAGGGCTTGTTCAGTGGCCAGTGCTCGCTTCGCGTGCGTTCGGGCAAGACGAATTCCAGGTGATCGAACAGCCAGTACATGATCCGCGTGCCGAGCGTCGGGTGACCGTTCTCGGCGATCGCCTTCAGGCTGTTCATCATCGAGGTGCCGCCACTGGCCATGCTCTTCCCGGTGCGGCTGTTCGCCGCCAGGCCGATGACCCGCAAGGTGACTTCCACCCCGGTGCCGACCGGCTTGAGTTCGTAGGACACCTGACAGACCGGATCATCGTACTGTGTGAAGCGGTGTGTATGCACGAACCGGTTCGGCGGATCGAACACCCGCACCTCGCCATCCACGATCACATGCTTGCCGCTGCCGGTACGCATCTGCATCCTTGCCCCTGGCACCAGACCGGTGGTGTGCAGCCACGCGTTGAATACCGCCCCCTGCGCCTCACCGGTCTTGGTGAGCTCGTGCCAGACGCGCTGGATGTCTGCATTGACGAAGATTCGAAAAACCGCCTCGGTCGGGTCGTCAGCCATGATTCGCTTTCTTGCGTTGAGCAGGCGCGCGGGACGGCAGCGCACGTACTTCGGCGCCCTCGGCGTCGTATTTCAACCTGGTCAGCCGGGCCGCCCAGAAGGCACTGAACTCGGTGGTCCAGCGCTCGTGGATCAGCTGGATCGGCGTGGGGTCGAACCAGAGCCGCCGATCGCGCCCTTCGCGCTGCGAGACGACCAGCCGGCCATGCTCCAGTACCGCCAGGTGCTTCATCACCGAGAAGCGCCCGACCTCATCGGCAAAAAATTCGGCGACTCGGTTCACGTTGCAGCCCGGCTCGCGTTTCAGAAGGTCGAGGATGCGACGGCGCAGATCGGACGACAGCGCGAAGAAGGTTGCATCGAGTTCGTCGTCTTTCATATGTGACACTATGGTCACATTTTGGCGGCTTGTTGTCAAGCCTCTTGAGTCGTCGATTGATCAGCAGGTGCGCCGATGAAGTCCGGACCGACGTCGAACCAGTCACCGCGGGTGCGCGCGCCGCGATGGACTGCCCGGCGTCGCCGCGGCACCAGCCGACTCAGAACGTGGCAGGGGTATTGATCCAGATAATCCGCGCCACCGAACGGCCGACGTTGCGATAACCATGCGGCTGCTGGCTGGAGAACGTGAAGGCATCGCCGGCCTGCAGGATGTGCCGCTCGTCGCCGAGCAAGAGTTCGACCTTGCCGACCAGCACGTAGCCGACTTCTTCACCGACGTGCACGATCTGCCCGTCCGACGCCGCGCCAGGTTCAACGATGTGGATGTTGGCCTGCAGCAGCCCGCCGCGTTCGGCCAGCACCAGCCGTTCCAGCGCGATGCCCCCGGTCTTGATGACCGGGCGTTCGCCCGCCCGCAGCACCGGCCCCGCTGCGGGTGAATCTTCGGTGGTCAGCGACGCGATGTTCGAGTCAAGCGCCACCGCGATCCGGTGCAGCATCGCCAGCGACGGCGCCGCCTGGGCGTTCTCGATCTTGGAAATCAGGCTCTCGGAGCAACCGGCCTTGGCGGCCACCTGCGTCAAGGTCAGGCCGGCCACCCGACGCGCATGGCGGATGCGTGCGCCCAGCATCGAAGGCAGCCGGGAAAGGTTGTCATCGGGTGTTTCGGGGGTCTTGTCCGGCTGCTTCTTCACGTCGGATGATGCGGTGTCGTGTTCGTGCGGTTTTCAGGCAGCCAGGCGGGTCACCGCCGCGGCCAGTGCCTTGACACCGAGGACCAGGTCGTCGTGATCGGTCGCTTCGGTGGCGTTGTGGCTGATGCCGTTCTTGCTCGGCACGAAGATCATCGCGGTGGGGCAGAACCCGGCCAGATACATCGCGTCGTGGAAGGCGCCGGAGGTAAGCCGCAGCGGTGGTGCCTTGCCGGCCCGCTCGGCGGTGCCGGCGCAGGCTTCCTCGATCAGCGCCAGCATCGACGGCGGAAAATGCGTCGGTTCCCGTGTGAAGAGACAGGCCACCTCGATGCGATCGCTCCACGCGTGGTCGGCCACGATGCGCTTGAATGCCGCATCGAATTCTGCCAGCACCGCCTCGTCAACGCAGCGCATGTCGACGCTGAACTCGACTTCACCCGGTATCGTGTTGATCGAATTCGGCCCGACGGTCCAGCGGCCGAGCGTCAGGCGCAGCTGCCTGGCCGCGCGCGTCGCGGCCTCGGCATACAGCTGATGCGCCAGCTGCACCGCGGTGGCCATTGCATCCTGGCGCACATCCATCGGCGTGGTTCCCGCGTGCGCCGCCATGCCGGTGATCTTGACGGTGTACCAGCGCACGCTCTGGATGCCGGTCACCACGCCGAGCGTCGCGCCGGCGTTCTCGAGCACCGGTCCTTGTTCGATGTGCAGTTCGATGTAGCTGTCGAGCGGACGCAATGGTTGCCTGCGTGGCACGTCGGTGATCTCGTTCAGTGCGCGGTCAACCGCGTCGCCGAAGCTGATCTGGTCGCCGTCGAGCGAGCGCCGGTACTGCTGCAGCCGCGACGGATCGACATAGGCGCTGGACCCCATGCAACCGGGCCCGAAGCGGCTGCCTTCCTCGTTGGTCCAGGCCACCACCTCGACCGGCTTGCGGGTCTGGATGCCGGCGTCGTCCAGCGCCTCGATGATGGCCAGTCCGGCCAACACACCGTAGGCGCCATCGAGCTTGCCACCTACCGGCTGGGTGTCGCCATGGCTGCCGGTCAACACCGGCGGCAGATCGTTTTGCAGGCCGGCCCGGCGAAAGAACAGATTGGCGCAGTCGTCCACCTGGACACTGCAGCCGAGCGCGCGCGCGCGCTCGATCAGGAACCGCCGCGACGCCAGGTCGATGTCGCTCAAGGTCTGGCGCGTGACACCGCCATCGTCTCGCCCACCGAACTGCGCCAGCGTGGCGATTGCGGTTCGCAGGCGCTCGCTGTCGATGTGATCCTGTACCCGCAGTTCCGCGGCTTGTTGCACCGGCTTGATGTTCATCTGCAAATTCTCAACCGAAATACGCCGAGCGAACCTCGTCGTTGGTCGACAGCTCGGTGGCCGAACCCTGCGCCATCACACGACCCTGCGACAACACATAGCCGCGGTGCGAAATGGCGAGCGTCTGGCGCGCGTTCTGTTCGACCAGCAACACCGTCATGCCCTGTTCGTTGATCTGCTGGATCACGCGAAAGTTCTCCTTCACAAACAGCGGCGACAGGCCCAGCGATGGTTCGTCGATCACCAGCAGCTTCGGCGCGGCCATCAGGCCGCGGCCGATCGACACCATCGCCTGCTCGCCGCCCGACATCGTTCCGGCCAGCTGTGCCGCACGCTCCTTCAGGCGCGGGAAGATTTCGTAGACCTTCGCGAACTGGCTGCGGATCAGCGCGGCGTCAGATTCGAGGTAGGCGCCGAGCGCCAGGTTTTCATGCACCGTCATGTTGGGGAACACCTTGCGACCCTCAGGGATGCAGGCGATGCCGCTGGCGATGATTTGGTGGGTCTTGTCGGCGGCGATGTTGCGCCCTTGCCAGCGGATTTCGCCCTGGCGCGCCGGCGTCAGGCCGACGATGGCGCGAATCAGCGTGCTCTTGCCAGCGCCGTTGGCACCCAGAATGCAGGTAATCTTGCCCGGCTCGACCTCGATCGACACGTCGTGCAGCACGTTGACCTTGTCGTAGCCGGTCGTCAGGTTCTTCACGCTGAGGGCGCTCACGCGGCTTCTCCCAGGTAGGCGGTCTGCACGTCCGGATCGGCCGTGATCTGCGCGTAGCTGCCTTCGGCGATCTTCTTGCCGTAGTTCAGCACCACGCAGCGGTCGGTCACCCGTTCGATCACGTTCATCTCGTGTTCGATCAGCACCACCGACAGCTGCGCCATCTTGCCGCGAACCTGCAGGATGTCGCGCATCAGTTCGTCGGTCTCGTCGTGGGTCATGCCGGCCGACGGTTCGTCAAGCAGCAGCAGTCTGGGCTGGCTCATCAGCGCGCGGCAGACCTCGATGCGCCGCCGATCGATCATCGTGAAGGTGTCGACCGGATCGAACAGGTGATCGACCAGCGGCGGGCTGAAGATCTGCAGCAGGCCGCGCACCTTCTCGACATAGGCCTCGTATTCGGCCTTGAAGGCCTTGCGCCGCAACAGGTTGAATACCAGCCCGTGCTGCATGTGCTGATAGTCGCCGATCACGACGTTGTCGAACACCGTCAGCGACAGCGAAAGCCGCGACCGCTGAAAGGTGCGCGCCACGCCGCTGCGGTAGATCGCCTGCGGCGTCTGGCCGATCACATCGGCGCCGGCCAGCGTGATGCGCCCGCTGCTCGCCTTGTACAGGCCGGTCAGCACGTTGAAGAAGGTCGTCTTGCCCGAACCGTTGGGTCCGATCAGGCCGAGGATCTCGCCGGGTCGAACCGTCATGTCGAGTTCGTCGAGCGCGGTCAGGCCGCCGAAGCGCATCGTCAGCTTGTCGACCGAAACCAGGGTGTTGTCGCTCACGACGCAGACCCCTTGCGGAAGAAGATGCGGGTCTTGCGCGGCAGCAGGCCGTCCGGTCGGAACAGCAGAATCACGATCACCAGGCTGGCGAACAGCAGGAAGCGGTACTCCTGGATAAACTGCAGCTTCTCGGGCAGCACCAGCACGATGATTGCGGCCGGGATCAGGCCGACGATGTTGCCCAGCCCGCCGAGGATCACGATCGACAACAGCAGCAGCGAGTCGGCGAACGTGAAATTGTTCGGGGCGACGAAGCCGGACACCATGCCGTACATCGCGCCGGCCAGCCCGGCGAAGAAATTGCCCAGCGTGAAGGCGACCACCTTCCAGCGCGCAATATGCAGGCCGAAGGTCGACGCTGCCGTCTCGTCGGTGCGGATGACGTCCATTGCCAGGCCGACCCACGAACGCTCGAGCGCACTCACCAATGCATAGGCGAGCGCGAACAGCAGCAGGCTGAGCAGCGCATACGGCACGTAGAACGACAGGTCGATGCCCGGAATCTTCAGTCCGTCGTTGAGCTTGAAGCCGAACAGTTCCATGCCGGGCACCTGCAGGCCTTGCGGTCCGCCCAGCACATCGTTGACCTCGATGAAGGTCTTGAACAGGATGCCGAATGCAATCGTCACCAGCGCCGCGTAGTGGCCGCGGGTGCGCAGCACCGGCGCAATCAGCACCGAGCCAATCAGCGCGGCGATCAGGCCCGACAGCAGGATCACCAGCGGATGCGGAATCGCGGTGTGGGTGGCCATCACCGCGGTCGAATAGCTGCCGATGCCGAAAAAGGCTGCGCCGGCGAAATTGGCGACGCCGCTGTAGCCGAACTGCACCGTCAGGCCGAGGCAGGCGGTCGTGAACAGCAGCACCGAGCAGATCATCAGCAGCGTGAAGTGCTGGCTGTGAAAGGCCGCGATCAGCGCCAGTGCCGACAGCAGCGCCAGGCCGCGCGACAGCCCCGGGCGGTCTGCCGCGGCGAGTTCGACCTGACGGGTCGCCCCCAGCTTGCGGCTGATCGCCACTGCGACCCCGGCGAAAACCAGCAGCGCGGCAACACCGAGTTGCGACTCGGCATGCAGGAACAGCCACAAATAGACCGTCAGCGCGACGCTGACCAGCGCCAGCACCATCGGTGCATTTTTCTTGTTGCCTGGAAGCGGGAGGTTCATGGCCATCAGACCCGTTGACTCGACTTTTCGGCGATCAGGCCGGTGGGTTTGAAGGCCATCAGGATGATGACCACGGCAAACGCGAACACATCCTTGTAGGCGCTGGGCACACCGGGAATCAGCGCCGGCAGCATCGCACTGCCGAGCACCTGCAGCGCAGCGAACAAAAAGCCCCCGATGATCGCGCCGTACAGGTTGCCCAGGCCGCCGAGGATCGCGGCCGCGAAGCCGATCACGCCGAGCAGCAGGCCGACATTGAAGTTGACCTCGTTGTAGTACAGGCCGTTCATCACGCCGGCCAGCGCCGCCAGACCCGAGCCGAGCGCAAAGGTGAACAGCACCACCGCGTCGAAATTGATGCCCATCAGCCGCGCCGTCTCACCGTCCTGCGCGACCGCGCGAATCGCCATCCCCAGCTTGGTGCGTGTGATCAGAAAATGCACCGCAGCGATCGACCCGAGCCCGCCGGCCAGCAGCAGCACGTTGTCCAGCCGCAGCGAGAAACTGCCGAACTGCAGCGCGTCGGTCGGCAGCAGCGCCGGAAACGGTTTCGGATTCGAGCCATCGGGATAAAACAGCCGCACCGCCTCGCGGATCACGGTGCCCAGCATCAGCGTGGCCAGCAGCGTGTTCAGCGGTGGCGCCTTGTGCAGCGGCAGGATCAGGAAGCGCGCGATCACGGCGCCGAGCAGGCCGGTCAGCCCGACCGCGAACAGCACCACCGCCAGCAGTTGCAGACCGGGCGATTCGATGCCGATGTTGACCATCGCGATCGCCGCCGACAGGCCGGCGAATGCTCCCACCATCAGGATGTCGCCGTGCGAAAACTTGATGACATCGAGCACGCCGAAGAACAGCGTGAAACCGACCGCGACCATGGCGTAGATCATGCCCAGCATCAAGCCGTTGAACACATACTGACCGATCACACTCATCGCGACGCCCGAAAGAACCAAGATTCGAAGGCGGCGCCGGCAGCACCTGCTGCCGGTGCCGCAGCAGGATTCAAAGGCCGCTGAGCTTGCGCTTGCCCTTGCCGTAGCTGCTGTCTTCCCAGGCCACCCAGGCGCCGTCCTCGACCACGTATTTGGTGATCAGCGGAACGATGTTCTGGCGGTGGTCGTCGAAAGTCACCTTGCCGATGATGGTGTCGGCGTCCTTGGTCTTGTTCAGCACCTCCATCACCTTCTTGCGGTCGCGGCCGACCTTTTCGACCGCATCCATGATCAGGTTGGTGGCGGCGAACGCGAACGGACCGTAGGCCTCGGGCGGCTCGCCGTATTTCTGCTGCTGGTACTTGCCGGTGAAGAACAGCCCGCCCGGCAGCTTTTCCCACGGTGCGCCTTCGATGAACGACAACGAGCCTTCGGCGAGTTCCTTGCCGGCACCGCTGATGTAGGCGTCGGACTTGATGCCCGACGTGCCCTGCAGCTGGGCCTTGATGCCGAGCTTCTCCATTTGCGTGCGGATGCGCACGCCCAACGGGGTCAGGCCGCCGAAGTAGATCACTTCGGGCTTCAGCTCGCGGATCTTGGTCAGCTCGGTGGTGAAGTCCTGCTGGTCGGCGGTGACGCCGAACGTGCCCAAAATGGTGCCGCCGGCCTTTTTCAGGTCTTCGCTGAAATACTTGTTGTGACCCTTGCCGTAGTCGGTGGTGTCATGAATGATCGCCCACTTCTTGTAGCCCAGGCTGGTCATGAACTTGGCCGCGACCTCGTTCTGGTTGATCATCGTGCCGTTGACGCGGTGCACCGCCTTGTAGTCGTTGGCATAGGTCACGTCGGGCAATACCGCGCCCCAGACCACGGCCGGCATGCCGAAGCGGTTGTAGACGCTGGCGGTGGCCATCGCGACCGCCGAGCAGTAGTGCGTGACGCCGGCAACGATGCTGTTGTCGGCCGCGACCTTGGTCGCCACCTGCACGCCGACATTGGGCTTGCATTCGTCGTCCTGCGCCACCAGTTCGTAGGTGTATTTCGATTTCGGATCGGCATTGCGCAGCCGAACCGCCAGGTCGGCCGAGTTGCGCCCACCCAGCCCCATGTTCGACACGCCGCCGGTCAGTGGCGCGATGAAGGCGATCTTTACAACCTCTTTCGCGACGGCGGGCACGGCCCACGACAACGCGGCACAAGCCACGGCGGCCGATGCCACGACGGCGGTTTTTCTGGAGAGCATGGTGTTTCCTTCGGTTGAAGTGGACGAGCGATCGAATTCCGACAACTTGCTCATTTTTCAAGTTGCTTGAATACAGAAGCAACGTTTATGCCACAGTCGACCGAGCTTGGCGAAGGGTATAAACCCGCCTGCCGGACGCCTGTCTCCCCCCTGCACTGAATGCCTGCTGCGCCGCGCTGACGACCCAGCCGTTCTGACACGCCAGCCGAGGGTCGAAACATCGCTGAACAGGTCCGCACCGCTGCGCGCGTCCATTTGTCGCGTCGCCGATCGCGTCGCGGAGCTCCGGGTCAGCGTGGCTTCAAGACAGTGCGCGATCGATTTCGCGCCTTGCGGCCTCACGTTTCTCCACCGACAGGAACGAATGCCGGGCGGCCTGCTGCGCCATCGCGATCAGATCGGCCGCGGTCAGCGGCGTGTCGCGTAGCAGTGCTGCCGCCTCCTGGCTGTGGGTGATGCAGCTGATCAGCCGGTTGTCGGTGTGGAAGCTCAATGACAGGCCGGCGCGCCACAGTGCGGCGATCGGGTGCTCGCCGATCGAGGCTGCCGCGCCGGTGTGCAGGTTGCTGGTCGGACAGACCTCGAGGTGCAGGTCCAGTGCCAGCGCGTCGTCGATCAGGTGGCGCTGCGCCGGATCGTGTAACGCGTCCACCAGCCGCACGCCGTGGCCGATCCGGCGCGCACCGAGGCGGGCCGCTTCCAGTACCCGCTGCGCGCTGTCGGCTTCGCCCGCGTGCAATGTGATCGGCAGTCCGGCGTCACGCAGTTGTTGCAAGGCCCTGGCATGTTGGTCGGGCGGAAAACCCGCCTCCGGCCCGGCCAGGTCGAAGCCGACCACGCCCTGGCCCTGATAGTTGATCGCCAGGCGCGCCGCGCGCTCGGTCTGCTCGGGCGGCAGGTGGCGCATCGCGCAGACGATCAGGCCGCTCGGCAACGGGCTGTCGTGCAGACCCTGCAACAGCGCTTCGACGGCCGATTCACCGGAGATGCCATGGGCCTCGAACAGCAACGGCGCGATGCGGAATTCGGCCAGCACGACGCCGTCGGCGCGTGCGTCCTCGGCCGCTTCGAAGGCGACGCGGCGCAGCGCGGCCGGGTCGGCCATTGCAGCGACGGTCAGCGCGAAGCCGTCCAGGTAGCGTTCCAGGCTGCCGGCATGGGCGTTGGCTTCGAACCAGGCGCTCAAGCCGGCGACGTCGGCTGCGGGCGACGCCAGGCGGCGCCGCTGCAACAGTTCCAGCAGCGTGGCCACGCGCAGGCCGCCGTCCAGGTGCTCGTGCAGCAGCACCTTGGGCAGCTTGCGCGCAATCTCCAAGGCTGTGTCGTCGGCAGAAACTGCAATCGGGGCGCTCATGCCTGATGCTAACGAGCAGCGCGGGACAATGACTCATGCGTGGATGAACAGCGACAGCCGCGCTCCGTCTTGATATCCTGCCGGCAATCACACCCCGGAGGCTTTGCGCCATGACTTTCAAGACCAGCCTGCTTGCAGCCGCCTTGTTTACCGGCGGTCTGGCCCACGCCGAACCGGCAGTCATCTACGACATGGGCGGCAAGTTCGACAAATCCTTCAACCAGGCCGCCTACAACGGCGCCGAGCGCTGGAAGAAGGAAGCCGGCAAGGCCTACCTCGAATTCGAGATCAGCAACCCGACCCAGCGCGAGCAGGCCAAACGCCGCATGGCCGAACGCGGCGCCGACCCGATCGTCGGCATCGGCTTCAGCCAGGGCAGCACGATGGAGAAGGTGGCGA
>JANNNE010000153.1:0-5660 GCA_031398385.1 Ideonella sp.
GCGATACCGCGCCAATCTAAGACCTGTGTAATACATACTTCGGCGTCGCGACCAACTCCTCGCTGGCCTGCGAACAGGTGCTCAGCCAGGGCCCGGTGCTGGAGGCGATGCTGGCCCGCATCGCGATCCCCGGAGCGTTGCCGCCGCTGGTGAGCGACGGCGATCTGCTGTGCGACGGCGGCACCTTCAACAATTTTCCGGTCGACGTGATGCGGCGCATGCGCGGCGTCAACCGGGTGATCGGTGTCGACCTGACCTCCCACAAGCCGCAGCGGTTCGAGAGCGTGGAGATCCCCGGCAGCTGGGCGCTGCTGCGCGATCGGCTGCGGCCACGTGCGCTGCGCCGCTACCGCATGCCCACACTGGCCGCCTACCTGATGAACGTGACGCTGCTCTACAGCACCTCACGCCAACGCCAGGCGCGCCAGATCACCGATGTCTATCTGAACCCGCCACTGGAGCGCGTGGGCATGCTGCAATGGAAACGCTTCGAGGAGATTGTCGAGACGGGATACATCCATGCCGTCGAGGTGCTGGACCGGCAGTCGGTGATCGCCGTGGATCCGAAGCCACGGCCCCAGCTTGCAGCGCAAGACGAATCCGCCGCGGAACGCCTCAGCCCTGCGGCGCCTTGAAGCGGGCGCACAACGCGTCGGCGGCGCGCGCCAGCAAGCCCAGATCGGCACCGACCGCAACGAACTGACAACCCATGTCGAAGTAGTGCCGCGCCAGTTTTTCGTCGCCGGTCAGAAAGCCGCTCGGCTTGCCGGCGGCATGGATGCGCGTCATCGCGTCGTCGATTGCGCGGATCACGTCCGGATGCGACGGCTGGCCGAGAAAACCCATCGATGCGGAAAGATCACCCGGGCCGATGAAGATCCCGTCGACGCCGGGCACCGCGGCAATCGCTTCGATCTCGGCCAACGCGCTGGCAGTCTCGACCTGCACCAGCACGCAGATCTCTTCGTGAGCCGACTGCCAATATGCGGGAATGCGGCCGAAATTGGTGGCACGCGAGGCGCTGGCGAAGCCGCGCACGCCGTGCGGCGGATAACGCGTGTGGCTGACCGCCAACGCCGCTTCTTCGGCGTTCTGCACACACGGGATCAGAAAATTCTGCACCCCCAGATCGAGCAGGCGCTTGATCGCCACCATGTCGTTCCACGGCGGGCGCACCACTGGCGCCGATCCGGGATTGCCCATCATGGCCTGCAACTGACCATGCATCAGCGGCAGATCGTTGGGCGAATGCTCCATGTCGAGCAGCACCCAGTCGAAACCGGCACCGGCAATCACCTCCACCGACACCGAACTGGCCAGGCTGTTCCAGAGGCCGATCTGCGGCTTGCCGGCGGCCAGCGCGCGTTTGAAATGGTTGACCGGGACGGCGGATGAGGTGGCGACAGAGGTCATTCGGGGCAATCGTCAAGAGCGGCTGTCGGACACCCGAGTGCACGAGTCGCCGCGATCAAAAGGGGCATCGTCGGTGGCCGGAACAGGGAACAAGTTGGCCCGGCCACCCTGGTCATTCTAGAAGTTCGAAGTTCGAACGCGTGGGAGCGACCAGTCCGCGGTGACGAATCGAGTCGCTACTCCTTCAGCTTTTCGTCTTCGCGCTTCGCATCGGCCATCGCCTCGGGCTCGAGTTCCTCGGCCGAGCGGTTCAAGTGAATGAACACGCCCCAGCTGGCCAACAGAATGCCGGTGGCAACGATCACGCTGGAGGCATAGATCAGATCGGACGGCTCTTCGTGCAGCGCCTTGAAGGTGGCGACCAGCCCTTCGATCGCCAGCGCAACGATCACGACGACGAAGAAGCGCGACAGGAATCGCCGCACCCGCGTTGGAGCGCTGATGTCGCCATCGCGTATCACCTCTTCCTCGGTGATCGTCTCGCTGATCTGCAAGGCCACCACCGCAGCCGCCAGCAGGCCCACTGCCTCGATCAGTTGCTGTGCCGCATTGCGATCGAAACCCCCGCCAATGGCCGCCCAGCCGGATTGCGCCGCGATCAGCGTCAAGATAATCGCCGCGGCGGCGAACAGCAGGGCCATCACGATGTGAACCAGTCGGAAGGCCGTCGTTACAAGCTTCATCGGTCACTCCAAGGATGGGCGGCAGCGGGCGGGTCCGAATCCGGATGGCGAAAACAGGTCGTCGTCGTTCCGACCGGCCGACGCTGCGGCTGGCCAGACGGGTCGCCGGACAGACATCGCCCGCACCCGATCGATGCTATTCGCAAACGTAGGCGTATTGCGGATGCCCCGGCGAACAGCTTGCCGGACAGACATTGACCCGAACCCGCCCGCTGAGACACTGAGGCTCGGGCGCAGTCCAGGCGGGATTCGGCCCCCAGCAGCCACACACCTTCATGCCGTAGCCGCTTGGCAAACCAGTCCTGGCCAGCGGCGGTGCCGGGACGCCAGCGCCAGATTCGTCCCACCAGTTGCCGATCGCTCCGAGCACCACGATCAACGCTGCCACGCCGATCCACATCGACTTGCGGCTCTTGTTATCCGGGGAAGCGGTGGGGGACGGGGTTGGCGATGGGGTTGGCGTTGGGGTGGGCGGCGGGGCGGGCGGCGGTGTGGGCGGGATCACCGGCTTATCAACCGAGCTGAATTCCGGCAGCTTGGACAACATCTCGGTCAGCCGCCGCACATCGCCCCGCCAGCTCACGTCAGCCAGTTCCAGCGCCTGGCGGCGCACCAGCGGACGCAAATCCTTGGGCAATTCGGACCCATCCGGCAGACCGGCCCCCTCCAGCAACACCGGAACCACCCGTACCTTGCGGTTCAACGCGGTGGCGATTTCCTGCCGGATCCAGTCGTGCGGGTTGTCGAGCCGGCGCTTGCCGTCCTTGGCATCGGTGATGTCGAGCCAGTGCCGCCCGATCAGCACCAGCATCACCGAACACTTGGCAAGCGCATTCTCGAGCGAGTCCACAAAGTCCAGCCCGAGCTCGATCCCCTCGACATCACGAAACACGTGCTCGGCGCCGAAGGTGTTGCTCAGCTCATCCGCCACCCGCCCCGCCGCATGCCGCGCATCGTCGCGCCGGTAGCTGATGAAGATGCCCTTGGCCATGCGTGCTCCATGAGTGGGTGGTTCCGGACCGACCGCCGTCGATTGCCGCCGATTTCGAGGATCGTCGGGTCCGGATGGCAAGAGTTTCAGCCGGGTCAGCGCACTTTGCAACCAGTGGGACCGGGGCTGGATCCTGGTGGAGCTCGTTCCCGAGGCGCAATATTCCCCTGCGGCGGAAGCCGGACGTGCGAAGCCGAGGCGCGCCACCGGCAAGCCAACTGTCCTTTTGGCTCGCCGGACAAATCGAACGAAATGCCTGTCCGCAGCCGCTGGTCGGCCGTTGGCGCCGGCGCGTTGTCGCGTGTGATCGCGGGCTGAGCATTCAGGCCGAGAGAAGGCCCGCTCTGCATCCATGGCGGAAACCGGCGAAACCGCAGGCTTCACTTGAACGTGAACGAGATCACCGGACCGCGAAGCAAAATACACCGCGTTCGAGCCAGCGATCCGTCGTCAGCACCGAGACCGCCCCTTCGACTCTCATGAAGGGCGCGGTTCGAGTCGCCTGGCGGATCGGCCCAGTGCGCAGCTCGTCAACGCTGGTCAGGGCGCCGCACCGTTCACCAGTATCGATCTGGCCACGATCGTCTGGGTGCCCGACGGGCTGGTCCCGACGGTCTTCACCATCGAGCCATGGTTGACCGCAGGCCAGGTGGTTGTCATGTTGGCTGGCGTGGCAGGGTCGGTATCTTCGAACTTGCAGGCGTTGAACGTTCCGGCCGGCACGGTCACGCTTTCGAGACCGACAAACCGAACGTGCTGCGTGGTCGTGGTAGTCGTGGTGGTGCTGGTGCCGGGGACGCCCGGGAATCCGCCGACCGTAGCCGTGGTCGTGCCGGTGTAGGTCTGCGTCAGGGTCTGGCCGGCATTCAATGTGAAGCGGCGGTCCACCCAGGGTGGTGAATAAACGGTTCGGGAATCATTCGTCAGACTGAATCCGGCCACCGGGGTGACCACTCGGGTCACCGCTCCAAAGAACGTGACTTCGCCCGCCGGAACCGCCGTCTGGTACGTCTTGACTTGCGTATCGACCGCAACGTACACGCCTCCCACGGTATTGGTACCCGTGGTCACCGCGCCGGTGCGGGCGCTGGGGTAGGTGCCGGAGCTGGCGCTGGTGCTGGTGCTGGCGCGGGGCTGGCGGTCTGGGCAGTGAAGTCGCCATCGTCGCCGCCACAGGCTGCAAGGGCTACGGCTGCCATCAAGACGGCAAGACGGTCACGAGTCGGGAAGGACGTGGGTTCATGGATTGCAGGGCCTCGGAGTGTTGGAAGTCACAGCGCCAGCGGCGCCTTCATCTGATGACGCGAATTTTTCCGGTGAATCAGCTCAACGGACACACCCAAGGCAACTTGTTGCGGCAAGATCGTGGCTTCGCCCCACGCCTGGTTCATGTGAGTGCGTACCACTGTCAAGTGGTCGTCGAAGATGAAAGGCTTGGCAGCATCAGGCTGCACTTATGCAAAAATTTTGGCTTCTTCGGTAGCTGGCGCGTCGGGAGCGCGATCGCCGAAGAGTCGGCACCGCGAGACGCGACGCGCACCGCGCCCTTGAAAGTGCAGGCCGTTCCGGCTATCGCGGGATTGCTCGGCGTCGAAACCCACGATCTATAGCCTGCCGCTGCAATAGCGGCGGCTCCAACAATATAGGAATATTTGTGCAAGCTGAAACCGGTACTGCGCTCAACGAAGAGTTCTGGAGACGAGGCTTCACGATCATGCGGGGCGTTTTCAAGCCCGAAGAAGTGGCTGTCATCCGACGCGCGATTGTCACCAGTCAAGCGATGACTGACCGCAGTGAAGAAGTTCGGTCCAAGTTTCTTTCCGGAAAGTATCCGTCATTTGAAACGATATTCGTCTGGAACGACACATCTGGCCAAGATATCTTTGCGAAAATTACACGCTCGCACAAAACAATGGGCACCATTGCAAAAATCTTCGAAGATGACGTCTACGTTTACCACAACAAAATCGTTCTGAAATACCCGAACATGCCGGGCTTCAAATACCATCAAGATTATTTCTATTGGTACAAGATGGGGTGCCTGCGTCCAGACCTCGCGACTTGTTTCTTGGCCATTGACCCCGCTACACGAGAAAATGGATGCCTCAAGCTGATCGAGGGATCGCATCGATTGGGAAGATTGGAGCACGAACTTTATGATGGAGTCTCCGACAGCGGAGTCGATGAGGATCGCCTGAAGGCCATTCTGGAACGCATGCCAGAGTGCTACATCGAATTGGAACCCGGAGATTGCGTGATCTTTCATTGCAATACATTGCATGGGTCCGATGCCAACAAGTCAGAGAATTCGCGGCTGGCATTGCTAGGCTGTTACAACACCAAGCTGAACGATCCATATACGCGCAATCACGAACACCCTAACTATATCGAGCAATCGCAGATTCATGATCCAGTTACCGATGCCGATATCGACAAGCTGCCGAACTTCACCCTCAAATATAATGAATCGGCACCGCGCAAGCTGAGCCGGCAACTGAGCTCCTTCATGAACAACGCGTTGCGCCCGCAGCGTCGGTGACGGCGAGCAAAATCACGCCCAACGGCATGGGGCG
>JANNNE010000154.1:0-26674 GCA_031398385.1 Ideonella sp.
CTCAGGCGGACAGCGGCAGCGCCTCGCGATCGCCCGCGCCTTGGCTGTCGAGCCGAAGCTGATCGTCTGCGACGAGCCGACCTCCGCGCTCGATGTATCGGTGCAGGCTCAGATCCTGAACCTGCTGCGCGAGTTGCAGCACGAGCTGGCTGTGTCCTATCTGTTCATCACACACAACATCGCCGTGGTGGCCTACCTGGCCGATCGCATCGCGGTGATGAACCGCGGTCGGATCGAGGAAATCGGTTCGGCGACGCAGGTGCTGGAGCAGCCGCAATCGGCTTACACACGCGAGTTGCTTGCGGCGGTGCCGCGGATCGAGCAGACGGCCTGAGCCCTTTCTGGAACGCCTAGCGCAAGACGCCATCAATGCCGCGATGAGCGCATTCCCCTTGTGGGAGCGCCTTCAGGCGCGATTCGTCGCACACCACGGATCTTGGAGCGGCGCGCCAGACGGGACGCCTGATCGGTGCCACATTCGTGCGCTTCGTTCTCGATACGAATCTGCTCGTCTCGGGCGTGATCGCCGCCGGTCTGCCGCGCGGGCTGGTCGATGGCGCCAAGGCCGGGGAGTTCGAGCTTTGCACGAGCGAGGTTCTGTCTGGATGGCACCGTTTCGTATCTGGTTACCAGCCCATATTTGCCCGTTGATATCGCCCGTACCGCGATAGATCGTGCCTTGAGGCATCAGACCTCGGAGCCCGTCCGGATCGACCTGGGCGCTGGCGTTGGTCATCACTTCCGGACGGCCGAGATGATCGTTGTGGCTTGCATGGAAAGCGCCGCCCCGGATGATTCCCAGCAGTTCACCTCCGATCCAGACAATCTGCGCCTGGTCGCACTTGATCGAATCTGTCCCAAGAAAAAACCCGCCCGAAGTGCCTGATGGCACCTCGGACGGGGCTGGTCGGGCGCAGCGGTTGCCCGCTGCGTCGACGGGTAACGCTCAGAACGTGTAGCCGGCCCGAACGAATACGCTGCGACCCAGCGGATCCGTGTAGCGCGGGTCATAGCCACGCTGCGAGCGGTTCGACTGATTCGAGAACGGCGGGTCGGTGTCGAACAGGTTCTTGATACCGGCGGTCACCGACACACCCTTGGTCGGCTTGGCCGTGAACGAGATGTCGACCAAGGTGTACGAATCAACCTTGCCGTAGAACGCCGGGCCACCAACGACCGTGCCAGGGCTGTTCTGGTCCAGGTAGCCGGTCTTGTGGCGAATGCCCAGACGCGCACCGTAGTTGCCACGGCTCCAGTTGGCCGACAGCGAATGCTGCCAGCGGAAGACCGGGCTCGAGTCGACGAAGATGCCGACGTTCTCTTTCAGCACATCGGTCGGCGAGTTCTGGTACTTGTAGCTGCGGACCCAGGTACCGTTCCAGTCCAGGCCGAGGCTACCCATTCCGCCCAGTGCCATGGTGTAGCCGGCGCTGAGGTCGACGCCGCTGGTCTTGATCTGGCCGAGGTTGCCCAGCGTCGTGATCAGGTAGGCGATCGCATTGCTGTTCAGGTTGCCGCCGCCGCAGCGCTGCAGGTTGGCCTGCACCGCGGGAGACAAGGCGCCGCACCGCACGTACAGCCCGGCGTAGGTGACCGGGTCGGCGATGATCGCGACCTGGTCGATCGCGTTGATCCGCTCTTTCAGATTGATGTTCCAATAGTCCATCGAGAAAGTCAGGTTGTTGACCGGCTCGAGGGCGAAACCGAGCGCGAAGGTCTTCGACTCTTCCGGCTTCAGCGTCGGGCTGCCACCTTGCTGGACCTGCACCTGCTGACCGCAGTCTCGGCTTGCGATACCGCCGATGGCCGCATTGGCGACGCCGCCCGGGCACAGCAGCGGGTCGTTCGACGCGCCGGCTGCAAAGGTGATCGACTGCGGGCCATACAACTCATCGAGCGTTGGAGCGCGGAAGCCGGTGTTGTACGAGGTGCGCAGCACCACTTGCTTGACCGGCTGATAACGCAGGCCGATCTTCGGGTTGAAGGTGCTGCCGACGTCCGAATAATCGTCATAACGACCAGCCAGCTGCAGCTCCAGGTTCTTGATGATCGGCAGCAGCAGTTCCAGCGTCACCGCCTTGACGTCGCGCTTGCCGCCGACGTGATACGGCGAGCGCCCGGCCGACGGGATGGCGTTGACCACCGCGTCGTTGGTGTCGTAGAGGTAGCTTTCCTTGCGGAACTCGGCTCCGATCGACGCGGCTGCACGGCCGCCCGGCAGCGAGAACAACTCGCCACCCAGACGCATGTCGACCCCTTGCGTGGTGCCCTGCGCGGTTGCGAACGTACCTTTGCGCTTGGCCTGCTCGATGATGGCCAGCTGGGCCGGCGTGGCTTCGGCGAACGGATTGATGTTGCCGGCCGCCACCTGAGCCCGCACGAACGGGGCGTTGACGTAGCCGTCGGCCGCTGCGTCGGACGCCGTGTTGGTCGTGTAGAAGTAGCCCAGGCGGTAGTCGTAGTTGCCGGCAACGGTGCCGCTCAGATCGAGCACCATGCGTTGCGCATCGGAGATCGATTCGTTGGTTCGGTTGCCCGCCGGTACCATCCGCCAGCCGGCGGTCACGCTCTTGGTCGGGTCGACGTTCGGATAGGTGGTCGGGAAGAACGGATTGCCCGGGTTGATCACGATGTTCGAAACCGGATCCGGCGCAACCCGCGAGGTGTTGGTGTTGTCGGTCGACATGAACTCGGCCGACAGAACGGAATCCTTCAGAACCTTGAAGTTGAATCGGCCGGCAACCGTCTGCTGGCTGACATCGGGAATGGTGTCGATGGTGGCCGAGAAGTCGAAAACACACAGCCCTGGATTGGTCGGGTTGACGACCGACAGCGGCGGCTTGCAACCAGGGGCGGTGATGTTGCCGGCGACCGGCTGGCCGTTCAGGCCGACGTTCTGGGTAAAGTTTCCGGGGAAAGTGGTTCCCGAAATACCGCTGACACCTCGCGCCGGGATGATTCCCGACCGGGAGAAATTACGATCCAGCGCACGCAGGCGGTCCTGGTTCTGGGTGTCGAACGAGACCCAGAAATTGACGCCGTCTTTGTCCAGGTCGCCGAAGCCGATCGTCGCCGAGGCGCGCTCGGATTTGCCGCCACTTTCCAACGGACGATTCGCCTCGATGGACAGGTTGCCACCCTTGAAGTTGCGCTTCGTGATGAAGTTGATGACGCCGCCGATCGCGTCGGTGCCGTAGATGGCCGACGCGCCATCGCGCAGCACTTCGACGCTTTCGATCACGGCAAACGGAATCGCGTTCAGGTCGACCGCATCGACGTTGAATGCAAAGGCCGCAACCCGGCGACCGTTCAACAGCACCAGCGTCTTGTTGGCGCCGAGGCCCCGCAGGTTGGCGTAGGTTGCACCGCCGGTGCCCGAACCGATCGAGTTCGATGCGCCTTGGCTGGATTGGCTGGAGGTCAGCAATTTGACGACGCCCTCGACCGAGGTCACGCCTGATTCACGCAGGTCGTCGATCTTCAGGATGGTGATCGGCAGCGCGCCTTCATTGGCGACGGTGCGCTTGATCGAGGAGCCCGTGATTTCGACTCGCTCCAGGCTTTGCTGCCCGAATGCCGGGGTAGCTCCCAGAACGAGCAGGCTCCCCAAGCCCGTCAGCACGGCCGTACTGACCTTGGTTTTCTTGAACATTTAAAGCTCCTGTGAAGGCAAAAAAGAGATGAGCGGGACAGACCGATCCGCGGTCACGAGGCTTCCTCGCAATATCCGTGCAGGATTGTGTAGTTGTGTAAGGCCTTCGTCACACAACCGTTGTAAAAACTACGCACTGGGGATTGCGCTAGTGTCAATTCAGGTGCGCACCTGCTGCGATGTGCATCGCGATGGTGCCGATTCGCCAGCTCGGTGCGCCAGACAAGGCCGCCCGACAGCCGACTGAGCGCGCGCTGTCATCCGCTTGTTGGCTGATGACAACACCTGGAGACCGATCTGGCAAACCCTTAGCGCGGACGGTCCCCCTCTTGCGACAATGTTTTTTTACATTTCTTCGCTGTCGGGTGCGGTCGTTCATCAAGCTGTCATCGCGAAATGGTTTGACGAGCAGACGCAGCGGATTCCCTCAATCTCACAGGAGTCAAGGCCACATGATCAGGAGAACCCAAGTCTGTAGCGCCGTCTTGATGGCGCTTGGTGGATCGTTCGGGATCGCCAGCCTTCCGGCGTTTGGTCAGCAGACCCTCGAGCGGGTCGAGATTACCGGATCGTCGATTCGCCGCATCTCCGGCGAAACGGCCCTTCCAGTGACCGTTATCAAGGTCGAAGACCTGGCCAAACAAGGTGTCACCAGTACCGAAGCGGCGGTTGCGTTCATCGCGGCTAACCAGTCGAATTTCGGTGCCAGCGCTTCGATTGGTGGGACCACCGGTGGCAAGGCGGAAGCCGATTTGCGTGGCTTGAGCGGTCCGACCGGGACCAATGCGAACAAGACCCTGGTTCTGCTGAACGGTCGTCGGCTTGCCAACCACGCCTTCGACGCGGCAGCGGTCGACCTGAACGCCATTCCCTTGGCGGCCATCGAGCGCATCGAGGTGTTGCGAGACGGTGCGTCGGCGATCTACGGCACCGATGCAATCGGCGGCGTGATCAACTTCATCACCCGACGCGAAATGGTCGGCCTGGAGATCAGCGCGCAACTGGCCAAGCCCGAACGGTCGGGCGGTGGGGACACCCAGCGATTCAGCCTGTCCGGCGGTTTCGGCTCGTTGTCGCAGCAGCGTTTCAACGTGATGGCTTCACTCGACTGGCGCAAGCAGGACGTGCTGCCTGCCAACAAGCGTGAATTCTCGAAGACCGGCATTCTCGGCACAACCCGCGGCGCTATCTTGTCGGGTACCAGTGGAACCGCGTTCCCGGGTGACTTGAACGGCTTCGAGCCGACCGCGCCGAATTGCGCACCGCCGGCCTCAGTTCCGGTCACCAATGCTGCCGGCACCGGATTCGGAGGCTGCCGCTACGATTTCACCCAGGATATCGACATCCTGACGAAGAGCGAGCAACTCACCGGACTGCTGCGCGGTTCGTTTGCGATCACACCCGATCACGTCGTATCGCTCGAGTACCTGAATGCGAACAACAAGAGCACCGCGCGCGTTGCGGCGGCGCCGACATCTTCACTGATTCCGGCAACCAGTCCGTTTTTCCCTGCTGGCGCGTTACCGGTGGCGACGCAGGTCATTGTGCCCGGCTTTGCTGGCGGGAACGGAACGACGACGGTACTTGGCGGCGCGGCCAACTGGCGACAAGTGCCGGCCGGCAAGCGCACCAGCGGCGACGACACGACGACCGAGCGAACCATGCTCTCGATGGAAGGCTTGATCGGCAACTGGGACTATCGCACGGCGATCGGCACGACTGAAAATACGAGCGAGGCCAATGTCAAGGGTGGCTATGTCAACGACGGCCTGATTCGTCAGGGTGTCTGGAACGGCATCATCAATCCGTTCGGCGCGCAGACTGCTGCGGGCACCGCTGCACTCGCTGCCGCCCAGGTGATTGCACCGACCGTCATCGGCACCAGCAAGAACAATTTCTTTGATTTCCGCGTATCCAATCCGGCACTCTTCAAGCTGGCCGCCGGTTCGGTCGGCGCGGCTTTCGGCGTTGAATGGCGAAATGAAAAATCGACCTACGAAGCCCTACCCATTACCGGGCAGCTTGGCAGCCTCGGGGTTGATCCGGACAGCGATACGCAGGGCAAACGCAACAGCAAGGCAGCATTCGCCGAATTCAGTATCCCCGTTGTCAAGGATCTGGAACTGACGCTGGCTGGCCGCTACGACGATTACAGCAGCACGGGCAGCACATTCAATCCGAAGATCGGCCTGCGTTACCAGCCGACCAAACAGCTGTTGCTCAGGGGCTCGGCAAACACCGGCTTCCGCGCGCCAACGCTGTACGAGATCAACCAGCCGCTGTCGACCACTTTCACCAGCGACAACTATGATGATCCTTTGTTGTGCCCGGGTGGAACACCGGTAGCGGGTGCATCTGCGGGCGTGGTCTGTGGACAGCAGGTACTTCAGCGCCAAGGTGGGCCGATCGCCACTGGCCGGTCGGCGAGCAGCCTGGAACCGGAAAAGTCCAAGTCATTCACGCTCGGCCTGGTGTTCGAGCCCACCAGCAACATCACGCTGGGCATGGACGTCTGGCAGATCAAGATTCGCAACTTGATCAGCGCGATTCCTGAGCAGGCAGTGTTTGGTGCACCGACCAAATACGGCGCGAAGTTCTTCCGCTGCAGCCAGTTGCCAGCTTCCGGCGCCGGCATCACGCGGGCCGATATCGACGCCTGCACCGGCTTCCCGGGAATCGGTTATGACCCGATCGCCTTCATCGACGCGCCGACCGAAAACCTCGGCGAGTTGCACACCAGCGGTATCGACCTGTCGGCCGCCTGGCGTTCAGGCGCGACGCCTTTGGGTAATTTCGGTGTGTCGATGGACGGAACCTACATCACCAAGTACGAGTATCAGCGAGAGCGGGCCGGCGCATTCATCGATGCGGTCGCACGCTACTCTGACAACGCGCCGGTATTCCGCTGGCAACATGTCCTGAGTGCGAGCTGGAACAAGGGCGCATTCGGTGCCACGCTGACCAATCGGTTCAAAGGTTCCTACACCGACCAGAATGGCACCAGCAAGGTCGGCACGTATTCGGTGTTCGACATCGCCGGTACCTTCACAGGTGTCAAGAACCTGACGCTGACCGCCGGCGTGTTAAACCTGTTCGACAAGGATCCCCCGCTGACGGTCCAGAACACCACGTTCCAGCGTGGTTACGACCCCCGCTTCACCAGCCCGCTCGGACGAACCTTCACCTTGTACGCGTCGTACAAATTCTTCTGAACGCGGAATCGGTTCGCAGGTCAGGTTGATCATCCCGGTGATCGCCTGACCACTGCATTGCTTGCGGGCGTTCCAACAGGCGATTTATCGGTACGGTCAGCCCCCTTTCGCAATTTGATCGGGGAGCAGCCGTTTCATTTGGCGACCATTCATCAGGCCGCCGTTTGAACGAAATATCGGTTCGGCGATCAAAGTCCGGATCGACGCCGGCACCGCCGCACCACCTTACGCACGCACGCTGCGAATTTGTTTGGAGGAGACCAGACAGCGCACTCGAATTGGTTGAATTCAGCGTTGAACCAGGCGCTGCTCATTAGAATGCGGCGCTTTGGGTCACGAGCCCGACGCACCGCGACCCCTATTTTTCGCCACTGGAGACCCCAGGATGGATTTTTCCCAGCGACAGGCTGACCCTCGCAAGCACCTTGCAGGGATCACGTTTGTCATTCTCTTTCACGTGCTGATCGTTTACGCCCTCGTCACCGGCTTGGCGAAAAAGGTGGTCGAGGTCGTCATTGCGCCGATCGAAACCAAGGTGCTGGAGGAGGTTCGCAAGCCACCGCCGCCGCCCGAAATCATCGTTCCACCGCCGCCGAAGCTCGAGGCACCTCCGCCGCCTTTCATTCCGCCGCCGGAAGTGCAGATCACCGCACCGCCGCCGCCGGTGCCGACCATCACCGCGGTCACGCCGACTCCGCCACCCGCGCCGGTCGTGATTGCGCCAGCGCCGCCGCCTGTCGTTGCGGCACCGCCGGCACCTCCAGCACCGCCGGCTCCACCGGCGCCGCCGCCGCCAAGGCCCGCCGGTCCGATTCAAGCGGGCATCGCCTGCAGCAAGATGCCGCCGCCGGAAGCCCCGACCTTCGAGGTGCAAGGCAGCATCTTCGTCATTGCCACGCTGAAAGCGGGTCGTGTCGTCGAGGTCGAGTTCGAGCGCGAAACCCTGCGGGGACTCAACGCCCGAAACAAGCGAACCCTGCGTGACGCCGTCGAAACCGTGATGAAGGAAGGGTATGTCTGTGCCGGCGATGCCGTGCAGATCCGCCAGGAGTTTGCCTTCAACATCAAATAGAGCGCGCCGCATACTTGTTGCCGATGGCTCCAGCCGCGTGTACGACGCGTTCTCAAGCGGTATTGATCTCGCAGGACGGCCGCGCCAGAACAGACATCGGATCTAATTCATCCATTGCTACTCCAGGAATTTTCATGATGACCAACCGCCTGAACTCATTTGCCGCCATGGCTGCCCTTGCCCTCGGCCTGATGCTGAATTCGTCCTTGGTGATGGCGCAATCTGCCGATGCCGCGTCGGCCGCGCCAGCGGCTTCCGCGCCGGCCGAGACCGCCGCACCGGCCGACACCACCCCGCAACCGCCGATGGCTGCGCCGGCCGCCGTCAAGGAAACCGTCGACAACCCCTATGGCCTGGCCGCGCTGTGGGAGCAGGGCGATTTCGTATCGAAGGGAACCCTGATGATCCTGGTCATCATGAGCATGGGCAGCTGGTACATCCTGATCACCAAGCTCTGGGAGAGCCTGAAGATCAGCGGCCAGGCCAAGACCGCGCGCGGCACCTTTTTCAGGGCCGCCAGCCTGCAGGAGGGCGCCGCCGGCCTGAAGGAAGGCTCCGCGTTTCGCTTCATCGCCGACACCGGCATTGCGGCCGGCGAGCACCACGAAGGTGAACTGACCGAGAACATCGACCGCAACACCTGGGTCACGATGAGCGTCGAACGTGCCGTTGCCGATGTGCAGTCACGTCTGCAGGACGGTCTCGCATTTCTGGCCACCGTCGGATCGACCGCACCGTTCATCGGCCTGTTTGGCACCGTCTGGGGCATCTACCACGCCTTGACCGCGATCGGCATTGCCGGTCAGGCCTCGATCGACAAGGTGGCAGGTCCGGTCGGCGAGGCGCTGATCATGACCGCAATCGGCCTGGCCGTGGCGGTGCCGGCGGTGCTGGGCTACAACTGGCTGGTGCGTCGCAACAAGGTCACGCTCGATGCGGTGCGCGGCTTCAGCGCCGACCTGCACGGCGTGCTGATGGGTGCCAAGCAGACCCGCTGATTGCCGCGGCCACGCCACTGAACGAGCCAACCCAGGAACCAACCCATGGCCATGAATATAGGGTCGGGCGGCGACGAAGACGAAGTCGTCTCGACCATCAACACCACGCCGCTGGTCGACGTGATGCTGGTCTTGCTGATCATCTTCCTGATCACGATTCCGGTCGTCATCCAGACCATCCCGGTCAAGTTGCCGAGCGAAACCAACATCGCGCGGCAGACCAAACCCGAGAACGTCGAGATCGCCGTCAACAAGGACGGCGACATCTTCTGGAACGCAAAGCTGATGCCCGACAACAACGCGCTGTTCGAGCGGCTGAAAGAGATCGCGGTGCTCAATCCGCAGCCCGAGGTCCATATCCGCGGCGATCAGAACGCGCGCTACGAATCGATCGGCCGCGTGATGTACCAATGTCAGCGGGCGAATATCCTGAAGGTCAGTTTCATTACGGAGCCACCGCCAAAAGGTTGATGAGGTTGATCGCAAGTCGGTCAGGTGCGGGTCTGCTGCGCGCAGCCGACCCCGGGCTTGAAGATAGCGGTGTGGGCTTGGTGGCGCCTGACGGTGACCCACGATACCCGCGCCGTAGGATCGGATTGACTGGCAGCGTGGTTTTGGTTTACCGAAGCCGCTCGGTGATTGTTTGAGAAGGAAAAGTCATGGGAATGAATGTCGGATCGGGCAGTGGCTCGGGCGAACCGGAAGTGATGATGGACATCAACACCACGCCGTTGATCGACGTGATGCTGGTGCTGATCATCATGTTGATCATCACGATTCCGATCCAGCTGCACTCGGTCAACCTGAACATGCCGACCGGCACCCCGCCGCCGCCGGTGAAGGACCCGGTGGTAGTGACGATCGACGTCGATTTCGACGGCACCATCTTGTGGAACGGCGAGGTGCTGGCGGACCGCGCGGCGCTCGAAGACAAATTGCTGCGCACCGCCGCCGAGCCCGATCAACCCGAGGTGCATCTGCGGCCGAACAAGCTGGTCGAGTACAAATCGGTGGCGATGGTGATGGCCAGCGCGCAGCGACTGGGCGTCACCAAGCTCGGCATCGTCGGCAATGAACAATTCGTCAAGTGAGCTCAAGCTGATGCAGTGGATTCGGAGTCAGGACAATCGCCGCGCAGGACGCTTGCGCCGCCCATCGTTGCAATGGCGCCGCCTGGCGTCGATCGCGAGTTGCACGGTTGCCCTCGCATTCACCGCAACCGGTGCCGGGGCCGCAGATACCGTCAGGCCGGATATCGGCAAGCCGCTGCAGTCGGCGCAAGACCTGATCAAGAAAGGCAAATACCGCGAGGCGCTCGGGCAGGTCGAGAGCGCCGACAGGATCGGCTCGCCAACGGCGTACGAAAATTACCTGATTGAACGCATGCGCCTGGCTGCAGCATCCGGTGCCGGAGACATCAACGCCGCCGGCAAGGCATACGACGCAATTGCGAATTCCGGCCGGGTCGGTGCGGCCGAGAAGCTGCGCATGCTGGAGTCGCTGACCGGCATGGCCTATCGCGCCAAGGACTATGGCAAGACCATGCAATGGGGCCAGCGCTATCTGAATGATGGCGGCGGCAATGCCAGCATCCGCACGCTGCTGATCCAGTCCCAGTACCTGTCGGGCGACTACGCCGGAGCGGCCAAACAGTTGACCGCTGAAATTCAGGCCACCGAAAAAGCCGGACGCACGCCCGACGAAGATCGCCTGACGCTGCTGTTCAACTCGGCGCAGAAGCTGGGCGATGCGGACCTGACGGTCTATGTCATCGAGCGGCTGATCACCCACTATCCGAAGAAGGCCTACTGGGCCGACCTGTTGAGCCGCCTGCAGCGCAAGCAGAACTTCAGTGACCGGTTCGCACTCGACGTGTATCGGTTATCGCTCGCCACCGGCGTGATGGACCGCGCCAGCGATTACATGGAGATGGCGCAGCTGGCGGTGCAGGCTGGGTTCCCGGCCGAGGGCAAGAGCGTGCTCGAGAAAGGTTATGCGGCCGGTGTGCTGGGCGTCGGCGATCAGGCCAGTCGCCACCAGCGGCTGCGCGATCTGGTCGACAAGCGTCTTCAGGAAAAAACGGCCGCGATGGCCGCCGAGGAAGCTGAGGCGAAGAAGGCGAAGGACGGCAACGCGCTGGTCGATGTCGGCTACAACCTGGTCGTCAGCGGCCAAGCTGCCAAAGGTCTCGATCTGATGCAGCAGGGTATTGCCAAAGGCGGTCTGAAGCGTCCGGACGATGTGCAACTGCACTTCGGAATCGCTCAGGCCATCGCCGGGCAGGGCGCCAAGGCGCAGACCACCTTGCGCGCGGTTAAGGGCAAGGACGGATCGGCCGATCTGGCCCGTCTGTGGGCGTTGCAGGCGCGCAAGAAGTAGGGCGCCCGTCGCCGCCTTCGGTAGGAGATCCGTAGGAGCGGCTTCAGCCGCGCTTGCGTTGTTGTTCAGGGGCAGGGGCGGGGGCAAGCGGGGAAAGCGCGGCTGAAGCCGCTCCTACGGCCGCTCCTACGGCCGCCCCTATTTCGGCGCCAGCCGGATCGCCCCATCCAGCCGGATCACTTCGCCGTTCAGCATCTCGTTGGTGATGATCTGCTGCACCAGCTTGGCGTAGTCCTGCGGCGTGCCGAGGCGGCTCGGGAAGGGAACGCCGGCGGCGAGTGCATCCTGCACCTCCTGCGGCATCGAGAACAACATCGGCGTGCCGAAGATGCCTGGCGCGATGGTCATGTTGCGGATGCCGTTGCGCGCCAGATCGCGCGCGATCGGCAGCGTCATGCCGACCACGCCGCCCTTCGATGCCGAATAGGCGGCCTGACCAATCTGGCCGTCGAACGCGGCGACGCTGGCGGTCGAGATCAGCACGCCGCGTTCACCGGTCGATTCCGGGTCGTTGCGGCTCATGGCTGCCGCCGCCAGCCGGATCATGTTGAAGCTGCCGATCAGGTTGACCGTGATGACCTTGCTGAACTGCGCCAGAGAATGTGCTCCGTCCTTGCCCACCGTCTTGGCGGCCGGCGCGATGCCGGCGCAGTTGATCAGGCCCATCAGCTTGCCCATCGACGTGGCGTGGTCGACAGCGGCCTGACCATCGGCCTCCTGGCTCACATCGCATTTGACGAAGCGGGCGTGATCGGCGCCGAGCTCGGCCACCAGGGCCTCGCCCTTGTCGGCCTGCAGATCGGCGATGACGACCTTGCCGCCGTTGGCCACCAGCATCCTGGCCGTGCCTTCGCCAAGCCCGGACGCACCGCCGGTGACCAGGAAGACCTTGTTCGCAATGTCCATGTCTTGCTCCCTGTGCCGTTCAGCCGAGTGCGGCCGTAGCGCGCGCCGTGATTTCCTCAACGCTGCCGGTGCCGCTGATCTTCAGGCAGCGCGGTGCGGCGGCGTCACCACTGGACTGCCATCTCGAGTAGTAGTCGATCAGCGGCCGCGTCTGGTCTTGATACACCTGCAGCCGTTTGCGAACGGTTTCTTCCTTGTCGTCGTCACGCTGGATCAAGGCCTCGCCGGTCTCGTTGTCGATGCCGTCAGCGCGCGGCGGGTTGAATGTCACGTGGTAGGTGCGGCCGGACGCCGGGTGAACGCGGCGCCCGCTCATGCGCTCGATGATCGACTCGTCGGGCACGTCGATTTCCAGGACCACGTCGATCTTGACCCCGGCATCCTTCATCGCATCCGCCTGCGGAATGGTGCGCGGAAAACCGTCGAACAAGAAGCCGTTGGCACAGTCGGGCTGGGTGATGCGTTCCTTCACCAGGCCGATGATGATGTCGTCGCTGACCAGGCCACCCGAATCCATCACCTGCTTGGCCTTCAGCCCCAATGGCGAGGCCGCCTTGACCGCGGCGCGCAGCATGTCGCCGGTCGAGATCTGCGGTATGCCGTAGCGCTTGCACAAAAATGTCGCCTGGGTGCCCTTGCCGGCGCCTGGCGCACCCAACAGGATGATTCGCATGGGTTTCCTCGTGTTTGCAATCTTTTCAGGCGGCGCTGCGTCGGCGTGCCGAGTGCGCTGCCCATTGTCCGGTCGAGAATAGCATGCAGCCCTTGCGCAAGACTTTCAGCGCTGGCGAACCAGAAAACGATTGCCGAGCGATGTGCCGCAGCAGCCGCCATTGCGCCGCGACGACCCCCCGCCCGTCACCCGCTCAGCAGCCGACGAACGCGCTCCAGGTCTTCGGGCGTGTCGACTCCGGGCCCGGGCCGGATCGAACTCACATGGACCGCGATCCGGTCGCCGTGCCACAGCACCCGCAGCTGTTCGAGTGATTCGGTGCGCTCGAGCGGACTTTGTTCAAGAGCCGGGAAGGCACGCAGAAAGCCGGCGTGATAGGCGTAGATGCCGATGTGGCGCAGCGGGCCCGGCGTGGGCAGTGCCGGTCGACCGTCCAGGCTGCCGTCGCGTTGCCACGGCATCGGGGCACGCGAGAAATACAGCGCCCGGCCGGCGGCATCACACACCACCTTGACCACGTTCGGGTCGTGATACTCCTGAATGTCATCGATGCGGTGAGCCGCCGTGCTCATCACGCAATCGCGGTGCTGGTCGAGCGTGTCAGCACACGCGTCGATCAGCCCGGGTTCGATCAGCGGCTCGTCGCCCTGCACATTGACGACGATGTCGCGACCGTCCAGCGCCAGGGCATCGCACGCCTCGGCCAGGCGATCACTGCCAGTCGGGTGCTCGGTGCGCGTCAGCAGTGCACGGACGCCATGTCGCGTGCAGACCTCGACGATCTCTGCATCATCGGCCGCCACCACCACCGCGGCGGCTCCGGACAAGGCGGCTCGCTGCGCGACCCGCACGACCATCGGCGTTCCCGCGAGATCGGCCAGGGGCTTGCGCGGCAGGCGGGTCGAGCTCAGCCGCGCTGGAATCAGAACCGTGAACGCGACCAATGGCGTCACGCCCCAGCGGGTGCCGGTGTCGGCGGATCGGAATGCGGCGGTTCGAGCCTGCGCGCCTCGGACTCGAGCATCACCGGAATGCCGTCGCGCACCGGAAACGCCAGCCGATCGGCGTTGCAGACCAGTTCCTGTCGCTCCTGCTGCGGGGGGCGCCAATGTTGGAGCGGGCCCTTGCAGATCGGGCAGACCAGCAGTTCAAGCAATCGAATGTCCATGGGGCGCGTCGGTTGGGCTCGCAGACGGAGCGGGGAAGGGCAGCAGCTGTCGCAAGGTATCGGCCACCGTCGGGTCGAGCTGCAAGTCTAGCGGCAGCACCCAGGCGGTGCAGTTTGGCAGCCGGCTGGGCTCGATCTTGATCGCATCCTTTTCCGTCATCAGCAGTTCGCTGGTTTCGGCTGGCCAGGGCAGCGACCTGAAATCGAAATGATCGGGCAGCGACTGCTCGGTGATGTCGAGCCCGGCGCTGCGCAGCATCGAGAAAAAGCGCTGCGGCCGGGCCACGCCGGCGATCGCCAGCAGGCGTCGACCACGCAGCGCGGTCAGCGCAGCGGGCGACCCGCTCTCGCCGCGCCACCAGGCTGCGAGCTCGACGGCACCCGTGAGCCGGCTGCGACTCAGGCTGCCAGGCATTGTGGTGGTCGCCGCGGGGGCGTTGTAGACGACGATGCTCGGCACACCGTTGAGCGCCTTGTCGCGAGCCGGCAGCGGCTCGCGCAACGGGCCGGCGGGCAGCAGCCAGCCGTTGCCGATGCCGCGCTCGTCGAATACCAGCACCTGCAGGTCGCGCGCGAGCGCGAGGTGCTGCAATCCGTCGTCGCTGATCAGCACCGTCGTCTCGGGATATCGATCGAGCACGACCCGCGCTGCGGCAACCCGGTCTTGCCCGACGCATACCGGCAGCCCGGTGCGCAGGTGCAGCAGCAGCGGCTCGTCGCCCGAGGTCGAAGCCGGCGTGGTGGAACTGACGATCAATGGCGCGGTGGCCATCCCGCCGTAGCCACGCGACACGATCGCCGGGCGATGCCCCTGCGCGTGTAGCAGCCTGGCAAGCGCCATCACGGTCGGCGTCTTGCCGGCACCACCGACGATCAGGTTGCCCACCACCACCACCGGCACGCGAAGTCGCTCGCTGCGAAGCAGGCGGTGCCGATACATGCTGCGCCGGATACCGACCAGCATCCGCATCATCAGCGCCAGCGGCCAGAGCAGCCTGGCCAGTGCGCCGCGGCCGGTCCAGGCCCGTTGCAGCCGGCTGGCCCAGTCGTCGGCAGGGCGCCGGACCCGCTGCGCCGTGTCAGCGGCCTGCGCCACCGCTCGACGACTGGGTGGCAAAGGTCAGCCGCTGCAGGTTGGCGCGTCGCGCCGCATCCATCACGTTGACCACCGACTGGTGCGCCGCCGATGCATCGGCCGAAACGATGACGATGCTGTTCGGCGAGCCGTCAGCCGCCGCCCGCAAGGACGCCGCCAGCTGTTCGACCGAGCGGCCCTGCACCGGCTTGCGGTTGATCGAATACAGGCCGTCTGCCGTGACCGACACCAGGATCTCGTTCGGCCGGTCGATCGGCTTGTCCGAATCGGCCACCGGCAGGGTGATCTGCAGTTCCGAGTAGCGCGAGTAGGTGGTGGTCAGCATCAGAAAGATCAGCACCACCAGCAACACGTCGATGAACGGGATCAGGTTGATCTCGGGCTCGTCACGCCGACCACGCCGGAAATTGAGCGCCATCGCCTCAGGCCTGTCGCGACAGGGTCGAAGGCCTGGCCGCCGGGTTCGGCGGGGCATGGACGAACCGCAGCAGGTGCGGCAACAAGCGGTCAGCCGCCTGTTCCATGTCGATCGTATAGGCGTCGACCTGACCGCGGAAATAGCGATAGAACATCAGCGCCGGGATCGCGATGATGAGTCCGAACGCGGTGTTGTAGAGCGCGATCGAAATGCCGTGCGCCAGCATCGCCGGGTTGTTGCCGCCAGTCGGCGCCTGCGAGCCGAAGATCTCGATCATGCCGATCACGGTGCCCAGCAGGCCGAGCAAGGGCGCGGCCGACGCGATCGTTCCCAGGCTGTTCAGGTAGCGCTCCAGCCGATGCACTGCGGCGCGGCCGGCCGATTCGAACACCTTGCGCAGCGAGTCCTCGGTAACCCGCTGGTCGACGCTGACCGAGCGCAGCCCGCTGGCCAGCACCGAACCGAGTACCGAACTCTCCGCCAGGCGTCCGATCACGTCGGTCGACGGCAGCTGCGACTGGGTCACGCTCAGCACCTCGTCGAGCAGACGGGGCGGGACGACCCGGCCGGTGCGCAGGCTGACCAATCGTTCCACGACCAGTGCCAGTGCCGCAACCGAACACAGTATCAGCGGCCAGATCGGCCAGCCTGCGGCTTGTATGATCGAAATCAATGCGGGTCCCCGGGGAGTTGCTGGGCGGCTGCCGGCCCGGCTGCAATCAGTTGCAGACCGTCGACGGCGCGTAGCGCGGGATTATCGCCGAGGGCTCGCGCCGGCTCGGGCACCGGGACCACCAGAACACAGTTCGAGACGCTGCGCGCCGGCAAACCAGGTGCCTGCCAATCCCCTGAAAATGTGGATAACTTTGTGGGTAAGGCGTGGCCGCCCACGCGCAAGGCGCGATATATCTTGGGTTCAGACAAATTGCCACAATTTTGATCAGAGAGAAACCGTTGCGAATCAACTACTTGCGCGATTTTGACAGTTCCGTGACAGCGTTGATGGCCCGCAACGCCTTGACTGGTGCGGCTGTGGAGTTCTCTGCCCGCGCCAGTGCTGGATTTCCAGGTGTTTGAGGCAGCAAACCCCGCTGCGCTCGCCCCTCGGCAGGTCTGGAGCGTTGCCGGACTGGTGCATGCAGTGGCCGATACGCTGGCGGCGAGATTCGCTGCCTGCAGTGTTCGGGGTGAAATTTCAGGTTGGTCGCGTGCGTCCAGCGGGCATTGCTATTTCAGCCTGAAGGATGCCGATGGCGACGACGGTCTGCTGCGCTGTGCGTTGTTTCGTCGGGCCGCCGGCCTGCTCGATTTTTCGCCTCGCAACGGGCAACTGGTGACCCTGCGCGGGCGGCTCGCGGTCTACGAACCACGCGGTGAACTTCAATTTATCGCCGAAGCCATGCAGCCGGCCGGCGAGGGGGCCTTGTTCGAACAGTTTCTGCGCCTGAAGGCCAGGCTCGAGTCCGAGGGGCTGTTCGATGCGTCGCGCAAGCGGCCACTGCCGGCGTTTCCCCGCTGCATCGGCATCATCAGTTCGCTGGGCGCGGCCGCCTTGCACGACGTGGTGATTTCGCTGAAGCGGCGCGCGCCGCATGTCGAACTGATCGTCTACCCCAGCCTGGTGCAGGGCCCGGATGCCCCGGCCGCGTTGGTGGCAGCTCTGGAACTGGCCAACCGGCGAGACGAGGTCGACCTGCTGCTGTTGTGCCGCGGCGGCGGTTCGCTGGAGGATCTGTGGGCCTTCAACGACGAGCGGGTGGTGCGCGCCGTGGCCGCCAGCCGCCTGCCACTGATCTGCGGCGTGGGCCACGAAACCGACGTCAGTCTGTGCGACTTCGCGGCCGACCTGCGTGCACCGACCCCGACCGCGGCGGCTGAACTGGCGGCGCCCGCGAGCGCGGATTGCCTGCAGGCGCTGGACGGGCTGGCGCAGCGCCTGGGCCGGCAGGTCGGGCGCCAAGTCGACAGCCACTCTCAACGGCTGGATCGGGCCGCGCTGCGCCTGAGCCGGCCGTCCGAGTTGCTGCACCGCGAGCAGCGCAGTCTGGATCAGCTCGCACGGAGCCTGCAGGCTGCGGCATCCCGACGCGTCGATAGCCAGCGCCAGCTGTTGCCGCGCCTTCAGGACCGGTTGGAGCGCAGCGTATCCGGCCAGCTGGCCGCACAGGATATGCGGCTCAGCCGCCTGGGAGCCCAGCTCTCCACGCTCGATCCGGCGCGGGTGCTGCAGCGTGGCTATGTCTGGCTCAGCAATGCCGAGGGTCGAGCCACGACAACGGTCGAGTCGCTGCGGATCGGCGATGCGCTGAATGCCGTCTTCGCCGATGGAGCGGCCGGCGTGCAGGTCACCTCGGTTGAGCGGGCAGCGCCGCGGCGGTGATCTCCGCGATCGAGCGATGGTCGAATCAGCTGCCTACAATGCATCGACCGGGGCTGCGTGATGTCCCGCGCGCCGGCACACCGCTTGCCGGCCTGAAATCTCCCCGTAACCGACGAAAAGGATGACCATGGAACACACCCTGCCACCGCTGCCTTATGCGACCGATGCCCTGGCGCCTCATCTGAGCAAGGAAACCCTCGAGTACCACCACGGCAAGCATCACAACGCCTATGTGGTGAACCTGAACAACCTGCAGAAAGGCACCGAGTTCGAAAGCATGGACCTCGATTCCATCGTCAAGAAGTCCAGCGGCGGGATCTACAACAATGCTGCGCAGATCTGGAACCACACCTTCTTCTGGAACGGCATGAAGCCGTCCGGCGGCGGTGAGCCCAAGGGCGCGCTGGCCGACGCAATTAAGGCCAAGTTCGGCAGCCACGCGGCGTTCAAGGAAGCCTTCACCAAGAGTGCGGTCGGCAATTTCGGATCCGGCTGGACCTGGCTCGTGAAGAAGTCCGACGGCAGTGTCGACATCGTCAACATGGGCGCCGCCGGTACGCCGCTGACCACCGGTGACACTGCGCTGCTGACTGTCGATGTCTGGGAGCACGCCTACTACATCGATTACCGCAATCAGCGTCCGAAGTGGGTCGAGACCTTCCTCACTTCGCTGGTCAACTGGGAATTTGCCGAGAAGAATTTCAGCTGATCTTGCAGCGGTGCGGGCGTCGATCGGACGCCGCTGCCGCCGGCAGCAAAACAAGGGCCGGCATGCCGGCCTTTTTCTTGATGCAATCCGCCGAGGCCAGCCGATGCGCGGCCACTACTGCCGATTGAACGGCGCGCCGCTGAGCTTGCTGCCGGCCTTGATGCCCCGCTTGGCAAACCAGCCCTTGTGCATTTCAAGCACGAATCGAACCGGTTTCGTCGAGCAGTGCGAATCCAGACTCAAGGGCTTCATGTCTTCGATGTTGCCGATGGTGCCGTCATCGAGCACGAATGCTGCCGACAAGGGCAGCGGCGTATTGCGCATCCAGAAACACTGCTGCGCCGGCGCGTCGAATACGAACAACATGCCGTCGTTGGCGGCCATGTCGGTTCGAAACATCAGGCCGGTGCTGCGTTCCTCGGTCGAGCGCGCAACCATCGCGTTGATGTTGTGAATGCCGGCGTTCAGTTTCAAGGTGGGAAGCGTCTGCGGCGCGCCGCCTTGCGCCAGGCTGGCCGACATCGAAGCCCAAGCCAGACCGAACAGCAGGAAAAAACGAAGCCGGTGGCCGATGCTGATCGCGGATGACTTGATCTGTGTCATGAGGCGGTTGCGAAGTGAGGGCTAGATTATCGGACGGCAAGGCTTGGTCCGTGCCTGACCGGACCTGCCCAACCCTTTGCCTCACCATGACTTCGTCCACGCTCGAATCCGACCACCCCTGCCTGGCCGACACCACGCCGGATGAGGTGGCGCGGCTGGCGATCGACGATGCGGACGAAGTCGAGCGCTTCACGCGTTGGCTGCCCCAGCCCGACGGCGGCCGCCTGGGCCGATCGCAGTTGCAGATTTCGGGCATGTATTGCGTCGGCTGTGCGCGCACGATCGAGCTGTCGCTGCTGGGCTGTCCCGGGGTGCTCGATGCGCAAGTCAACGGCGCCGCAGCACGCGCGCAGATCGACTGGAACCCGGAACTGACGACGGCGTCGGCGCTGGTCGCGGCTGTGCGCGCGGCCGGTTACGACGCGGCCCCCGATCTGGCTGCGCCGGCCCGCCTGCTGCGCCAGCGTGCGGCGCGCAAGGGCTGGTGGCGGCTGTTTGTTGCCGGCTTCTGCATGATGCAGGTGATGATGTATGCCACGCCGGTCTACCTGGCCGCACCCGGCGAGATGCCGAACGATCAATTGCGCTTGCTGCAATGGGCAGGCTGGCTGTTGACGCTGCCGGTGCTGCTGTTCTCGGCCGGTCCGCTGTTTGCTGGCGCCTGGCACAGCCTGCGCCAGCGGCGCATCACGATGGACATTCCGGTCGTGCTCGGGCTCATGATTGCATTCGTCGCGAGTACCGGGGCGACCTTCGATCCCGGCGGCATCTTCGGCCACGAGGTCTGGTTCGATTCGGTGACGATGTTCGTCTTTCTGCTGTTGGGTGCGCGCAGCCTCGAACTGGCGGCGCGCCACCGCGCGGCGGCGTCACTGGAAGCGGCGGTGGCGGGTCTTGCCGACCGGGTCGAACGGCTACTCGACGATGGTCGCAGTGAATGGATCAGTGCACGACGCCTGCGCATCGGTGATCGGGTGCGGGTGGGCATCGGCCAGGCCTTTCCAGGCGACGGGCACTTGATCGAAGGGCGCACCCACGCCGACGAATCGCTGCTCAGCGGCGAGTCGGCGCCGGTGGCGAAAGGCCCGCACGACGCGCTGATCGCCGGCAGTATCAACCTGCGGTCGCCGGTGCTGATGATGGTCGAGCGGGTCGGCGACGATACCCGGCAGGCCGCGATCGTCGCGTTGATGCAGCAGGCGGCCAACGACCGTCCGGCGTCGGTGCGCAGCGTCGATCGGCTAGCCGCGCCATTCCTGTGGATGGTGCTGCTGCTGGCCGCGACTGCGGCCGTCGCCTGGTGGTTCATCGACCCGTCGCGGGTCGTCTGGGTCACGGTGGCCGTGTTGATCGTCACTTGTCCGTGCGCGTTGTCGCTGGCAACCCCGTCGGCGCTGCTGGCTGCGGGTGGGGCGCTGGCGCGGTTCGGTCTGCTGCCGCGTAGCCTGGGCTTCATCGAGACCCTGGCGCGGGTCGATACCGTCATCTTCGACAAGACCGGCACCTTGACCGACGACAGCCTGAGTGTGCAATCGACGAGCCGGCTCGACGCACCGGCCGAGTTCGGGTTGTCGACACTGCAGCAGATGGCCGCCTCGCTCGCGCGCTGGTCGACCCATCCGGCTGCGAGGGCGGTTGCCGGTCAGATCGCGGCAGTCGACGCCTCGCCTGTCAACTGGCACGAGATCGAGGAAATCCATGGCGAAGGCCTGCAGGCGCGCGACGAATCGGGACATCGGTTCAGACTGGGTCGGCGCGACTGGGTGGCTGGTCAGGCCCGGCCCAAGGCTGGCAACCTCGACTTGATCGCAGGCGATGCGACGGGCGATGTCTGCTTCGGACCGGTCGGTCAAGCGTGGATCGGTTTTGCATTGAGCGAAACCTTGCGCGACGATGCGATCGAGGCGGTGCGGCAACTGCAGGCGCAGGGCATGCAGGTGATGCTGGCGTCGGGTGATCATCCGTCGAAGGTGGCTGCGCTGGCCAGCCGCCTGGGCATCACCCGGGCCCAGGGCGGGATGCGACCGGAGCAGAAGCTGAGCTTGCTGAACGATTGCCAGCGCAGCGGCCGTTGCGCATTGATGATCGGTGACGGCTTGAACGACGGGCCGGTGCTGGCCCAGGCCGATGTATCGATTGCGCTCGGCAGCGGATCGCACCTGAGTCAGCTGCAGTCCGACGCCGTCTTGCTGGGCCCCAGCCTGATCGCGATTGTCGAGGCCCGGCTGCTGGCCTTGCGTACGCGACGGATCATCCGCCAGAACATGGCCTGGGCCGTGGGCTACAACCTGGTGTGTATTCCGCTGGCGCTGGTCGGATGGCTGCCGCCGTGGGCGGCCGGTGTCGGCATGGCGGCGAGTTCGCTGGTGGTGGTGCTGAATGCGTTGCGCGTCGGTCGCCATCGTTCGCAGGGCGTGCGGCGCGGCGCTGCGGCGCCGGATCCCACGCCGGCCGATGCGGCGCAGCGGACACCGTTGGCCGCTGCGGTGCCGGGCTGATTCCGCGAGCTCGACCGATGGACATCCTCTTCCTGTTGATCCCGATGTCGGTCGTGCTGGTGCTGGCCATCATCATCGTCTTCGCTTGGGCGGTCTTCTCGGGCCAGTTCGATGACCTCGAACGCGAAGGCGAGCGGATATTCGAGCGCGCGGATTCACCGCAGCTTGACGCTGATCAAAGCCTGAAGTGAGGTTGGCGCTGAAACTCTGTTGATGGTCCTTGCGGCCGATCAGTGGAGAAACAGCAATGGCAACAAGCAGCCCGGCGAACAGCGTCGGCCCCGTCTACAACGACATCGTGGTGCGCCAGTTCACCCTGGCCGCGGTGCTCTGGGGCGTGGTCGGCATGCTGGTCGGCGTCATCATCGCCGCCCAGATGACCTGGCCCGAACTCAACTTCGGCGTCCCGTGGTTCAGCTTCGGTCGGCTGCGTCCGCTGCATACCAATGCGGTGATCTTTGCGTTCGGCGGCTGTGCCTTGTTCGCCTCCAGCTACTACGTGGTGCAGCGCACCTGCCAGGTGCCGTTGTTTCTCGGCAAGCTGGCCAGCTTCACGTTCTGGGGCTGGCAGCTGGTGATTGTCGCGGCGGCGATCAGTCTGCCGATGGGTTTTACGCAGGGCAAGGAATACGCCGAGCTCGAATGGCCGATCGACCTGCTGATCGCGGTGGTCTGGGTGTCGTATGCGGTGGTTTTCTTCGGCACCATCGGCACTCGCAAGGTGCGCCACATCTATGTCGCCAACTGGTTCTTCGGCGCCTTCATCCTGACCGTTGCGCTGCTGCACATCGTCAACAGCGCGGCGCTGCCGGTCGGTTTGATGAAGAGTTATTCGGCCTACGCCGGCGTGCAGGATGCGATGGTGCAGTGGTGGTACGGCCACAACGCGGTCGGCTTCTTTCTGACGGCGGGCTTCCTTGGCATGATGTATTACTTCATCCCGAAGCAGGCCGAGCGGCCGGTCTACAGCTACCGGCTGTCGATCGTGCACTTCTGGGCGCTGATCTTCACCTACATGTGGGCCGGCCCGCACCACCTGCATTACACCGCCTTGCCCGACTGGGCGCAGAGCGTGGGCATGGTGTTCTCGCTGGTGCTGCTGGCGCCGAGCTGGGGCGGCATGATCAACGGCATCATGACCTTGAGCGGGGCGTGGCACAAGCTGCGTGACGACCCGATCCTGAAGTTCCTGATCGTCAGCCTGTCGTTCTACGGCATGGCCACCTTCGAGGGGCCGATGATGTCGATCAAGACAGTCAATGCGCTTTCGCACTACACCGACTGGACGGTCGGCCATGTGCACGCCGGCGCACTCGGCTGGGTCGGTTTCATCTCGATGGGCACGCTGTATTACCTGGTGCCTCGCATGTTCGGCCAGACGAAGATGTACAGCGTGCGGGCGATCGAGCTGCATTTCTGGATCGCCACCATCGGTGTCGTGCTCTACATCGCCGCGATGTGGATCGCCGGCGTCATGCAGGGCCTGATGTGGCGCGCTCTCAATCCCGACGGCACGCTGGTCTACAGCTTCGTCGAGAGCGTCAAGGCGACCTACCCGTTCTATGTGGTTCGGCTGCTGGGCGGGGTTCTCTACCTCGGCGGCATGTTGCTGATGGCCTGGAACGTCGTGATGACCGCGCGTGGCGGGCGCTTGGTGCCAGTCGTCATTCCCGCACCGCAACAGCCGGCCTACGCCTGAACCGATCGGAACATGACATGAGCACAGAAAAATCTGCTTCCGGCGGCTTCAGTCACCAGAAGATCGAAACCACCAACTGGTTGATGATCGCGCTGATCGTTGCGGTTGTCGCGGTCGGCGGGCTGGTCGAGATCGTTCCGCTGTTCTTCCAGCGCAGCCTGACCGAACCGGTGCCGGGACTGAAGCCGTACACCGCGCTGCAACTGGCCGGCCGCGACATCTACGTGCGGGAGGGCTGCTACAACTGCCACTCGCAGATGATCCGTCCGTTCCGGGCCGAGACGCTGCGCTACGGTCCCTATTCGGTGGCCGGTGAATTCGTCTACGACCGGCCTTTCCAGTGGGGCAGCAAACGCACCGGCCCCGACCTGCACCGCGTCGGCGGCAAATACAGCGACGAGTGGCATCGCCTGCACCTGAATCAGCCACGAGATCTGGTCCCCGAGTCGAACATGCCGGCCTATCCGTGGCTCGAGAAGGCCGCAGTCGACCCCGGCGTCATGGCCACGAAGATGAGCACGCTTCGAACCCTCGGTGCACCGTACACCGATGCCGAGATCGCCGGCGGCGCTGCCGCAGTGACCGGCAAGAGCGAACTCGACGCACTGGTCGCCTACCTGCAGGTGCTTGGCACCGCCGTCAAATAAGGAGCTGACGAGATGTCTGACTTCGACCTCAATCTGATCCGCGCCGCGGTGACCGTGTTGTCGTTCGCGACCTTCCTCGGCATCGTCGCGTGGGCGCTGTCCCGACGCAACCAGGCCGCGTTCGACCTGGCGGCGCAGCAACCCTTCGTCGGCGACCGCGATGCAACCGGCAGCTCGGGCGAGCGGTCCACGAACCAGGCAAAGGAATCCGGCGATGAATGATTTCACCTCGGTGGGCTGGTCGATCGCGATCGCCGCCTTCACGATCCTCGGACTGCTGGCCTGCCTGTGGCTGCTGGTGATTGCGAGCCGTCGCACCAAGATGTCCGAAGACAATTCGACCGGTCATGTGTGGGACGAAGACCTGATCGAGTTGAACAACCCGCTGCCACGCTGGTGGATGGTGCTGTTCGTCATCACGGTGTTGTTCGGTGTGGCCTACCTGAGCTTTTATCCGGGGCTGGGCAGTGCCAAAGGCGCATTCGGCTGGTCGAGTACCGGCCAATATGAGGATGAGACGGCACGCGCGATCGCCAAGATGGAACCGGTCTATGCCGCATTCGCCAGCATGGATGCCGAAGCGCTGGCCGACAACAGCCAGGCGATGGGCATCGGCGAACGGCTGTTCATCAACAACTGTTCCAGCTGCCACGGCTCGGATGCGCGCGGCAGCAAGGGCTTCCCGAACCTGACCGACACCGACTGGATTCACGGCGGCAGTCTGGAGAAGATCCAGGAGACCATCACCCTTGGCCGTCAAGGCATGATGCCGCCGATGGCTGCAGCGGTCGGCAATGCAGAGGCCGTGCGCAATCTGGCGAACTATGTGCTCAGCCTGTCGGACAGCCCGCACGATTCGCTGGCCGCACAACTTGGCCGCAGCAAGTTCACCGCCTGCGCCGCATGCCACGGCGCCAAGGGCGAGGGCAACCAAGCGCTCGGTGCGCCGACACTGAACGACAAGGTCTGGCTGCACGGTTGGGGTGAGGACGCGATCGCCCGCATCGTGAAGGAAGGCAAGACCAACGTGATGCCGGCGCAGACCGGCCGCCTGAGCGAGGCGCAGATCCGTGTGCTGGCCGGCTACGTCTGGAGCCTGTCGCGACGCACCAAGGTGGCAACCACACAATGAGCAAGCCGACCGCAGGCACGATCCCGATCTTCCCGGTGCAGGATGCGGCCGCGGAGGTCGTGTCGATGTATGCGAAGCAGCCGACGATCTATGCGCGCTCGGTGCACGGCTGGTTTGCCGGCTGGCGCTGGGCGCTGGTCTGGTTGACGCAACTGCTGTTCTACGGCTTGCCGTGGCTGAGCTGGAACGACCGGCCGGCGATGCTGTTCGATCTGGCTGCACGACGCTTCTACATCGGTCCGTTGCTGCTGTATCCGCAGGACTTCATCTACCTGACCGGGCTGTTGATCATTTCAGCCTTCGGCCTGTTCCTGTTCACCGCCGTGGCGGGCCGGTTGTGGTGCGGCTTCGCCTGCCCGCAGACTGTCTATACCGAAATCTTCATGTGGGTCGAGCGTCGGATCGAAGGTGATCGCATCGCCCGCATGAAACGCGACGCCGGCCCCTGGTCGACCGACAAGCTGCTGCGCAAGGCGGCCAAGCAGTTCGTCTGGGTCAGCATCGGCCTGTGGACCGGATTTACCTTCGTCGGCTATTTCACGCCGATCCGCGAACTGGCTGCCGAGGCGTTCGATCTCTCGTTCGGCCCCTGGGAATGGTTCTGGGTGCTGTTCTACGGATTCGCCACCTACGGCAATGCCGGCTACATGCGCGAGCAGGTCTGCAAATACATGTGCCCCTACGCACGCTTCCAGAGCGCGATGTTCGACCGGGACACGCTGGTCATCGGCTACGACCCGCAGCGCGGTGAACCGCGCGGCTCACGGCCGCGGTCGACGCCACATGCGCAGCTGGCTGCCAAGGGCCGGGGCGACTGCATCGATTGCGGCTTGTGCGTGCAGGTGTGTCCGACCGGCATCGACATCCGAAACGGCCTGCAATATGAATGCATCGGCTGTGCGGCCTGCATCGACGTCTGCAATGGTGTGATGGACAAGATGAGTTATCCGCGCGGGCTCATTCGTTACGCCACCCAGAACGGCATGGACAACGGCTGGAGTCCGGCGGTGGTGTGGCGCCGCGTGTTCCGGCCGCGGGTGCTGATCTACAGCCTGATCCTGCTGCTGGTCTCGACCGCTTTTGTGGCCAGCCTGGCATGGCGCAAACCGTTCCGGGTCGACGTGATCCGCGATCGGGGTGCGCTTGCTCGCGAGGTCGGTGATGGGCAGATCGAGAATGTGTACCGCCTTCAGCTGATGAATGCGACCGAGCAGCCGCAGCGGTATCTGATCGGCGTCGGCGGACAGCCCGGCATCGGCCTGATGCCGCAGCCGGTTCAAATGGTCGACGTGGCAGCCGCGCAGGCGCGCTGGGTGGTGCTGAATGTGCGGCTGCAGCGTGATGCGGCCGCCGGTCTCGGCGCCGGCGCACATCCGGTGCAATTCGAGATCAGTTCGGTCGACGAAGCCGGGCGCGGGGTCAGCGTGGTCGA
>JANNNE010000193.1:0-11914 GCA_031398385.1 Ideonella sp.
CGGCCGATAGTCGTCCAGCTGCACGGTCTGCTGGGTCGGCGAGCTCGGCGAACGATTGATCGAGCTGGTCCAGTGCAGCGGCAGCACATAGTTCGGCCGATAGCCGGTGAAATTGAAGGTGCCCCGCTTGTCGGCGGCGTCCAGCTCCCAGAAGGCCGACATCAGGCTGCCGCTGCCTCCGGCTTGCTGAGCAACCGGCGCCGGCACGCCCCCGGCGGCGAGCAGCGAGGTCGCTGCGGCGGCCGGTGCTGCCTCCTCCTTCTTGGCCACCGGCGGTTCGGGCGCGCGCCCGGCCAGCGTGTCGTAACAGGCCAGTCGATCGGCGCCCGCGCCGATGGCGGCGCATTCGGCGATTCTCAGTGCCTCGACCACCGGAGGCGGCGCGGTCTGCGCGCCAACCAGGCCCGGAAAGACACAGGCCGCCGCCGCCAGCAGCCGTGGCGCCAGGCCACTGCCGAATGTCTGCGTCGAAGCGGGCAGCTCCGCACCGGCGTCCGCCGGCACCACCCCTGCCGACCCGCTCACCAAACGCCCGTATTCGGCATCGATGCCCACGGCTCGGCCAGCTCCTTGGCGGGTCCGGCCTGCAGCAGTTCGATCGAGATCTGATCGGGCGAGCGTACGAATGCCATGCGACCGTCGCGCGGCGGACGATTGATCGTGACACCGTGGTCCATCAGCCGCTGGCAGCTGGCATAGATGTCTTCGACTTCGTAGGCCAGATGCCCGAAGTTGCGGCCGCCGTCATAGGCCTCCGGGTCCCAGTTGTAGGTCAGTTCCACCTGGGCCGACGGATCGCCGGGGGCAGCCAGGAAGGTCAGCGTGAAGCGGCCCTGCGGAATCTCCTTGCTGCGCACCACTTCAAGGCCCAGCGCGTCGCGGTAGAACTTCAACGAGGCTTCGAGATCGGTCACGCGAACCATGGTGTGCAGGTATTTCATCGAGTGCAGATTCCTGTTCGAGAGGTTGGACAAAAGGCGTTGCCGACGATTGTCGCCTCCCCGCGGGAATTCAGCTGCGTGCGCCGCGCAGACGCGAACCCTTCAGCCCGCCGCGTTCAGCCACCGAGGTTCGCGGGCCAGCAACTCACCGATCGTCGTCTCGTAGGCCGCAGCCCAGCGCAACAGGGCGCGATCGGCCTGCGGGCGGCCGACCAGCTGCATGCCCATCGGCAGGCCCCGATTGTCGAAGCCGACCGGGACCGAGATCGCCGGCAGCCCGGCCAGGGTGGCGTAGATCACCACCTCCATCCAGCGGTGATAGGTATCCATCTCGACGCCGTTGACGTGCCGCGGCCAGTCGTGGTCGATCTCGAACGGCCAGACCTGCGCCGAAGGCAAGACCAGCAGATCGAAGCGAGACAACAGGCCCAGCATCTGCTGGTAGAAATCGCTGCGCGCCTGACTGGCCGCGCACACATCGGCCGCGCTCATCGCCAGACCTTGTTCGATCTCCCAGCGCGCCTCGGGCTTGATCCGGGAGCGGTTGGCCGGGTCACGGTAATGGCCGATCAGCCGCGCCGTGACCAGCCAGCGCCGCCAGGCCAGCCAGGTCTGCCAGACCTGCGGAGGCGAAAAAGTCGGTGTAATCGGCTCGACCTTGCAGCCGAGATCGGCCAGGCGCCGCAAGCCGTTCTCGCAGGCGTCCAGGATGCCCGGCTCCATCGGCAAGTAGCCGCCCAGGTCGCCGAGCCAGCCGACGCGGCAGTGGCGCAGTTCGTCGCTGCTGGCGATACCGGGCTCGTCCAGGCCGCTGCCTTCGCCGGCGATCGACAGCGGGGCGCGATCATCGCGGCCCGCCTGCACCGCGAGCAGGCGGGCCACATCGCGCACGCTGCGCCCCATCGGCCCGTCGGTGCTCAGCTGCTGGATATATTGATCGGCCGGCGGCGCCTGGGGCACCCGGCCGGCGCTTGGCCGCAGGCCGAACACGTTGTTGAAGGCCGCCGGGTTGCGCAGCGAACCCATCATGTCGCTGCCATCGGCAACCGGCTGCATCCGCAACGCGAGGCTGACCGCCGCCCCGCCGCTCGATCCACCAGCCGACCGCGTCGGATCCCAGGCATTGCCGGTGCGCCCGAATACCGGGTTGTAGCTGTGTGAGCCGAGACCGAACTCAGGCACATTGGTCTTGCCGATCACGATGCCGCCGGCCGCCTTCATGCGCGCCACCATCAGGCTGTCCTGCGTCGGCACCTGTTCGGCGAACAAGGGTGAGCCGAGCGTGGTCCGGATGCCGGCCGTCGCGGCCAGATCCTTGATCGCCATCGGGAAGCCGTGCATCCAGCCGTGCGATCGGCCATCGGCCAGTTCGGCATCGCAGGCATCGGCCCGGGTCAGCAGCAACTCGCGGGGTTGCAGGCTGACGACCGCATTGACCGACGGGTTGAGCCGCTCGATGCGATCGAGGCAAGCCGTCATCACCTCGCGGCACGAGACCTCGCGGGCGTGTATTTTTTCAGACAGCGCACAGGCGTCGAGGCAACTCAGGGTTTCGTCATCCATAGCGTCAACAGAAACGGCTGCGGAGCCGCAAACGGGGCCGCATTGTCCCTTGAATTGGGGGTCTCTCAGGGCCGGCCGAGCAAGGAGCGCGCCGACGGGCGCACAATACACGGTGTGCACCGCGAGCATCTTGCTTGTTTTTCTTGCACCGAAACACAACCAGAAGCGCCATGGCCACCCGCAATTCCACCTCTTCTCCCGCCGCCGAAACGACCAAGCTGCGCCAGACACAGGCTGAATATTCGGCTGCGCGTCCGATTGGCGAGCCGGGCATCAAGCCGATGCTGTCGAGTTCGAAGATGTACGTCTGCCGGCGTTGCCAGGCAAATTTCAAAACCGGCGATGGCAAACCCGATCCGCGGCTGCGCGGCCTCGGCAAATGCAACGCCTGCCTGGGCGCGATACCGGCTGCTGCCTGAAACAGCGGCCTCGGTAACAGAGACGCCGGATCGTCGTCCGGCGTACTCTCTCAGCGTTTGCCCTTCGGGGTCAGCGCGCCGCAATCGGCCGCGAGCCATTTGCCCGCCTGGGTCATCTGCATGCGCTCGGGCTTACCGTCTGCCACCGTGTTGATCGTGAACTCGCCCGCATAGGCGGTCGGGTTCAGCAGACGAACCGTGCCTTCGCCGCTGGACGGCGGGTCCCCCTTGCACTGGAACGCCACCGACCAGAGCGCTCCATTGCGCTTCACGTTCTGCGTGCAGCCATCCTGCTGAGGAAACTCGTTGCGCGCCACGTCCTCCTTGGTCATGCAGACCTTGACGCTGTTGCCTTTCGGTCCCATCGCGATGCCCTGATCGGCCATCATCTTCTCGATCATCTTGCGCTGATCGGGCGGCAGATTGGCCATCTGCTGCTGCGCCTGAGCCATCGCCGCAGCGGTCTGGCCACCGCCTTTCATGGTCATGCTGTGCTCCCACAAGCCGGGGCGCAACTCGGTCTGTGACAAGACCGGGCCGGCTGCGCAGGCACCCGCGAACAACACCAAAACTGGCAACTTCATGCTGAACACTCCAAGGGGCTGGCAAACAACGCGACGCATCGCATCGGCAGAGGGCTTATTTTGTCCCGAACAGCCGATCCCCTGCATCACCCAGACCCGGCACGATGTAGCCGTGGTCGTTCAGCTCGCGGTCGATAGCCGCCGTATACACCGGCACATCGGGGTGCGCCGCATGAAAATTCTTCAGACCCTCCGGGGCGGCGAGCAGGCAGACGAAGCGGATCGACTTCGGCCGCGTTTCCTTCAGCCGATCGACCGCCGCGACCGCCGAGTTGCCGGTGGCCAGCATCGGATCGAGCACGATCGCCTCGCGCTCATGCATGTCGTGCGGCATCTTGAAGTAGTACTCGACTGCGACCAGCGATTTCGGGTCGCGGTACAGCCCGACATGCCCGATGCGCGCACCCGGCACCACATTCAGCATGCCGTCGAGAAAACCCGCGCCAGCCCGCATGATGCTGACGAAGACCGTTTTCTTGCCGTCGATCACCGGCGCCTTCATGGCCTCCAGCGGCGTCTCGATGTCGATCAGCTGGGTCGGCATGTCACGTGTGACCTCGTAGGCCATCAGCATGCTGATTTCGCCCAGCAGGCGGCGAAAGCTGCTGGTGCTGCGGTCTTTCTGGCGCATCAGCGTCAGCTTGTGCTGGATCAGTGGGTGGTCGATGTGAATCACTGAGGCGGTCATCGGAGGCTTCCGGGCGGGTTTGGATTCGAGTCAGGGGGAGGGTCAGAACACCGTGCCATCGCTGTCGATCAGCAAGGGCGGTGCACCATCGCGCAGCTGCCTTGCAAGCTCGCGGCCAGCGGCCCAGGTGCCGCCTTCGAGGATGCAGGCCAGCGGCAGCTCCTCGGCGCTGCGCTGCAGGCGTTGACGGATCAGCGGTGCCAGCTCGTCGATCAGGCTGACGGTCAGCGCACGCCACTCGACGATGAATTCGTCCTTCGGTGTCCAGCGGCGGCGCAACAGCCGCGGGTCGCGCAGCACGATGACGCCGCCGTCGAGCAGCAGGCCGCCATTGCGGTATTCGGGCAGGGCGGTGAGTGCATCGAGGTTCTCGAGTTCGATGCCCGCCCACTGCAAGGGCTCGAGCAGCGAATAGCTGAGCCACTGGCTGAGCTTGTGGAACGGCACCAAGCCGGCGGTCGTCCCGTGACGTCCGGCCTGCGCCGACTCTCCGCCGGCCCAGGGGTGTGGCCACACATCACCGAGCGGCACGCCGTGCAACACGCTGCCGTTGAGCCAGATCGGTGCAAATACATCGAGCACCGCACGCAACACCTGATCGGCCCCGACCCGATCGGGCGAGCGGCCAGCGCCGACCAGCAGCCCGTGCAACACGGCCGGACGGGCGCGCTCGATGTCACCCGCCGCCGCTGCCGCCAGCGCGCTGCCGAGCCGGTTCAACAGCGCCACCCGGCCGTCCAGGCCGACCAGCGGATTCTCGGCGCTGACCTGGAAGGCCTTTTTAAGGGTCGCGATGTCGAGGCGCTGCAAGGCGGCCGCGTCGACCCGCAGCGGATCATCGGCAGCGTCCGAAAACAGCCCTTCGGAGAAGGCATGCCAGCTGGCCACCGCCAGCCCCTCGGAGCGACTGAAATGCTGGCCGGTGTCGGCCTCCAGATAACGCCAGCCCGCGCCCGCCCCGGCATCGAGCAAGACACTGACCACGGTCAGGTCGATGCGCGCCTTGGTGATCGATTCGATGCTGCGCCCGGACAGGCGCGCGTCCATCAGCGCCTTGCGATCGACCCCGCCGACACCGAAATGGCGCCAGCGGCTGTGCATCGGAATCTTCAGGTCCGGGTAGGCGGCACGCGTCACCGCCTCGACCTGGTCGGCGACAAAATCGAAGCGCTCGCGGTCGATCCTGAAATACGGCGAGCGGTTGCTTCCGACCGCGGCCGTGATCGCCGCGCAGCGCGCGCGAATCGTCGCCGGATCACGCAACACATCGATCGCAGCCGGGCCGTGACGCACCCGCTCGGCCGGCAGCGCATCGGCAGCTACCGGATCGACGCCCGGGTTCCGCGTGGTCTCACTCAAGACTTCGCCCCTTGGTTCCGGCCAGATCGGCCGCGCTGGGAATCGCCTTGTCGGTGAAATAGCCGGCCGCGATCTTGGCTTCCATCTCGACCTTGGCGTCGGCAGGTACCAGCTCGTCGGGGATCTTGATGCGTTCGCCGACGGCGATTCCGCTTTGGGTGATCGCGTCGTATTTGTCGTTGCTCATGCTGACTAGTCGGTGGATTTTCTGAATGCCGAGCCAGTGCAGCACATCAGGCATCAATTCCTGAAAACGCATGTCCTGGACGCCGGCGACACATTCGGTGCGCAGGAAATATTTGTCGGCGCTGTCGCCACCGACCTGGCGCTTGCGGGCGTTGTAGACCAGAAACTTGGTCACCTCGCCGAGCGCGCGCCCTTCCTTGCGGCTGTACGAGATCAATCCGACGCCGCCGGCCTGCGCGCCGCGGATGCACTCTTCGATCGCGTGGGTCAGGTAGGGGCCGGCAGGTGCAGATGTCGGAGCCGAAGACATCCGAGCCATTGCATTCGTCGTGAACCCGCGCCGTCAGCGTAACCGACGGATCGGCCAGATCGCGCGGATTGCCGAAGATGTACAAGGTCTGCCCGCCGATCGGAGGCAGGAATACTTCCAGGTCGCTGCGCGTCACCAGCTCCGGATACATGCCGCCGGTCTCTTCGAACAGCGCACGGCGCAACACCGCCTCGTCGACCTTGAACCGCCTGGCCACCCCCGGCAACCACCAGACTGGCTCGAGCGCGATCTTGGTGACCGCCGCCGAGCTGTCTTCGAGCAGGATTCGGCCATCGACCTGCAGACGCTGGAACGCCAGTGCCTGCTTGATCTCGGGCAGGTGCACGTGCGCCTTGGTCACCGCGATGGTCGGGCGCACGTCGTAGCCCTGGGCCAGGAAATCGGCGAAAACGTTCTGCACCGAGGCGCCCCATGGGTCGATCGAGACGATCTTCCCGGCATCACCCCACTGCGGATTCGGGCCGATCAGATCGGTCGGCGAGGTGTCGGTCAGGTCGGCCCGGTGGCCCTTGACGAGGCTGCCGGCGGCCACCGCCAGTGCCCGGTACACACCATAGCTGCCGCTGTGGCTGCCGATCACATTGCGCTGGCTGCGGTTGGTGGTCGAGCCGACGACCGGGCCGCGTTGCAGTGCGTCCGCCGCCCCCCAGGTGATGGCGGGCGCGCCGCCGCTGCCCTGCTGGCCGGGATGGGAGGTGAGGCGGATGTGTTTGCTGGGAGCGGTATCGGTCGCCATGGGCTTTGCGTTGAACGTGAGTGGTCGACTGTAGGCGCTTGCGGGCTCAGCGTTCGCCTTTTCGGTAGGGTTTCATCAGCGCTTGTGGATAAGCGGCGCGCCGCGCGACCAGAATCAGCGCCAGGATGCTCAGCGCATATGGCAGCATCAGGTACAGCTGGTAGGGCAGTTCGAGCCCGAACACCCCGGCACCGGACTGCTGCATGCGCAGCTGCAGCGCGTCGAAGAATGCGAACAGCAGCGCGCCGATCAAGGCCTTGGCCGGCCGCCACGACGCGAACACGACCAGCGCGACACAGATCCAGCCACGCCCGTTGACCATGTTGAAGTAGAAGGCGTTGAAAGCCGCCAGTGTCAGGAAAGCCCCTGCGATGCCCATCAAGGCGCTGCCGGCGGCGATGGCGCCGATGCGCACCGCCACGACGTTGATGCCCTGACCCTCGGCCGCGAGCGGGTTTTCGCCGACCATGCGGATCGCCAGGCCGAGCGGCGTGCGGTTCAGCAGATAGGCGAGCAACGGGACCAGCACCAACGCAAGCAGCGTGAGCGGCGTCTGGGCGTCGATCACCGGTATCGGCAGCCAGGTCATCTCGGCGAAGGGCTGGATCGTCGGCGGGCTGTCGACCTTCGGAAAGCCGACCCGGTAGGCGAAGCTGGCCAGGCTGGTAGCGAGCAAGGTGATGCCGAGTCCGGCCACATGCTGCGACAGCGACAGGCCAACCGTCAGCACCCCGTGCAACAGCCCGAACAACAGGCCGGTGAATGCGGCGACCGCGACACCGGTCCACAAGCCGGCACCGAGGTAGACGGCCAGCCAGCCGGTGAACGCGCCGGCCACCATGATGCCTTCGATGCCGAGATTCAGCACCCCGGCTCGTTCACACAACAACACGCCGAGCGTGCCGAGGATCAACGGCGTCGCGATGCGCAGCACGGCGACCCAGAACGGCGCGGCACTCACCAGCTCGACCAACTCAGCCAGCATGACGCAGCCCTCGGAAGACGATCCGGTACTGGGCGAATACCGACGCCACCAGCATGCTGAGCAGCGCCACCGCGACGATCACGTCGGCGATGTAGGTCGGCACATTGACCGCGCGGCTCATGTCGTCGGCCCCGACCAGGATGCCGGCGACGAAGATCGCCGCCGCCACCACACCGAGCGGATTGAGCGCTGCCAGCATCGCGATCACGATGCCGGTGTAGCCATAGCCAGGCGACATGTCCAGCGTCAGGTAGGCGCTGCGGCCTGCCACTTCAATGGCGCCGGCCAGACCGGCCAGCGCGCCGGAGAGCATCGCCACCGTCAGGGTGGTGCGCAGCACCGGCATGCCGGCGAACCGGGCCGCCCGCGCATTCGCGCCGACCGCGCGGATCTCGAAACCCAGCGTGGTGCGCTCCATCAGCAGCCAGGCGGCGGCCGCGCTCACCAAGGCCCACAACAGGCCGCTGTGCAGCCGGCTGCGCTCGACCAGCTTGTCGAGCTGCAGCGTCGATTGCAGCTCGACGCTTTGTGGCCAGCCCATCGCAGCCGGATCTTTCATCGGGCCGTCGAGCATCAGCGACACGAACAGCAACATGATGAAATTGAGCAGCAGCGTGGTCACGACCTCGTCGACGCCCAGACGCGCTTTCAGCCACGCCGGCCCCAGCAGCAACAGCGCCCCGGCGGCCGCGGCGGCAAGCATCATGGCCGGAAACAACACCCAGGTCGGCCAGCCGAAACCCGCGCCGTCGTTGACGCCGGCATGCAGGCCACCCACCGCGACCGCGGCCAACGCGCCCGCGTAGAGCTGACCCTCGGCACCGATGTTGAACAGACGTGCCCGAAAGGCGATGGCGACCGCCAGCCCGGTGAGGATCAGCGGCGTGGCGCGGGTCAGGGTCTCGGTCCACGCGAATTTCGAACCAAACCCGCCCTGCAGCAGGCTGGCATAGGCCTGGCCGATCGGCGCGCCGGCCCAGGCCACCAGCCCGGCAGCGATCAACAGCGTGAAGCCGATGGCCAGCATCGGCGCGGCCCATTGCAGCGGGCGCGACAGCTGGGCGCGTCGCTCAAGGTGCATCGACGACCCCCCCGCTTCCTTCACTCCCCGCCCGCTCGTGCGGCATCTCGAGCTGTCCGCCAGCCATCGCCAGACCGATCTCGGCCCGGGTCCACCCGGAGCGCGGCCAGGCCGCGCTCAGCCGGCCCTTGTGAATGACCGCGATGCGATCGGCGATGGCGAAGATCTCGTCCAGGTCTTCGCAGATCAGCAGCACCGCGCTGCCCTGCGCAGACGCATCGAGCAGCCGCTGGTGCACATAGGCCACCGCGCCGATGTCGAGGCCCCAGGTGGGCTGATCGGCGACGATCAGTTTCGGCGCGGCTTGCGCGGCCTGGCCGGGCTCGGGCATCAGCACCCGCGCGAGGATCAGCTTCTGCATGTTGCCCCCCGACAGGCCGCGGGTCGGCGTTGCCACGCCCTGTCCTTCGGTGCCACGGACATCGAAGGCCTCGACCAGCTTGGCCGCGTGTACCCGCGCCGCACCGCGCCGTATCCAGCCCGCGCGCGAAAACGCGCGGCTGCGACAGCGCTCGAGAATCGTGTTCTCCCACAGTGGCAGATCGCCGACGACACCGGTCGAATGGCGATCTTCCGGAATCCGCGCGACGCCGGCAGCCACCCAGTCGACCGGCCTGTCGGGCATGTCACGACCTTCCAGCAGGATCTGCCCGGCATCGAGGCGCCGCAGGCCGAACAGGGTTTCGGCCAGGGCCTGTTGTCCGTTGCCCGAGACACCGGCGATGGCCAGCACCTCCCCCGCGAACAGCTGGAGATCGATGTCGTCGAGCAGCAGGCGACCATCGCCGCCACGCACCCGCGCCCCGCGCATTTCGCAGACCAGCCGGCCCGGGTTGGCCGGACGACGCTGCGCGCCGGCCACCTGATGACCGACCATCAGCTCGGCCAGCCGGGCCTTGTCGGCCTGCCCTTTCTGCAAACAGGCGACAAGGCGACCCGAACGCAGCACCGCGATGCGGTCGCAGACACGCAGTACCTCGTCGAGCTTGTGGCTGATGAAAATCAGGCTCAGTCCCTGGGCAACCAGGCGCTGCAGGGTCACGAACAGCGATTCGACCTCGCTCGGGGTCAACACCGCGGTGGGCTCGTCGAGAATCAGGATGCGGCTTCCCGGCCGGTCGGATGCAGCGTCGACATTGGGGGCAGGGCCGGTCATCAAGGCCTTCAGAATCTCGACCCGCTGGCGCTCGCCGACCGACAAGCTGCCGACCAGTGCATCCGGTTCGACCTCGAGGCCGAAGCGGCGCGCTGTATCGAGCAACCGCAGTCGCGCCGCCGCCCGGCGCGAGAACGGCAGCCACAACGCTTCGCTGCCGAGCATCACGTTGTCGAGCACGCTCAGGTTGTCGGCCAGCGTGAAGTGCTGATGCACCATGCCGATACCGGCGTCCAGCGCCGCACGGGAGTTGCCCGGCGGCAAGGGCTGGCCGAATACCTCGATACGGCCCGAGTCGGCGCGGTAATGCCCGAACAGGATCGACACCAGCGTGCTCTTGCCGGCACCGTTTTCACCCAGCACGGCCAGCACCTCGCCAGGACGGAGTTCGAGCGAGATGTCGTCGTTGGCGATCAGTTCGCCGAAGCGTTTGCAGATACCGCGCAGGCGCAGTGCCGGCGCCTCGGCCAGCCGGTCCGTCGCCAAGTTATTTGCCGCTGGTCTTGGGCTGGCCGTCGTCGACCTTGACGCTGAACTTGCCGTCGAGAATGGCCTTCTCGCGCGCCTTCACCTTGGTCATCAGATCGGCCGGCACCTTGCTGGCGAAGGTGCCAAGCGGCGCCAGTTCGCTGCCCTTGTATTTCATCATCGAATATTTGCCGTAGTCCTCGGCCTTGAACTGCCCGGCCTTGACGGTCTTGATCGCGAGGTCGATCGTCGGCTCCATGTTCCACAAGGCCGACGCGACGACGGTTTCCGGATATTTGTCCTGCGTGTCGATCACGTTGCCGATCGCCAGCTTGCCGCGCTCCTTGGCGGCGTCGCTGACGCCGAAACGCTCGGCGTAGAGGATGTCGGCACCCTTGTCGACCATCGCGAAGGCAGCTTCCTTGGCTTTCGGCGGATCGAACCAGCTGTTGATGAAGCTGATCGTGAACTGCACCTTCGGGTTGATTTCCTTCGCGCCGGCCATGAAGGCGTTCATCAGCCGGTTGACCTCGGGGATCGGATAGCCGCCGACCAGGCCGATCTGGTTCGTCTTGGTCATGCCGCCGGCGATCATGCCGGTGAGATAGGCGGGCTCCTGGATGTAGTTGTCGAACACGCTGAAATTCGGCGCCTGCGGCTTGCCCGAACTGCCCATCAGAAAACTGATCTTCGGATAGTCCTTGGCCACCTTGCGCGCCGCCGACTCGACCGCGAACGACTCGCCGACGATCAACTGGTGGCCGGCCTCGGCATAACCGCGCATCACGCGTTCGTAGTCGGCATTGCTGACGTTTTCGCTGAACACATACTCGACCTCGCCGCGCGCAACCGCCGCCTTCAGCGCCTTGTCGATCCGGCTGACCCATTGCTGCTCGACCGGAACGGTATAAATCGCAGCGACCTTCAGCTTGGCCTGGGCGAATGCTGTTGGCGCAAGAAGCGACGAAGCGACCAGCGCGGCTGCGGCCGATAGGGTCGTACGGCGTGAGGTGAACATGGCAACTCCTGTTGAAAGCCGCTGGCGGCATGATGATTGATCCGAACGAGCGACGAATGTAGCCGTTGGACAGCGGCTTGCAAGAGCCGGGCCTGGGGACACGGCCTGCGGGCACGCATGGTTCGAGCGGCGCGGCAGGCGGCACCCGGCCGGGGCTCAGGATGCGGCGGTCTGCGCTGCGCTCCGACTGCGCTGCGATGCTCGGTCCAGGGTCGTGCCGCAGAAACTCGCTTCGTTCGCTTCGCTCACTGCGCTCAGACAGTCTGCGGCAAATCAGTTCACGAAGCACGCTGGCGCGCGCCGACCCTGGCCCTGGCCTTGCAGGCCGCACCGTGCCTGGCGGCCCGGTCGCTCGCAAGGCACAAGCGGTCCCCCGGACCCCTTGTGTCCTTGCTCGCC
>JANNNE010000194.1:0-4019 GCA_031398385.1 Ideonella sp.
GTGATCGTGTGTGACGGCAGCGATGCCGCGGCCAAACGCATCGAGCGGGTGTTGTGGAACGACCCGGCCACCGGGGTGATGCGCCACGCCGATGCTGGCTACGACGAAGCGGTGCGCTGCGCCCGTGAGCATGAATTGCGGCTGCCGATGATCGATCGGGGTCATGGCTGAACCGCAGCCGTTTGTGGTCCGGCCGGGCCAGCTGACGCTCGACGACCTGCAGCTGCTGCACGCCGGCGGCGTCAGGTTGCAGCTCGAGCCATCGGCCTGGGATGCTGTCGACGCCAGCGCCGCGGTGGTGCGGCGTGCCGCGCAGGGCGAGGCCGCGGTCTACGGCGTCAACACCGGCTTCGGCAAACTGGCGTCGACCCGCATCGATGCGGCCGATCTCGCCACCCTGCAGCTGAACCTGATCCGCTCGCACAGCGTCGGGGTCGGCGCGCCGCTGCCGGCACCGGTGCTGCGCCTGATGCTGGCACTGAAGGCGGCCAGTCTGGCGCGTGGCTTTTCCGGCGTGCGGCCGGAAGTGGTTCGCAGCTTGCTGGCGGTTCACGATGCCGGTCTGCTGCCGTTCGTGCCATGCCAGGGCTCGGTCGGCGCGTCGGGCGACCTGGCGCCGCTGGCCCACCTGACGATGGCCTTGATCGGCGATGGCGAGTTCGTCGAATTCGATCCGGCTGTGCCGACGCGCTTCGAGCGCCGCCCGGCCGCCGAGGCGCTGCGTGAACACGGCATCGAGCCGCTGGCGCTGCAGGCCAAGGAAGGGCTGGCGCTGATCAACGGCACCCAGGTCTCGACCGCGATTGCGCTGCATGCACTGCTCAGCTTCGAGCCGGTGCTCGAGGCGGCGCTGGTGGTCGGCGCCTTGACTGTCGACGCCGCGCGCGGCAGCGACGGGCCCTTCGAGGCGCGCATCCACGCGCTGCGTGGTCAACCCGGCCAGATCGACGTCGCCCGTTATTACCGCTCGCTGCTGTCCGGCAGCGCGATCCGCAAATCGCACATGGACGGCGACGACCGGGTACAGGATCCGTATTCACTGCGATGCCAGCCGCAGGTGGTCGGCGCCTGTCTGGATCAACTGCGTCACGCGGCGCTGGTACTGGTCCGCGAGGCGAATGCGGTGACCGACAACCCGCTGGTCTTCACCGGCGACGCGACAACCTCGGATGCCATCGTGTCGGGGGGCAATTTCCACGCCGAGCCGGTGGCGCTGGCTTGCGACGCGATGGCGGTCGCCATCGCCGAGGTGGGCGCCATCGCCGAGCGTCGCATCGCGATGCTGATCGATGCCGGTGTCTCGCGCCTGCCACCCTTTCTGACGGCCGATGCCGGGCTGAACAGCGGCTTCATGATTGCGCATGTCACAGCGGCATCAGTGGCCAGCGAGAACAAGTCGATGGCGCATCCGGCCAGCGTCGACAGCCTGCCCACCAGCGCGAACCAGGAAGATCATGTCTCGATGGCGACCTTCGCCGCGCGGCGCCTGCTGCCGATGATCGACAACACGGCCCATATCCTCGGCATCGAGTTGATGGCGGCCGCGCAGGGCATCGAGTTTTTGCGACCGCTGCGCAGTTCGGCCGCGCTGGAGGCAGTATTTGCACGCTTGCGCGAGGTGGTGCCTGCCATGCACCATGATCGTTATCTGGCGCCCGATATCGAGCAGGCAACCGCGCTGGTAGCCGATGGCTCGCTGGCACGTATCCTGCGCACGGCGCCCGGTCTGCCGGTGTTGTGGATCCCGGCCTGATCCTTCGTTTTTTGTCCGTTCAAGCCTTACCCCCGCCAGCCTTTCACAACCAGGAGCCCGTTCCATGATCAACAAGTTCCCCGCCTTTGTCGCCGTTGCTGCGCTCGCTGGTTTGTCCTGCGCCGCGCAGGCCCAGGACACCAAGGTGACGGTCGCGATATCCGGCTGGACCGGCTTCGCCCCGCTGACGCTGGCCAAGGAGGCCGGCCTGTTCAAGAAACATGGCCTGGATGTGACGATCAAGAAGATCCCTCAGAAGGACCGGCACCTGGCGATCGCCTCGGGCGATGTGCAGTGCGCCGCCACGACGGTCGAGACCTGGGTGGTCTGGAATGCCAACGGCGTCGACACCACGCAGATCTTCCAGCTCGACAAGAGTTACGGCGCCGACGGCATGGTCGTCAAGCCTGGCGTCACCAAGATCTCCGAGCTGAAAGGCAAGACAGTAGCCGCCAGCGCGCCGGGTACCGCGCCGTATTTCGGCCTGGCCTGGATGCTGAAGAAAAACGGCCTGTCGATCAAGGACGTGACCGTCGTCAACCTCGAGCCGCAGGCCGCCGCCAATGCGATCGTCGCCGGCACCTCGGGCATCGATGCGGCGATGACCTACGAACCCTACCTGAGCGCGGTGCGTGCCAAGCCCGAAGCCGGCAAGATCATCGCCACCACGCTTGACTACCCGATGGTGATGGACACCTTCGGCTGCACGCCGAAATTCCTGGCCGACAACCCGAAGGCGGCCAAGGGCCTGGCCGACGGCTATTTCGACGCGGTCGACATGATCAAGTCGGACCCGAAGAAAAGCTTCGAGATCATGGGCGCGGACGTCAAGCAGACCGGCGAGGCCTTCGAGAAGAGCCAGGCCTATCTGCGCTGGCAGGACCGCGCGGCGAACCAGAAATTCTTCGCCGGTGAACATGCGGCCTTCAGCAAAGAAGCCGCCGACCTGCTGCTCGAGGCCGGCATCATCCGGCAGATTCCCGACCTGAGCAAACTCGCCGACACGAGGTTCCTGAAGTGAGCCAGGGGCGCCCGCTGACCAACGGCGTGGCGCCGGGTGCGGGCGCGACGATGGCGGCAACGCCGTCGTCGCCCGCCGCATCGAATGCCATCGCCGTGCAGGCGGTGCGCCGACGGCCGAGGCGCCGCATGAAGCCGCTGGTGCCGGTTGCGCCAGCCACCCGGGTCGTGCTGGGCATCTCGTTCTTCGTCGTCTTCGTCGCGGTCTGGTCGCTGGTGACCTTCGGCGGCTTCGTGCCGAAAACCTTTCTGGCCGATCCGCTGGCGATGCTGACCAGCGGCTGGCGCTTGTTCGCCGAATTCAACTTCGCCCACGATGTCGGCATGACGGTCTGGCGTGTCGTCGGCGGCTTTGTGATCGCCGCGCTGCTGGCGCTGCCGCTGGGTGTGGCGATGGGCGCGTACAAGCCGATTGAGGCCTTCTTCGAGCCCTTCGTCAGCTTCGCGCGTTATCTGCCGGCCAGTGCCTTCATCCCGCTGCTGATCCTGTGGGCCGGCATCGGCGAGGCGCAGAAGCTGGCGCTGATCTTCATCGGCAGCTTCTTCCAGCTGGTGCTGATGATCGCAGTGACGGTCGGCAACACGCGGCGCGACCTGGTCGAGGCCGCCTACACGCTAGGCTGCAGCGATGCCAGCCTGGTGCGCCGCGTGCTGATCCCGGGCGCGGCACCCGAGATCGCCGAGATCCTGCGCATGGTGCTTGGCTGGGCCTGGACCTACGTCATCGTGGCTGAGTTGATCGGCGCCTCCAGCGGCATCGGCCACATGATCACCGACAGCCAGTCGCTGCTCGCCACCGACCAGATCATCTTCGGCATCATCGTGATCGGGCTGATCGGTCTGGCCAGCGATCTGTTGTTCAAGTGGTTCAACCGGCGGGTGTTTCCGTGGGCGGCGCTGGGGCGGTGATGCTGACGCATGTCATTGCTCCAGGTCTGGTGGTGCCTTGTCCCAGTGTTCATGCTCGGATCGAGCGGCGCGGCAGTCGGCACCCGGCCGGGGCTCAGGATGCGGCGGTCTGCGCTGCGCTCCGACTGCGCTGCGATGCTCGGTCCAGGGTCGTGCCGCAGAAACTCGCTTCGTTCGCTTCGCTCACTGCGCTCATACAGTCTGCGGCAAATCAGTTCACGAAGCACGCTGGCGCGCGCCGACCCTGGCCCTGGCCTTGCAGGCCGCACCGTGCCTGGCGGCCCGGTCGCTCGCAAGGCACAAGCGGTCCCCCGGACCCCTTGTGTCCTTGCTCGCC
>JANNNE010000240.1:0-2540 GCA_031398385.1 Ideonella sp.
GTCGACATGGCCCGCATCAAGGCCCGCAAGGATCAGCTGGTCAGCAAATCCCGCGACGGTGTCGAATCGTGGATGCGCAAGCTCGATCACACCGAAGTCATCGTTGGCCATGCTCGCTTCACCAAACCCGGAACCATCGATGTCGGCGGCCGCAGGCTGCACGCGCCGAAGATCTTTCTAAACGTCGGCGCCCGCTCGGTGCGCCCCGACCTGCCGGGCATCGACGACGTCGTCACGCTCGACAACGTCTCGATACTCGAGCTCGACACGGTTCCGGATCATCTGGCGATCATCGGCGGCAGCTACATCGGGCTCGAGTTCGCACAGATGATGCGGCGTTTCGGCGCGCGGGTGACGGTGATCGAACAATCCGACCGGTTGCTGCCGCGCGAAGATCCGGACATCGCGAACGCGATTCGCGACATCCTCGAAGCCGAAGGCGTGAGATTCGAGCTCGGCGCGCAATGCCTGGCGTTCACGCCACGCGACCGGTTGATCGCTGTCGATGTGTCCTGCGGCGACACGGCCCGCACGATCCTGGCCAGCCACGTGTTGCTGGCGGTCGGCCGGCGTCCGAACACCGACGACCTCGGCCTTGAACAGGCGGGCATCGACGTCGACGACAAGGGCCACATCACGGTCGACGACCAATGCCGCAGCTCGGCCGACGGTGTGTGGGCCATCGGCGAATGCAATGGCCGCGGTGCCTTCACCCACACGGCCTACAACGACTATGAAATCGTCGCTGCCAATCTGTTCGACGACGACCCGCGCCGCCTGTCCGATCGCATCCCCTGTTATGCGCTGTACATCGATCCGCCGCTCGGCCGTGTCGGGCTCAACGAAAGCCAGGCCCGCGCGAGCGGCAAGAAGCTGCTCGGCGCCACGCTGCCGATGCAGGCGGTCGGGCGGGCCCGCGAAATGAGTGAAACCCAGGGCCTGATGAAGGTCTTGGTCGACGCAGACAGCCGGCAGTTGCTGGGCGCCTCGATCCTGGGCATCAACGGCGACGAGGTCGTGCATGCCTTGCTTGACGTGATGAACGCCGGGCAACCCTACACGGTGATCTCGCGAGCGATGCACATCCATCCGACCGTTTCCGAACTGGTTCCGACCTTGCTGCAGAAGCTGAAACCGCTTGCCTGAAAGACCATTGATGACCCGTTTTTCCGTACTCGATCTGTCCCCGATCACGCAGGGCAGCACCGCCGCACAGTCTTTCCGCCATACGCTGGATCTGGCGCAACACGCCGAGCGCTGGGGCTTCAACCGCTTCTGGCTGGCCGAGCACCACGGCATGCCGGGCATCGCCAGCGCGGCCACCGCGGTACTGATCGGCCACGTGGCCGGCGGCACCTCGACGATCCGGGTCGGCGCCGGCGGCATCATGTTGCCGAACCATTCGCCGCTGGTGATCGCCGAACAGTTCGGCACGCTGGAATCGCTGTATCCGGGCCGGATCGATCTCGGCCTGGGTCGCGCGCCGGGCTCGGACCAGCTGACGGCGCGTGCGCTGCGGCGCAACCTGGCGTCGGACGCGGATGAATTTCCGCAGGACGTCATGGAGCTGGCCGATTTTCTGTCGGCCTCGCCGCGCCAGACCGTCCGCGCGGTTCCCGGCACCGGCCTGGATGTGCCGCTGTGGATACTCGGCTCCAGCCTGTTCGGTGCGCAGTTGGCCGCTGCGCTCGGCCTGCCGTATGCGTTCGCGTCGCATTTCGCGCCGCAGCAGATGATGCAGGCGATTGCGGTGTACCGCGAAACCTTCCGGCCCTCGGCACGCCTGGCCAAGCCGTATGTGATGCTGGGTTTCAATGTTTTTGCTGCCGACAGTGACGATGAAGCGGCCTTCCGCGCGACATCGATGCAGCAGGCCTTCGTCAATCTGCGCAGCGGCCGCCCCGCGCAGTTGCCGCCGCCGATGGCCGATTACCTGGAGCGCATCGGCCCGCAGCAGCGAGCACTGCTCGACCAGGTGCTGACCTGTTCGGCAATCGGCTCGCCGCCGGTCGTGAAGGCCGCGATCGACACATTCATCGCCCGCACCGGTGCCGACGAGTTGATGATCACGTCGAACATCTTCGAGCACGCCGCTCGCCTGCGTTCCTACGAAATCACCGCCGAAACCATGATGGGCGAAACTCGCTGAATGGTCGCGCCCCCCGCTCAGCGCTGGCGCGCTGGCAGATGCCCGAGCGGCAAGGCAGCGGCCGCCTTCACCTCGCCCAGCGAGAAGCTGGTGTGGATGTCCTTTACATTCGGCAGGTTCAGCAGCGTCTTGACCGAGAAGTCGGAAAACTGCTCGAGATCGGTGACCATCACCTGCAGCTCGAAAGTGCCCGCGCCGGAGATGTAGTGACACGAGATCACCTCGGCGATCACGGTCGTCTGATGACCACACCAGGAGGCGTTGTCGCAATCGCTGGTCAAGTTGTCAACGCCCGAGGTCAAGGTGCAGATCGTGCACGGCGCGGTCGGTGGCATCAGCGAGAGCGACATCAACCTGGCGATTGCATCGAAGGCGGTGGTCGTCGGCTTCA
>JANNNE010000310.1:0-49673 GCA_031398385.1 Ideonella sp.
GACGCAGATGCGGCTGCTCCCAGGCCGACTCGCCGATCACCGCCTGAGGTACCGGCCCGACCCGGCGCAGAGCTTCCGAACACAGGTGTTCACCCTCCACCCAGGCGACGCCCTGCTCGCGGTACGCGGTTGCGTGTTGTGCCAGTTTGCGCAAACGCTGCCACAGCGGGTTGCTGCGCGACGAGATGGCCTTGACGTGCGCCATCAGCGTTCGCCCAGAAAGTCCACGGAAACCTCGACGGCGGGTTGCAACTCGCCGGCTGCCAGCAGACCCAGCGCGTGCGCCACCGGTGCGAAGCTGCGTCGATGTTCCGGACAGGCGCCGTGCAGTCGCAGCGCTTCGAGGTGGATAACGGTCGCATACCCCTTGTGCCGCGCAAATCCGTAGGCCGGATAGCGCAGATTGAGATCCGAACACAGGCTGTCGCGGTGCACCTTGGCCAGGATCGAAGCGGCCGCGATCGCTGCAATCCGCGCGTCGCCATTGATCACCGGCTCGGCCGGCAACTCCAGCAGCGGCAATTGATTGCCGTCGACCAGCACGAGGTTCGGTCGCAGTCGCAACCCAAGCACTGCGCGCCGCATCGCCAGCAGGCTGGCCTGCAGGATGTTCAGACGATCGATCTCTTCGACACTGGCTTCGGCCACCGCGCAGCACAGCGCATTGGCGCGAATCTGGTCGTACAGGCGTTCGCGCTGCAAGGCGCTAAGCTGTTTCGAATCGCGCAGACCGGCGATGCGCCGGCGCGGATCCAGGATCACGGCGGCAGCAACCACCGGCCCGGCCAGCGGTCCCCTGCCCGCCTCGTCGACACCGGCAATCAATCCGATCCTGTCCCGGCACAGATCGAGCCGCGGATGCGCCTTGCGGCGCCGCTTAATGGGCAAGGACATGTTCGATGACCCGGGTTGCCTCGTGTGCCATGTTGCATCGCAGGCGCAAATGCAGCGCCTCGAAGCGCTGCGCGACCCGCTGACACGCCAACGGGTCGTCGAGCCACTGGAGGCCGGTTGCGGCAATGCGCTGCGGCGTGGCGTTCTCCTGCAGCAGCTCGGGCACCGCAAAATCCTCGAGCAGGATGTTCGGCAGGCCGACCCAGGGTTGCAGTTGCAGACGCTTCATGATCTGCCAACTCAGGCCATTCATCGCATAACAGATCACCATCGGGCGCTTGAACAGCGCGGCTTCGAGGGTTGCGGTGCCGCTCGCAACAAGCACCACATCGCTGGCGGCCATCGCCGGGTGCGATTGCCCGTTCAGCAGATCAATCCGCAGATCGGGCGCGACACGCGCCTTGATCGCGGCCACCATCTCGCGCAGTCCCGGAACAATCGGCAACACGAAGCGCAGCTCCGGACGGCTCTGCTGCATCAAGCCTGCGGCTGCAATCAAGCGCGGGGCAATCTGCTCGACCTCCGAGCGCCGGCTGCCCGGCAGCACGGCCACCACCTTGTCCGCATGATCGAGGCCCAACGTGTGGCGACTCGCTTCGCGCGGGGGAACCAGCGCAATCGCATCGGCCAGCGGGTGACCGACATAACTGGCGTCGATGCCGTGTTTCTCGTACAGCGCCGGCTCGAATGGAAACAGGCACAAGACATGATCCGCCGCCTTGCCGATCTGGTGCACGCGTTTGGGACGCCAGGCCCAGATCGACGGACTGATGAAATGAATGGTCTTGATGCCCTGTTGCTTCAACCGCGCCTCCAGCCCGAGATTGAAATCCGGTGCGTCGACACCGATGAAGGCATCGGGTCGATCACTCAGCAAGCGATCACCAAGCCGGCGCCGGATGGCCGACAGTTCGCGATAGTGACGCAATACCTCGACATAGCCACGAACCGCCAGTTTGTCGTGTGGCCACCAGGCTTCGAAGCCGTGCTCGGCCATTCGCGGCCCGCCGATTCCCGCGCTTCGCAGTGTCGGCCAGCGCTCGCGCAAGCCACCGAGCAGGAGGCCGGCGAGCAGGTCGCCGGAGGCCTCGCCCGCCACCATGGCCAAGCGCGGACTGTCGCTCACCTTCAGCGCACGATGCCGCGCGTGGCAGCGGCCAGAAAATCCGCCATCATCGCGATGTCGTGTTGTCCTTCGGAATCGTCGGCAGTCAGCGCTTCGATCGCCTCCCGGGAGTTGGCGAAGGTCAGGCCATCGCGATAGAGCAGGCGGTGCATCTGTTTGACGCGCGCGATCCGTTCCGCGGAATAGCCGCGCCGACGCAAGCCTTCGGCGTTGATGCCATGCACCGACAGCGGATTGCCGGAGACGGTCATGAAAGGCGGAATATCCTGCGACACATGGCTCTGGAAGCCGGTCATCACGTGTGCACCAACCTTGCAGAACTGGTGGATGCCGCTCAATCCACCAATGATCGCCCAGTCACCAACCTGCACATGACCGGCCAGCGTCGCATTGTTGGCCAGGATGGTCTGATCGCCGAGCTGCACATCGTGGGCGATGTGCACATAGGCCATGATCCAGTTGTCATCGCCGATGCGGGTGACACCGACATCCTGCGCGGTGCCGGTATTGAAACTGCAGAATTCGCGAATCGTGTTGCGGTCGCCGATCTGCAGTTCGGTCGGCTCGCCGGCATATTTCTTGTCCTGCGGAATCGCACCGAGTGAGCAGAACTGGAAGATCCGGTTGTCGGCGCCGATCCGGGTGCGGCCCTCGATCACGCAATGGGCGGCGACCGAGGTACCCGCTCCGATCGACACCTGCGGACCGATCACGCTGTATGGTCCGATCGAAACGCCATCGGCCAACGAGGCGTCAGGGTGGACGATCGCGGTGGAGTGAATGTCGGGCATGACCAAAGACGCGAAAGCTTCGACGAGCTCAGCCGATGCGCCGCATCGTGCACATCAGTTCGGCCTCGACCGCGAGCTTGTCGTCGACCGTCGCGCGCGCCTTGAACTTGAAGATGCCCGACTTCATGCGGTCCAGCGTCACATCCAGAATCAACTGATCGCCGGGCTCGACCGGGCGCTTGAACCGAGCGCCGTCGATGCCGGCGAAATAGTAGACCGTCTTGTCGTCGGATTCGACGCCCATCGTCGCGAACGACAGCAATGCAGCCGCTTGTGCCAGTGCCTCGAGCATCAGCACGCCGGGCATCACCGGTCGCTGCGGAAAATGGCCGGTGAAATACGGCTCGTTGATGGTGACATTCTTGAGCGCCCGGATCCGTTTCCCGGTTTCGAACTCGAGCACCCGATCGACCAGCAGGATCGGATAGCGGTGCGGCAGCTTGCGAAGGATCTCGTGGATGTCCATGGTCATGCTTGATTCGTGTCGGACGCCGGCCCGGGAAGGCGCTCGAGTGCGCGTACCCGGTCGCGCAGACCATGCAGCTGACGCAGGGTCGCGGCGTTCTTCTCCCAGGACGCATTGTCGTCGATGGGAAAGACGCCGCTGTACAGGCCCGGACGATTGATGGTTCGTGTCACCACCGTCGCGGCCGAGATGTGAACATGATCGGCCAGCTTCAGATGCCCCAGCACAATCGCACCGCCACCGATCGAGCAGTGTGCACCGATCACCGCGCTGCCGGCCACACCGACACAGCCCGCCATCGCGGTATGCGCGCCGACCACCACGTTGTGCGCAATCTGGACCAGGTTGTCGAGCTTGACGCCGTCACCGATCACGGTGTCGTCGAGCGCGCCGCGGTCAATGCAGGTGTTGGCACCGATTTCCACGTCGTCACCGATGCGTACCGCACCGAGTTGCTCGATCTTTTCCCAACGGCCGGCGTCTGGCGCGAAGCCGAAGCCGTCGGCGCCGATGACGACGCCGCTGTGGACGATGCCGCGTTCACCGATCGAGCAGGCGGCGCCGATCACGACCCGAGGTGCCAGGTGGGTCGCCCGACCGATCGTGGCGCCGGCACCGATCACGCAATGCGCGCCGATCTGCGCGTCGGCGGCAATCACGGCGTCAGCTTCAATCACGCACAGCGGCCCGATGCTCGCCGTCGCATCGATGCGTGCAGACCCGTCGACGACGGCACTTGGGTGAATGCCGGGCGGGATCGGGCACCGCGTCTGCCGGGCCCACCATTGGGTCAGGTGGGCGAAATAGAGGTAGGGGTCGGCACAACGGATGACCGCGCCTCGCGCCTGCGCCGCCTCGGCCAAATCGGGGGCGACGATCACACACGCGGCGGCGGTGGTCGCCAGTTGACCCCGGTAACGCGGATTCGACAGGAACGACAGCGTCTTTGCGTCTGCCACTTCCAGCGGGCCGATCCGGCTGATCGGCAGCGCCGGGTCGCCGATCAGCTCGGCCGGCGGCACCCCGCGCTGTTGCGCCGCCAGCGCGGCGACGATTTCGCCCAGCGCGTAGGCGACTGTCACGAGCTCATTTGCCCTGCGCGTTCAAGGCCTTGATGACCTTGTCGGTAATGTCCAGACGGGGGCCGGCAAAAACGGCCTCCTGAATGATCAGGTCGTATTTCTCGGACTCGAAGATCTGCTTGATGACCTTGTTCGCACGTTCGACAACTGCGGCCAGCTCTTCATTCTTGCGCTGGTTCAGATCTTCCTGGAACTCGCGGCGCTTGCGCTGAAATTCGCGGTCCTGTTCGATCAGATCGCGCTGGCGCCGGCTGCGCTCGGCTTCGGCCAGGGTCGGCGCTTCCTTTTCGAGCTTGTCGCCGGCGGTCTTCAGACGGTTGGCCAGATCGGCCAGATCCTTCTCGCGCTTGGAGAATTCGGATTCCAGCTTGGCCTGTGCAGCCTTTGCCGGCACCGCATCGCGCAGCACCCGGTCACTGTTGACATAACCGATCCTCAGCTCCTGCGCCTGTGCACCCAGAACAGGCAATGCCAGGGCAGCAGCCGCGGCGGTTTTCATCAAAAAGCTTTTCATTAGAACGCAGTCCCGATCTGGAATTGAAGGCGTTGGATTCTATCTTCTGGGCGCTTGCGGATCGGCGCACCGTAGCTCAATTTCAGCGGCCCGACCGGGGATATCCAGCTCAGGCCGATGCCCGCCGATGCGCGCAGACTCGAAAACTCGACCTTCTCGTCCTCGCCCCAGACATTGCCGACGTCGGCATAGGTGAACCAGCGCAGAGTGCGGTCGTTGCCGGTGCCCGGAATCGGCAGATACAGCTCGGCGTTGATATTGAGGCGCTTGGCACCGCCCAGGTAGGCACCGGTCACGTCGACCGGACCCAACGAGCCCTGGTCGAATGCCCGGACGGTTCCGAGGCCGCCGCCGTAGAAGTTCTTGAAAATCGGATACGGCCGGCCGCCGAGACCCTTGCCGTAACCCAGTTCGGCGTTGACGCCGAGGGTGAAGCGCCGAGTGAGCGGGAAATACTGCTGGACCTGGAAATTGCCCCGCAGGTAACGGGTATCGCCGAGTGCGCCCCAATCGAGGTTGATGCGTGAATAGCGGCCGCTGGTGGGCACCAGCGCGCTGTCGCGTTCGTCACGGGCCCAGCCGATGGTCAGCGGCACCGACGAACTGACCGAACCGAACAGCTCCCGATACAGGAAATAGTTGTTCGGCAGCGCGGTGGTGCCGCGGATCTCGGTGCGTTCGTAGCCGATGCCGAAGAAGACGGTGTCGAACTCGCTGAACGGCACGCCGAAACGGATCGAGGCGCCCGGTGTGACCAGCGTGTATTCCTCGCCCTGGCTGTTCAGTGGCTTGACCGTGCGGTAGAAGACGTCGATGGCCCGCGATACCCCGTCGATCGTGAAATACGGATCGACCGTGCTGACGACGATGGTGCGCTGCGACTTGCTGGTATTGAGCTCGATGCCGAGGTAGTTGCCGGAACCGAACACGTTTTCCTGCTTGACCGAGGCGGTCAGCGACAGCTTGTCGGCGCTGGAGAATCCGGCGCCCAGCAACAGGTTGCCGGTCGGCTTCTCCTTGATCGTCAGCGTCAGGTCGACCTGGTCCTGCGAACCGGGCACCTCGTTGGTCTCGACATTGACCTCGCTGAAATAGCCGAGCCGGTCGACACGGTCACGCGACAACTTGATCTTGCGCGCGTCGTACCACGAGGTCTCGAACTGGCGAAATTCGCGCCGGATCACTTCATCGCGGGTACGGCTGTTGCCGGCGATGTTGATGCGCCGCACGTACACGCGGCGCTGCGGCTCAGAGGCCAGAACGACGACGACACGGCCGGTGGCGCGATCGATCTCGGGACGCGAATCGACCCGCGCGAAGGCGTAGCCGAAGCTGCCGAAACGCTCGGTGAAAGCGCGTGTGGTTTCGGCCACGGCCTCGGCCCGGTAGGCCTCGCCCGGCTTGATCGTGACCAGGTCCTTGAACTCGTTTTCCTTGCCGAGGTATTCGCCTTCGAGGCGCACCGCCGTAACGATATACGGCTGACCTTCGGTGACGTTGATCGTGATCGAGATGCTCTGCTTGTCGGGCGAGATCGCGACCTGCGTCGAATCGACATTGAACTCGAGGTAGCCGCGATTCAGGTAATACGCGCGCAACGTTTCCAGATCGGCGTTGAGCTTGGCCCGGGAATATCGGTTCGCCTTGGTGTACCAGTTCAGCCAGCCACCATCGTTGAGGTCGAACAGGCCTTTCAGCGTACTCTCGGTGAAGACCTTGTTGCCGGTGATCTGGATGTCGCTGATCGCCGCGGCCTCGCCTTCGGTGATCGTGAAGGTCACGTTGACCCGGTTGCGCTCCTGCGGCGTCACGGTGGTGACGACCTCGGCGCCATACAGGCTGCGGGTCAGGTACTGGCGCTTCAGTTCCTGCTCGGCACGATCGGCAAGCGCCTTGTCGAACGGCAGGCCCTGGCCGATGCCGAAATCCTTCAGCGACTTGATCAACACGTCCTTGTCGAATTCCTTCAGGCCGACGAAGTCGATGTTTGCGATCACCGAACGCTCGTCAACGATGACGACCACGACGCCGTCCTCGATCTCGATCCGCACATCCTTGAACAGGCCGGTCGCGAACAAGGCGCGCAAGGCCGCCGCACCCTTCTCGTCGGTATAGGTATCACCGACACGAAACGGCAGCGATGCGAACACCGTTCCGGCATCGGTGCGCTGCAAGCCCTCGACCCGGATGTCCTTCAGCTGGAACGGATCGACCGCCCATGCGGGAACGGTGTACAGGGTTGCGGACAGTGCAACGGAAAGCGCCGTCAAGGCAAAACGGGTCAATCGGGATTGGGAAGGCATGCGTGGAATCAGTGCAGGCCCAGCAGGCGGGCCACATCGTTGTAAAGGGCCAGCGACATCATCATGAGCATGATCGCCACGCCGCCGCGTTGCAGCCGGTCTAGCCACAACTCGGAGACCGGCCGCCCTGTCACTGCCTCGAAAAGATAATATATCAGGTGCCCACCGTCGAGCATCGGCAGCGGCAGCAGGTTGAGCACGCCGAGACTGATGCTGACGATCGCGAGAAAGCCGAGATAGTAGGCCAGTCCGAGGCGTGCCGACTGGCCGGCGTAGTCGGCGATGGTCAGCGGGCCGGACAGATTCTTCAGCGACGCCTCGCCGGTCAACATTCGGCCCATCATCTGCAGCGTCAGCGCCGACATGTCCCAGGTCCGGGAAGCGGCCCTCGTCAAGCCATCGAACAGACCGAAGCTGACCGTCACCATTTCAGCCGGTTTGCCGATGAAGGCCTCGACACGCCCGACACGGCGCTCCTGATCGAGCACCGTCGCCGGCGTGACCTCCAGCGTCAGCGCACGCCCTTCTCGCTCGACCCGCCAGCTCATAGGCACCGGCGTGGCTGCGGCCGCGCTGCCTGCATTGGCACGGATCGTCTCCCTCAGGCTCGCTGCATCGAGCACCGGCGCGCCATCGACGCTGAGCACCAGATCGCCGGATTGCAGGCCGGCCTTGGCGGCCGGTCCACCCGGCCTGACTTCACCGAGCACGGGTTCGCTGTAGGTCTGGCCCAGGCCGATGCGCTGCATCAGGCGGGCATCGACCTCACGGGCTTCGAGCTCGGCAAGGGCCAGCGTCAGGCTGCGTTCGCCGCGTCCGGTGGAGTCGCTCACGCGCAGCCGAAGGTCTTCACCCTTCATTGCGGCCTGGGTCAGCTCCCAGCGCAACTCGCTCATCGAACGCACATCGCGCCACTCAGTGCCATCCGACGACACTTCGCGCGCCCAGTCGCCGGCGCGCACGCCGGCTTTCGCGGCAACGCTCTGGGCCGGCGGCGACGCCAGCAAGGCTTTCGGTTCTTCGACGCCGATCCAGTTGGCCACCGCATACAGCAGCACCGCCAGCAGCAGGTTGGCCAGCGGGCCGGCGGCCACCACGGCCGCACGCTGCCACAGCGGCTTGCGGTTGAACGCCATGTCGCGCTGGGATGCCGGCACATCGCCTTCACGCTCGTCGAGCATCCGGACATAGCCGCCGAGCGGCAGCGCAGAGACGACGAACTCGGTGCTGTCAGGCGTGGCCTGGCGGCGCCAGATGACCCGCCCAAAGCCGACCGAAAATCGCAGCACCTTGACGCCACAGGCGACGGCCACGCGGTAGTGGCCGTATTCGTGGATCACGATCAGCAGGCCCAGCGTGACCACGAAGGCCAGAACGGTGACGATCATCGAGACAGGTTCCTGATGGTGGCGCGGGCAGCGTGCCGGCCTCGGGCATCGAGATCGAGCAAGGCCTCGATGCTGTCGGCATCGCCCGCATGGGGAACAACATGCTCGATTGTCTCGCGGTTGACCGCGTGAATCCGGTCGAAGCCGATTTCACCACCCAGAAACGCGGCCACCGCCTCTTCATTGGCCGCATTCAGGACCGCGGTGCTGCCGGGCGGTGCGCGCAAGGCATCCCACGCCAGGAACAGCCCGGGAAAGCGCTCGGGATCGGCCGGCTCGAAACTCAGTGCACCCAGGCGCGTGAAATCGAGCTGCTCCGCGCCGCTCTCGATCCGCTCGGGGAAGGCCAGTCCGTAGGCGATCGGCACCCGCATGTCCGGCGTACCGAGCTGCGCCAGCACCGAATGATCGCGGCACACCACCATCGAATGGATGATGCTTTGCGGGTGAATCACGACCTGCACCTGTTCGGGCGTCAGATCGAACAGCCAGCGCGCCTCGATGACCTCGAGCGCCTTGTTCATCATGGTTGCCGAATCGACCGAAATCTTTCGCCCCATCACCCAATTCGGATGCGCACACGCCTGGTCGGGCGTGACATCTTTCAGGCTGGCCGGATCGCGGTCTCGAAACGGGCCACCGGATGCCGTCAGCACGATGTGGTGGATGCGCTCGCTCCAGGTGCCGCGGTCCTCCGGCAGGCACTGGAAGATGGCCGAATGTTCACTGTCGATCGGCAGCAGTGTGGCGCCACCTTGGACCACCGCCTGCATGAACATGGCGCCGCCGACCACCAGCGCCTCCTTGTTCGCAAGCAGCAGCTGTTTGCCGGCGCGGGCCGCGGCCAGACACGGCGGCAGACCGGCCGCACCGACGATGGCCGCCATCACACTGTCGACCTGCGGATGCGCCGCCAGCTCGCACAAGGCATCGTCGCCCGACATCACCTGCGTCGGGCAACCCTCGGCAGCCAAGCGATCCCGCAGCCGATCGGCCCGTGCGGCATCCGGCATCGCAGCGAAGCGCGGCTGAAAACGCAGACACTGCGCCAGCAATTCCTCGACCCGGCTGTGCGCGGTCAACGCAAAGACATCGTAGCGATCCGGGTGCCGCGCGATCACATCGAGCGTATTCGCACCCACCGATCCGGTCGAGCCCAGGATGCACACGCTGCGCCTGGCGCGGGTCGGGCCGGTGTTCATCGCCTCGGGCATCGCGGAAGGGTGCGCAGTCATCAATGGGCGACGAAAGCCAGCGCCAGCGGCAGTACCGGCAACAGCGCGTCGATGCGATCGAGCACGCCGCCATGACCCGGCAGCAGGCCGCTGCTGTCCTTGGCGCCGGCACTGCGCTTGACCAGCGATTCAACCAGATCGCCGACGACGCTCATCGCGGCCAGGAAAACCACGGCCAGCAGCATCACAAGCGTGCCCAGCCTTGAAGACACCAAGGTGAACCAGCTCGGATACGCCGCCGCGGCGGGCCAGGAACGATCGAGCAGCAGCCACAGCAGCGCCAGCACCAGGGTTGCGGCCATTCCGCTGTACACGCCGGCCCAGCTCTTGCCGGGACTGATCGATGGCGCCAGCTTGCGACGACCGAATGCACGGCCGCCGAAATAGGCGGCAATGTCGGCCAGCCAGACGATGCACAACAACGACAGGATGAAGTTGATTCCCAGCGCACGGGCGCTGACCAGCGCCAGCCACGCGGTCCAGAGCAGCAGCAGGCCGATCAGCAGCCGACCGGCCGCCGACAGCTTCGGCCAGCCCGCAACCCCCGCACGCAACACGAAGACTCCACCGAGTACCCAGGCCGCCAGCGCAATCAGCCAGACGATGCCTGGCACGGCAACGGTCCAGCCGGCGAGCCATGCCAGCCCGCAGGCGACCGCCAACGCGCCGCCGTAGGCATACGAGGAGCCGCCTCGCAGACCGTTGAGCCGGGCCCACTCCCAGCCGGCAGCGGCCACGATCAGCAAGGTCAGCGCCGCGAACGGCCAGGGCGATGAGGCGACCAAGGCCGGGAGCAGAACCGCCAGCATGATCAAGGCCGTGATGATGCGCTGCTTCAGCATCTCAGTTCCGCAACGCCGCGGGTCATGTCACGACGCCGCTGTCGCCCGCATCCTTGACCATGCCGAAACGCCGGTCGCGCCGCGCATATTCGGCCAGTGCCGCGTCGAGCTCGATCGCATTGAAATCCGGCCACAGGCAATCTGTGAAGATGAATTCCGAATAGGCGGCCTGCCACAGCAGGAAATTGCTGATCCGCACCTCGCCGCCGGTGCGGATGTACAGATCCGGGTCGGGTGCATAGTTGAGCGCCATGTAGTGGCCCAGTCGCCCCTCGTCGAGTTCCTCGACGGCCACACCCTCGGCGAGCGCCTTCTGGCAGGCCTGGACGATGTCCCAGCGGCCGCCGTAGTTGAACGCGACCGACAGCGTGATGCGCCGATTGTGCTGGGTGCGCTGCTCGGCTTCGTTCCAGGCACCGCGCAGCTTGTCGGACAGGTGCGAGCGATCGCCGATGATGCGGATCCGCACGCCATCGTCAGCCAGGCGGCCGAGGTACTTCGAGGCCGCCACCAGCATCAGTTCCATCAGCCCGGAGACTTCTTCGCGCGGCCGCTTCCAGTTTTCGGACGAAAACGCGAATACGGTCAGATATTCGATGCCGCGGTCGGCACAGGCGCGCACGGTCTTCAGCACGACATCGACGCCCTGCTTGTGGCCGACGAACCGCGGCATGTGGCGCTTTTTCGCCCAGCGGCCGTTGCCATCCATCACGATGGCGACGTGCCGCGGCACCCGGGACGCGTGGCGTTGCGACAAGTCAGCGCTGCTGGTCAGGACGGTCGACATGCCTGGACGATGGTTGGCGTTGTGATGCCGTCATCACACCGCCATGATCTCGCCTTCCTTGGCGCTGATCAGCCGATCGATTTCGGCGATCGTGCGGTCGGTCAGCTTCTGCACCTCGTCGAGCGAGCGGCGTTCGTCGTCTTCGGTGATGGTCTTGTCCTTCAGCAGCTTCTTGGCCTGCTCGTTGGCTTCGCGGCGCTGGTTGCGCACCGCGATCCTGGCATCCTCGCCAGCGTTTCGAACCACCTTGGTCAGGTCGCGGCGGCGCTCTTCGGTCAGCGCCGGCATCGGCACCCGCAGCAACTCGCCCTGCGATGCCGGATTGAGCCCGAGTTCGCTTTCACGGATGGCGCGCTCGATTTTGCCGGCCATGCCTTTTTCCCAAGGCTGGACGCTCAGGGTCCGGGCGTCCAGCAAGGTCACGTTGGCGACCTGGCTGATCGGCAGCGTCGTGCCATGGTAGTCGACCAGCACCTGATCCAGGATGCCCGGATGGGCCCGGCCGGTACGAATCTTCTGCAGCTCGGTCTTGAACACGTCGATGGACCTGGCCATCTTCTGTTCGGCGGTTTTCTTGACTTCAGCAATGCTCATGACAGATCCTCAGGCTGGCGGTCGGCCCGGATGAATCGGGCTCGACCGGGTTTCAGACATGGACCAGGGTTCCTTCTTCCTCACCGAGCACGACCTGCTTGAGCGCGCCCGGCTTGAAGATGCTGAACACCTTGATCGGAAGTTTCTGGTCGCGGCACAACGCGAACGCGGTCGCGTCGAGCACCTGCAGGTTGCGCGCGATCGCCTCATCGAAGCTGATGCGCGCATAACGGGTCGCGGTCGGATCGAGTTTCGGATCGGCACTGTAGACGCCGTCGACCTTGGTCGCCTTCAGGACGATCTCGGCACCGATTTCGGCGCCGCGCAGCGCCGCCGCGGTATCGGTGGTGAAGAACGGGTTGCCGGTGCCGCCGGCGAAGATCACCACCTTGCCTTCTTCGAGGTATTGCAGCGCCTTCGGGCGGACATAGGGCTCGACCACCTGGTCGATCGCGATCGCCGACATCACCCGCGCGGTCATGCCTTCCTGGCGCATGGTGTCGGCCAAGGCCAGCGAATTCATCACCGTGGCCAGCATGCCCATGTAATCGGCTGTCGCGCGGTCCATGCCGACCGCGCCACCGGCCACGCCCCGAAAGATGTTGCCACCGCCGATGACCACCGCCACCTCGCATCCCAGCTGCGTGACCTCCTGAATCTCTCGAACCATCCGGACAATGGTGGCGCGGTTGATGCCATAGGCATCGTCGCCCATCAGGGCCTCGCCTGAGAGTTTGAGGAGGATTCGCTTGAACGCGGTGGCCATGCAGGGTCCTTTTTGATCCTTCGGTCGGCAGAGGCCTGCGGCCTCGAACCTGTGCGAAGTCTAGCCGCGCCTGATCGGCATGCGGCAAGCCTTCGTCGACGCCGGATCAGGCGCCTTTGGCGGCCGCCACCTGGGCTGCGACTTCAGCGGCGAAATCATCCGCCTTTTTCTCGATGCCCTCACCCACCACGAACAGCGTGAAGCTCTTGATGGCGGTCGATTTTTCCTTCAGCATCTGCTCGACGGTCTGCTTGTCGTTCTTGACGAAGGTCTGGTTGAGCAGGCTGACTTCCTTCAGATATTTCTGAACCGAGCCTTCCACGCGTTTGGCGACGATTTCCGGCGATTGCGCCTTCTTGCCTTCCGCAACCGCGGTGGCGGCGTCCTCGGCGGCCTTTTCGGCGGCGATCTTGCGCTCTTTCTCGATCAGCTCGGCTGGCACTTCCGCCGACGACAGGGAAACCGGCTTCATCGCGGCCACGTGCATCGCGACATCCTTGGCCGCGACGTCGTCACCGTCGAACTGGACCAGCACGCCGATCCGCGTGCCATGCAAGTAGGAGGCGAGCTTGCCGCCAGCGTCGTAACGCGAGAACCGGCGGATCGACATGTTTTCGCCGATCTTGCCGATCAGGCCCTTGCGGACATCCTCGAGCGTCGGGCCGAAGCCGTCCTGGCTGTAGGTTAGTGCGGACAGGGCGTCGACATCGGCCGGGTGGTGCTGGCGCACCAGGTCGGCACAGGCCTGGACCAGTGCCAGGAACGAGTCGTTCTTGGTCACGAAATCGGTTTCGCAATTGACTTCGACCATCGCGCCGGTGTCGCCTTCGACGCTGATGGCGACGACGCCTTCAGCGGTGATGCGCGAGGCGGCCTTGCCGGCCTTGTTGCCGAGCTTGATGCGAAGCAGTTCCTCGGCGCGATCGGCGTCGCCGTCGGCTTCGGTCAGCGCCTTCTTGCATTCCATCATCGGGGCGTCGGTCTTGGCGCGCAGGGCGGCGACCATGCTGGCGGTGATTGCGGGCATCTCTTGGTTCTCCAATTCTGGGTTCCTCGCCGCCCGTCGGGCATTCGCCAGGGCGTTGGAACAGGGTCGTTGCATTGAAAAAGGGGCTGAAGCAGCCCCTTTCGAATCCCGCCCGTACAGGCGAGAAGGGCTGGACGCTCAGGCGTTTTCGTCGACTTCGACGAACTCGTCGCCTTCGGCCGCGACGGCCTGCACCACGTCGTTGTTCGCGTTGGCCTTGCCTTCGAGCACTGCATCCGCGACTGCGCGTGCATACAACGCCACGGCCTTGGCCGAGTCGTCATTGCCGGGGATCACGTAGTCGATGCCGAGCGGCGAGTGGTTCGAGTCGACGATGGCGACGACCGGAATGCCGAGCTTGACGGCTTCGGCAATCGCAATCTTGTGGTAGCCCACGTCGATGACGAACAGCGCATCGGGCAAGGCACCCATGTCCTGGATGCCGCCGATGTCCTTCTCGAGCTTTTCAAGCTCGCGCTGGAACATCAGCGCTTCCTTCTTGATGCGCAATTCGTTGCCAGCCTCGACCTGGCCCTTCATGTCTTTCAGGCGCTTGATCGAGCCCTTGACGGTCTTGAAGTTGGTCAGCATGCCGCCGAGCCAGCGCTGGTCGACGAACGGCATGCCGGCGCGCTTGGCTTCGAGCGCGATCACGTCGCGTGCCTGGCGTTTGGTGCCGACCATCAGGATGGTGCCGCGCTTGGAGGCAAGCTGACGAATGAATCCCATCGCATCGTTGAAGAGCGGCTGCGTCTTCTCGAGGTTGATGATGTGGATCTTGTTGCGATGGCCGTAGATATACGGGGCCATCTTCGGGTTCCAGAAGCGCGTCTGGTGTCCGAAATGGACACCCGCTTCCAGCATTTCACGCATCGTGACAGACATGGAGACTCCAAAGGTTGGTTCTAGAATCCGACTTGAATCCCGGTGGTTCCGGGCCGCTCATCAAATTGCTCAACTGCTTGATCAACTGATTGAACTGCTCTCTCCACCGCGACACCTTTCAGCAGCCGGGTTCGCGATTTGTCGATCCGTGTAGAAGCTGGCGCTCCTGCCCCGGAAAAACCCGTCGAGTCTAGCATGCTTCAGCAATCCTCCGCCTCGTTCGACCTGGTCGAAGCCCGCGCCCGTGTGGCCGCCGGGCACCTCAGCGCCGCGGAGGCCTTGCGCGACAGCCTGGAAATCGCCCGGTCGCCAAGCTGCCGCCATGTCTTCCTGGGCCTGTTTGCGAAGACCGCGGCGATCGAGGCCGAAACGGTCGACGCCTTGCGCGACGCCGGCGCACCGGTGCCGCAACTGGGCGGATTGGCCGTCAGCATCAAGGCCTTGTTCGATGTGCAAGGCCAACGCACGACCTCCGCGTCGAAACTGCTTCAATACGCCGAGGTCGCAGCGGCCGACTGCCCGGCGGTGCACCGGCTTCGCCGTGCCGGCGCGGCGCTGATCGGGCAGACCAACCAGAGCGAGTTCGCATTTTCCGGCGTCGGCATCAATCCACACCACGGAACGCCGGCCAATCCGGCCGGCGCCGCCGATGCAGCGCCGCTGATACCGGGGGGCTCGACGTCGGGCGGCGCCGTCTCGGTCGCCACCGGCGCGGCATGGGCCGCGCTGGGCTCCGATACCGGGGGATCGCTGCGGATTCCGGCCGCCTTGCAAGGGCTGGTGGGCTTCAAGAATACCGCCCGTCTGACCCCGGCCGAGGGCTCGATCCCGCTGTCACCATCACTCGATACCGTTGGCGCGATCACCCGCTCGGTGCGCGACGCGGTGTTGCTGCACAGCATCCTGGCGCAGCGTGAAGTCGACCTGGCGCCGTTGCCACTGCACGCGATGCGGATCGGTGTGCCGCGCAACCTGATGCTCGAGGCGCTCGAGCCTGCGGTCGCCACCGCATTCGCGCGCAGCCTGGCAACGCTGCGTCGCGGCGGCGCACAGATCGAGATGGTCGACATCGCAGAACTCGACGAGATCGCCCACATCAACGCGGCCGGCGGGTTTGCGCCGGTCGAGGCCTGGGCCTGGCACCGCAAGCACCTGCCCGACCATCAAGCCGACTACGACCCTCGGGTGGCGGCGCGAATCCGCCGTGGCGAGCAGATGAGCGGCGCCGACTACATCGACCTGCTGCAGACCCGGCGCGACTGGATCGCGCGCATCGCCAGGCCACTGCGCGGCTACGACGTGATGCTCAGCCCGACCGTGCCGATCGTGGCACCCGCCATGGCGCCACTGATCGAAGACGACAACGCCTTTTTTGCCACCAACGCGAAGCTGCTGCGCAATCCATCGGTGGTCAACCTGCTCGACGGCTGCGCGCTGTCACTGCCCTGCCATCTCGACGGCGAACTGCCGGTCGGCCTGATGATCTGGCAACACGAGATGGCCGACGACCAGGTGCTGGCGGCCTCGCTGACGATCGAGTCGGCGCTGGCTGCCGAGCGTCACGACGGCGCGGCGCGCTGAGATGCGTGTCGCTGTGATCGGCGCCGGGATCGTCGGCGTCACGACCGCTTTCGAGCTGGCGAACGACGGCCACGTCGTCACCGTATTCGAACGCTGCAGCAGCGTCGCCGCCGAAGGCAGTTTCGCCAATGCAGGCGTGCTCGCACCCGGCTACGTGACGCCATGGGCAGCACCGGGCATGCCCGGCAAGGTGTTGCGCCACTGCCTGAGCCAGCATGCACCGGTGCGCTGGGGCGGCAGGTTGGGGCCGGGCGGGACCGCCTGGCTCTGGAAGTGGTGGCGCAGCTGCAAGAACGAAACCTACACCCGCAACCGTGGCCGCATGCATCGCCTCGCACACGCCGGCCGGGCGCGCCGCCGTGCCTTGACCGACGCCTTGCAGCTCGACCACGAGCGCAGCGCCGGTTATCTGGTGCTGCTGCGCCGCCCGCAGGATCTGGAACTGGCGCAGGCCGGCCTGAAGATCCTGACCGATCTGGGGACCCGCTTCGAGGTTCTGGATGCCGAAGCCTGCCGCGGGGTCGAACCCGACCTGAATCCGCAGACCGGGCTGCATGCCGGCATTCACGTCGTCGACGACGAGGTCGCGAACTGCCGCCAGTTCGCACAGTTGATGCGCCAGGAGGCGCAGAAGCTGGGCGCGCTGTTCCGCTTCGGCACCACGGTGCGCGGCATCGACGCGGGGGCCCGTCCGACGTTGCGGTTCGACACCTCCGGCGCATCGAGCCAGGAGACATTCGATGCCGTCGTCGTCTGCGCTGCGCTGGATTCGCGCAGCCTGCTTGCACCATTCGGTCTCAAGCTGCCGCTGCTGGCGGTGCACGGCTACTCGATCACCGCGCCGATGCGCCAATCGGAAGCCGACGGCAACGGCGGGCCGCGATCCGGCGTGATGGACGAACGCTACAAGGTGTCGATCAGCCGTTTCGGGAACCGGCTGCGGGTTGCCGGCAGCGCCGAGATCGGCGGCACGCCAAGCCGCATCAACGACAAGGCGCTGCACACGCTGCACCATGTGTTGAACGACTGGTATCCCGGTGTCGCCAGACTCGACCAGGCGCAGGTCTGGAAAGGGGCTCGTCCGATGCTGCCCGATGGCCCGCCGGTGATCGGCGCCAGCGGCGTACCGGGCGTCTGGCTCAATTTGGGTCACGGTTCCAGCGGCTGGGCGATGGCCAACGGATCGGCCCGCCTGCTGGCCGATCTGGTCGGCGGGCTGCCGCCCAGCATCGATGCGGAAGGCCTGGGAATCGAGCGGCTGTAGCGTCACCGGCCATGCTTCAATCACGCATGGAACGCATTCTCCCGCCGGCGCGGCGCCGCCACCCGCTTTACCGCACGCCGGCCTCGCGCGCAATCGAGGCCGCCGCCATCGCGGCGGTTCGAGTCGACCGCGGTGAAACCCAGCTGATGATCCGCGCCGGGATGGCGATCGCCCGTCTGGCTGCAGCGGTTGCACCGTTCGCCGATCGCATCTGGATTGCCGCCGGGCCAGGCAACAACGGCGGCGACGGCATCGAAGCCGCGATTCGGCTGCAGGCGCAGGGCCGACGCGTCACGTTGACGCTCGCCGCCGATCCGGCCCGCCTGCCGACCGACGCTGCAGCCGCGCTGCAACGCGCGCAGGCCAGTGGCATTGCCATCGACATCTCCGGTTCAGAGCCGCCCTCGCTGACGAGCCAGGATCTCGCGATCGATGCCCTGCTCGGCCTCGGCAGCAATCGCCCGCCCGAAGGCCTGATCGCCAATGCGGTACGCCGCCTCGATGACCAGCCGTGCGGCATTCTTGCAGTCGATCTGCCGACCGGCATCGAGGGCGATACCGGCCAGTCGCTCGGCGGACCGGCGGTGCGCGCAACCCACACCTTGTCCCTGCTCACCTTGAAGCCCGGTCTGTTCACCGGCGCGGGACGCGACCACGCGGGCATGGTCTGGCTGGATGAACTGGGCTGCGCCCCGCCGTCTATCGAACCCGATGCCTGGCTGAGCGGTCCGCTCGACCATGCCGCGGCAGCCCGGCGCCACGCCGCACACAAGGGCAGCTTCGGCGATGTGGTCGCCATCGGCGGCGCGGCGGGCATGAGCGGGGCCGTCATGCTGTGCGCGCGGGCGGCGCATGCGTCTGGTGCCGGGCGTGTCTGGGTAGTGCCGCTCGATCGCGCCGCACCCTTGCTCGACCCGCTGCGTCCAGAGCTGATGTGGCGCCGCGATCTCGACAGTTTCGACGACGCATCGCTCGGCGCCAGCACCATCGTCTGCGGCTGCGGCGCTGGTGCGGCCGTTCGCGACCTGTTGCCGCGCCTGCTTGATCAGTCGCAACGGCTGGTGCTCGACGCCGACGCCCTGAATGCAATCGCTGGCAGTCCATCGCTCCAGCAGTCGCTGGCCGCGCGGGCCGCACCCAGCATCCTGACACCGCACCCCCTCGAGGCGGCACGCCTGCTGGGGATCGATACCGCCGCGGTACAGCGCGATCGCCTGTGGTCCGCGCAGGCACTGGCCGATCGTTATTCAACGGTGGTGGTCCTGAAGGGCTCGGGCACGATCGTCGCCGCCCCCGGCAATATTGCGCACCTCAACTCGAGCGGCAATGCCGCTTTGGCAACCGCCGGCAGCGGCGATGTGCTGGCCGGCTGGCTGGGCGGCATCTGGAGCGCGCTGGCGACCCAACCGGACAGCCCCGGGTCAGCGCAGCAGGTCGCCTTCGACGCAGCGTGCCGGGCCGTCTGGTGGCACGGCGCGACAGCCGAGGCGTCGGGGCTCGGCGTTCTCAGGGCCAGTGACCTGATCGACGCCATGAGCAGCCGATAGGCCAGCGCGAGTTGCTCGCCGGGCGAAGCGCCCGGTCGGCAGGCGTCAGCGGCGTTTGCTGCCCTTGTTCGACGCCTTGCGCTCCACCGCCTTCGCCGCGCGCAACGGATGGGCCGCGCCGCCGGCCGACGAACCGGCCCGGCCACGCGCCTGCTTTCTGGTGGCGGCCTTGATCGCTCGGTCACCATCCTTCACCGCGGCGAGTTCAGCCGCAGCGCTTGCGTTGCGGTCACGCTTGGCCCGCACCAGCGCGACATCTTCCTCGGCATCACGAACCATGCGGAAATCGATCTTGCGGCCATCCAGATCGACACGGCTGACCTGCACCCGGACCCGAGAGCCAATGCCGTAGCGAATGCCGGTGCGTTCGCCGCGCAGCTCCTGGCGCGCTTCGTCGAAGCGGAAATATTCGCCCCCGAGTTCGGTGATGTGGACCAGTCCTTCGACATACAAGCCGTCGAGTTGCACGAACAGGCCGAAATTGGTCGCGGCACTGACCGTGCCACCAAACTCCTCGCCGAGGTGCTCGCGCATGTAGCGGCATTTGAGCCAGGCCTCGACGTCGCGCGACGCCTCATCCGCACGCCGTTCATTGGCGCTGCAGTGCGAACCTGCGGCCTCCCACATTTGCGCCTCGGCGGTCAATTGGGCGGGCTTGGCATTCGGCTTGACCGGCGCCTTGCGCCGCTGCGGCGCGGGGTTTTTCACCGGGCCGGTCAGCAGGTGATACCGCTTGCCGTTCAGCAGCGCCTTGATCACCCGGTGCACCAGCAGATCGGGGTATCGCCGGATCGGACTGGTGAAGTGGGTATAGGCGCTGTAGGCCAGACCGAAGTGGCCGTTGTTGGTTGCGGTGTAGATGGCCTGCTGCATCGATCGCAGCAGCATGGTGTGAATCTGCAACGCGTCGACGCGATCCTTGGTGGCCGCGGCAATCGCCTGGAACTCGCTGGGGCCGGGTTCGTCGCTGACCGACAGCCCGAGGCCGAGCGACTTCAGGTAGTTCTGCAGCAGCGTGGTCTTCTCCGGTGTCGGCCCTTCGTGCACCCGGAACAGCGACGCATGCTTGGAATGCTCGATGAAATCGGCGGCACACACGTTGGCGGCCAGCATCGCCTCCTCGATCAGCTTGTGCGCTTCGGTGCGGGTGCGCGGAATGATCTTTTCGATCCGGCCGTTCTCGTCGCAGACGATCTGGGTTTCGGTGGTCTCGAAGTCGACCGCCCCCCGGCGCGAGCGCTCCTTCAGAAGCGCGCGGTAGACCTCGTTGAGATCAAGCAGATGCGACACCAGCTGCTTGCGCCGCGTCGCTTCCGCGCCGCGTGTATTGGTCAGGATTGCCGCCACTTCGGTATAGGTGAGGCGTGCATGCGAGCAGATCACCGCCGGGAAGAACTGGTAGGCCTCGATCACGCCGCTTTCGCTGACGATCATGTCGCACACCATCGCCAGCCGGTCTTCGTTCGGGTTCAGCGAGCACAGGCCGTTGGACAGTTTCTCCGGCAGCATCGGGATCACACGACGCGGGAAATACACCGACGTGGCGCGCTCGTAGGCATCTTCATCGAGCGGCTCACCTGGCTTCACATAGTGGCTGACATCTGCAATCGCCACCACCAGCCGCCAGCCATTCGGTGTCTTCGAGCGCTTGGTGGTGATCGGCTCGCAGTAGACGGCGTCGTCGAAGTCACGCGCATCCTCACCATCGATGGTGACCAGCGGCACATCGCGCAGGTCGATGCGGTGCTTGCAATCGGCGGCCCGCACCTTGTCGGGCAGGCTCGCCGCCTGCGCCAGGGTCTCGGGCGCAAAACGATGCGGCACCTCGTATTTGCGAACCGCGATCTCGATCTCCATGCCGGGATCGTCGATCTCGCCGAGTACCTCGGTGACGCGGCCGACCGGCTGCGAATACATCGAAGGCGGCTCGGTCAGCTCGATCGCGACGACCTGCCCGGCAGTGGCATTGGCGGTGGCGTTCTTCGGTACCAGGATGTCCTGGCCATAACGCTTGTCTTCCGGTGCGACCAGCCAGACGCCACTCTCGTTGAGCAGGCGGCCGATGATTGGCGCCTTCTTGCGCTCGATGATCTCTAGGATGCGCGCCTCAGGTCGCCCCTTGCGATCGAGCCGCACCACACGCGCCTTGACGCGGTCTCGGTGCAGCACCGCCCGCATCTCCTGGGCGGCCAGATAGAGGTCGGGCTGGCCATCGTCGCGGACGACGAAACCATGGCCATCGCGATGGCCTTGAACCGTGCCGTCGACCTCGTTGAGGAGATCGAGACCGGCAGCCGGCGAGCTTGAATAGGTTGTTTTTTTAATGATAGAATCTCGGGTTACTGAATGCCCAGGTGGCGGAATTGGTAGACGCACTAGTTTCAGGTACTAGCGGGTAACTCCGTGGAGGTTCGAGTCCTCTCCTGGGCACCAAAGATAACAGCAAGTTGATTGACAGCAAGTTGCGAGAAGCCGGCGATCACGAAGGTGAGCCGGCTTTTTTGCGTCTGGCTTGCAACGGGAGGTTGGGATGCGGGTGCCCGGGTCATGCGATCCGCATCGCGGTGATTCGGCGCGCTGGTGTATCGCGTCGAGTGGGGTTCGTTCAGATGACAAACTTGCGAGCCAGTCCTTCCGGCCGCGTATCGTCGTAGTCTTCGAAGGGCTGGTGGATCCAGGGACTGGTCGGCAGCAGTTCGACATAGTAATCGGGCGTGTAGGTCGACACCCCCTTGGTCCAGATCACCGCCGAGCGCAGTTCGCTGATCGACGGCATGCCACGCAACCGCTCAACGACAGCGCGCAGGGTGATGCCGGAGTCGGCCAGATCATCGACCAGCAACACGCGCCCGCCGAGGTCGCCGCGCGGCATCGTGATGTACTTGGCCATGTCCAGGCGGCCCTGGATGGTGCCGGCCTCGGCCCGGTAGCTGCTGGTCGACATGATCGCCAGCGGCTTGTCGAACACGCGTGACAACACGTCGCCAGGGCGCATGCCACCGCGCGCCAGGCAAAGAATCTGGTCGAACTCCCAGCCTGAAGCATGCACCTTGAGTGCCAGCCGTTCGATCAACAGATGGTATTCGTCCCACGATACATACAGGTGCTTGCCATCGTCGGTCAGCATCGGCTTTCCTCTGGAAATTGGGGTCGGTTCGGGCTGCTCAGGCCCGATAAGGATGTCGCAACAGTATCGTATGGTCACGATCGGGGCCGGTCGAGACCATCGCGATCGGCGCACCGATATATTGCTGCACCGTTTCGAGATAGCGGCGCGCGTTCAGCGGCAGGGCCTCCCATTCGGTGAGGCCGGCGGTTACTTCGGTCCAGCCGGGGAAGCTCTCGTAGATCGGTTTGCAGGCAAAAATCTCGTCGGCATCGAGTGGCAGGATGTCGATGGTGCGGCCCTCAAGTTCGTAGCCGACGCAGACCTTGATCTCCGGCAGGCCGTCGAGCACGTCGAGCTTGGTGATGCACAAGCCGCTCACGCCGTTGATGATCATCGACCGTTTGAGCAAGGCCGCATCGAGCCAGCCGCAGCGACGGGGTCGCCCGGTCACGACGCCGCGCTCCTGCCCGACCGTCGACAGGTGATAGCCAACGGTGCCGGGCTCCTCCATCGGCAATTCGGTCGGAAACGGACCGCTGCCGACCCGCGTCGTATAAGCCTTGGTGATGCCGAGGACATAGTGCAATTGATCAGGTCCGACACCCGCACCGGCTGCCGCATTGCCAGCAACGCAATTGCTGGAAGTGACGTACGGATAAGTACCATGATCGATGTCGAGCAAGGTTCCTTGTGCCCCTTCAAACAGCAGGTTCGAACCGTCGCGATGAGCGCAATGCAGGCGGTACCCGACATCGGCCAGCATCGGCTTCAGCTGTTCGGCAACCTTCATCGCATGGTCGAAGATCGGATCGAACTCGAGCGCTTCGCTTTTCAGTGATCCGGTCAGCACTTCGTTGTGCAGCGCCAGCAATTCGCGCAGCTTGGCGGCGAACCGCTTCGGGTGCTTCAAGTCCTGAACCCGCAGCGCACGCCGCGCCACCTTGTCTTCGTAGGCCGGGCCGATGCCCTTGCCGGTGGTGCCGATCTTGCCTGCGCCGCTGGTTTCGCGCAGCGCCTCGCGCGCCTTGTCGACCGCGACGTGGAACGGCATGATCAGCGGGCACGACTCGCTGATGAACAGCCGCGAGCGCACGTCGACCCCGATCGCTTCCAGGCGCTCGATCTCGCCCAGCAGGTGGGTCGGATCGACCACCACGCCGTTGCCGATGTAGCAGGCCACGCCGTCGCGCATGATGCCCGACGGGATCAGCTGCAGCGCGGTCTTCACGCCCTTGATGACGAGTGTGTGGCCGGCGTTGTGGCCGCCCTGAAAGCGCACCACGCCTTGCGCATGGTCGGTCAGCCAGTCGACGACCTTGCCCTTGCCCTCGTCGCCCCATTGGGTTCCGACGACGACCACGTTGCGGCCCGGGGCCTGCGGTTTGACTTGCTGCATGGATGGATTGTCCGAAGCTGGATCTGGATTTGAAATCTGCGTAAAACGACTGCGACCGGTCAGAGTGCGCGCACCACCCACCGGCCCTCGATGTCGATCAATTCTCGATCGCAATCGAATTCCTGACCTTCATGTTCATGGCCGGGCAGCATGCACACCACCGTATCACCCTGCTCGCGCAGGCGCCGCACGGCAGCGCGCAACGCCGGATCGCCACTCCAAGGCGCGCGAATCGCCGCACCGACGCGTCGTGTGGGCAACAGGCTGGCAATCAGCCTGACATCCAGGCTGAAGCCGACCGCCGGCCGGTTGCGCCCGAACACCGCGCCGACCTCGTCGTAACGCCCGCCACGCAAGACGGCATCACTCGAACCCTGCACGTAGACGGCAAAACGCGAGCCGCTGTAATAGGCGTAGCCGCCGAGGTCCGCCAAATCGATACCGAGCCGAGCCTCCGGGTGCACCCGCTGAACATGCTCGGCCAGCTGACGCAGATCGTCCAAGGCACGTTGCAATGCCGGACGGGCCGGCAACTCACGCTGCGCGACCGCCAGCACCTCGACCGACCCGTAAAGGCCGAGCAACTGCCGAAGGCCGGCACGCGACTCGGCGGGAAAATCGCTGCAGGCCGCATCGAGCGCTGATGGATCCTTGGCCGCCAGGGCCGCCACCACGCCGGAAAGCCGCAGCGCGTCGACCGGAACACCGGCGAGCAGCGCGCGAACGATGCGTGTATCGCCCAGGTCCAGCGCCAGCCCGGAAATGCCCGCTTCGGCCAAACCGTCGAGGGCCAGATCGATCACCTCGGTTTCGGCCTCGATGCCGGCGTGTCCATAAATTTCCGCACCGAACTGAAGCGGCTCGCGGCTGCCGCTCAGACCTGCCGGTCGGGTATGCACAACCGGCCCGCAGTAACACAGTCGGGCGATGCCTTGCCGGTTCAGCAGATGGGCATCGATGCGTGCAACCTGAGGCGTCGTATCGGCACGCAGCCCCATCGTCCGGCCGCTCAGCTGATCGACCAGTTTGAAAGTCTGTAGATCGAGCGCGTGCCCGGTACCCGACAGCAGCGATTCGAGGTGCTCGAGCAAGGGCGGAATCACCAGCTCGTAGCCACAGCGGCGGGCACCGTCGATCAGCCCCCGGCGCAAGTCCTCGATGTGCCTGGCCTGCGCGGGAAGCACATCCGAAATGTGCTCAGGCAACAGCCAAGCAGACGACATGTGGTTTCAACAAGGAATTAAAGCGCAGATTGTACCGGGCGACTTGGCGTCGGGCGGCGTCGGCGTAGCCGCAATCGGCTGCATGCTCAACGCCGCGCAGGCTCCAACCAGGCCATCAACGACGGCACCGCCCGCGGGTCCGAAGCCTGGCGCTCGCCGGGAGCCCAGAGGATTGGACATCCCCAGTCACCGAGACGGCCAATGACGGCACGGAGATGAGCCGGCTTGCGGCTCAGCGCTGGCTGAATGGTGGGACACCGCGGCGAACCAGCCTGGCGTTCATTTCCAGAACACCAGCAACATCACGAGCCCGGCCAGCATGCTCGACAGGCCGATGAAACGGATCTGCCCGTCGCTCATCAGCACCGCACGCTGGAAGATGCTGCGCCACGCGGTTGGACTGAAAAATGGCAGCAGACCCTCAACCACCAGCATCAGCGCCAATGCCCCCAGCAGCATGTCTCCCACGTTGTCAGGCTCTCGTCAACGGCGTGGAGCCGACCCGCCAGCCGGACTGCCGGCGCCCCGCATAGCCTTGAAGAACTCGCTGTTCGGGTCGACCACCATCACGTCGGACTTGCTGCGGAAGCTCGCCCGATAGGCCTCGAGACTGCGGTAGAACTGAGCGAATTGCGGATCGCGACCAAACGCTTCCGAAAACAAGGCAGCCGCACTCGCATCGCCCTCGCCCTTGACCTTCTGCGCATCCCGATACGCCTCGGCGACGATGACATCGCGTTGCCGATCTGCATCGGCGCGGATCTTTTCGCTCTCGGCGGCACCGGTCGAGCGCAACTCGTTGGCGACCCGCTTGCGCTCCGACTCCATGCGGCGGTAGATCGAATCGGTGATGGTTGCCGAAAAGTCGACGCGCTTGATCCGCACATCGACGATCTGGATACCGAACGAGGTGGCTTCGTCTGCCAATCGGCTACGCACGCCCTGCATCACGCGCTCGCGATCCGTGGCGAGCATTTCCTGGACGGTGCGCTTGGTCACTTCCTCGTTGAATGCCGCCTGCACGATCGGGCTCAGCCTCGACTCGAGGTTGCGCACATCGACGCCGTTGTTACGGATGAACTGGCGTGCATCGGTGATGCGCCACTTGATCAGCCAGTCGATGACCAGCGCCTTTTTCTCGGCCGTGAAGATGGGCCGGGTTTCCGGGCTGTCCATGGTGTGGACGCGGCGATCGAGAAACACGACGTTCTGGAACGGCGGCGGCATCTTGAACTTCAGTCCCGGCGTGGTCACGACTTCCTTGATTTCGCCGAGCGCGTAGATCACGGCAAACTGCCGCTGGTCGACGATGAACAAGGTTGAAAAAGCCAGCATCAGCGCAATCAATGCGCCGGCGACGATCAGAGCAATTCGGTTCATGACAGGAAGACTCTGGGTTCAGCGACCATCACGGTCACGGCCGCGCTGGCCATCTCGCGAGCGGATGTCGACTGCCGCTGCGGGTACGGTGGGGGCAGGCTCGGTGGTCGCCGCAGGCGGGGTCACGCCCGCATCGGCACCCGCTTGAGACAACAGCTTGTCGAGCGGCAGGTACAGCAGGTTGGAATTGCTCTGACTGTCGATCATCACCTTGCTGACGTTCGAATACACCTGCTGCATGGTGTCGATGTACATGCGGTCGCGTGTGACGCTGGGCGCCTTCTGGTATTCGGTCAACACGCTGGCGAACCGCTTCGCATCACCGTCGGCTTGCGCAATGACCCGTGCCTTGTAGCCCTCGGCCTCTTCGCGCAGCCGGGCCGCGGTACCTTGCGCCTTCGGGATCACCTCGTTCGCATAAGCCTGGCCCTCGTTCTTCAGCCGCTCACGGTCGGCACCCGCCTTGAATGCGTCGTCGAAAGCCGCCTGCACCTGCTCGGGCGCCTGGACGCTCTGCATGTTGACGTTGGCGACGACGATGCCAGCCTTCAGCCGGTCGAGCTGTTCCTGAATCGACTTGACCAGATCGGCAGCGATTGCATCGCGCCGCTCGTACAGCACCGAATCCATCACGCTCTTGCCGACGATCTCTCGCACGGCCGATTCGGCGGCCTGGACCACGGCTTCGTCAGGATTGCGGTTCTCGAACAGATAGTCGCGTGCATCCTTCAGCCGGTATTGCACGGTGAAACGGATGTCGACGATATTCTCATCCTGGGTCAGCATCGATGAATCGCGGATGCCGGTCGACTGCACGACCGCGGCCCGTCCGACCTCGACCGAGCGCAACTGCGTCACCGGTACGGTTTCATGGGCCTGGAACGGATACGGCAGCCGCCACTGGATGCCGGCGTCCGCGGTGTGACTGTACTTGCCGAACGAGGTGACCACCGCCTGCTGGCCTTCCTGCACGATGAAAATGCCACTGCCGAGCCAGATCAGCACCACCACACCACTGATCAGGCCGATGCCGATGCCTGCACTGCGCAGGTCCGGCTGGAAATTCGGACCACCGCCACCGCCGCCGTCTCCGCCGCCGCGTGGCGGATTGGGTCCGCGGCCGGGGCCCTTGTTGCCGAACAGGCCACTCAGCTTGCGATTGAAATCACGCCACAGTTCGTCGAGATCGGGTGGGCCATCGTTGCGGTTGCCGTTGCTCAGCACCCAGCCGTCAGGATTGCGCGAGCGGCCGGTGGCGCGGCCGACCAGGCCGGACATCAATCGGCGTGCCGATGCGAGCAGGTCGCGGATGCGGGTACGAGGCGGCGCAACGGGAGAAGAAATCGATCGAATGCTCATGCTGCAGTTTGATGGAGAACGTTGGGCGGGCGATCGATTGACACGGCTTCGTCGATCGGCTCATCGGCCTGAACAGGCGATTGCCGAGCCGCCAACAGCCGTTTCGAATGCTTGTCATGTTGGGCCGGGACGGCAGGCTTCAAGCTGCCATCGCCTTCGCCACGAACCGATTGCGCGATCAGCCGTCGCAATTCGTCCAGGCCCTGGCCGCTGACCGCACTGATGAACACCCGCGGCACACGCAAGCCCAACTCAAGCTCGAACATGTCCGACGGTTCGCGGGGCAACTCCGATGATTCGAGTCGATCGGACTTGTTGAAGACCAGCAACTGAGGCACCTCACCGGCGCCGATATCATGCAGCACGCGCTGCACCTCGGCAATCTGATCGAGCCGGTTCGGGCTCTGCGCATCGACCACGTGCAGCAACAGATCGGCGTCGGTGGCTTCCTGCAGGGTGGCCTCGAAAGCCTCGACCAGCTTGTGCGGCAGTTCGCGGATGAAGCCGACGGTGTCGGACAGCGACACCGAGCGTTCGGCACCCTCGAGGTGAAATTGGCGGGTGGTCGTGTCGAGCGTCGCAAACAACTGGTCGGCCGCATAAGCCTGAGCATTGACCAAGACATTGAACAGCGTCGATTTGCCGGCGTTCGTATATCCCACCAGAGAGATCCGGAAGGTCTGATTGCGCTCGCGGGCACGGCGCTGCGTGCTGCGCTGCTTCTTGACCTTGACCAGGCGTTGCTTGATCGACTTGATGCGCTCGTCGATCATGCGTCGGTCGAGTTCGATCTGCGCCTCGCCAGGTCCGCCCCGTCCGCCGATGCCGCCGCGCTGGCGTTCCAGGTGACTCCAGCGGCGCACCAGCCGGGTCGCCAGATATTGAAGCCGCGCCAGCTCGACCTGCAACTTGCCTTCATGGCTTTGCGCGCGTTCGCCGAAGATCTCGAGGATCAGCATCGTGCGGTCGGCCACTGCGACGCCGAGGTGGCGCTCCAAATTGCGCTGCTGGGCAGGCGACAGCGCCTGATCGAACAACACGGCTTCCGCCTGCAAAGCCTGCACCATGGCCTTGATCTCATCGGCCTTGCCCGACCCGATGTAGAGCGCAGCATCCGGAGCCTTGCGCCGCGCGACCAGTCGAGCCACCGGCAGGTCGCCAGCCGACTCGGCCAGCAGCGCGAGTTCGTCGAGACTCTCGTCGAAGCCCGCGCGGTTGCCGATCTGCACGCCGACCAGGATCGCACGTGCCCGAGCATCGTGCGCGAGTGCACCCGCCGTGTGCGCAAGCGAATTGGACGCAGGGTACTCAGAAGGGGGAGTGATCGGCTTGGCGTCAGGCCGATCAGGCGCAACGCGACTCAGGGGGTCTGCTCCGGCGCGTCGGCAGCGCTGAAATTGACTGCCCGGCTCGGCACAACGGTCGAGATGGCATGTTTGTAGACCATCTGCGTGACGGTATTGCGCAGCAGCACCACATATTGATCGAAGGATTCGATGTGCCCCTGCAGCTTGATGCCGTTGACCAGGTAAATCGAAACCGGCACATGTTCCTTGCGAAGAAGGTTCAGGAACGGATCCTGAAGTAACTGGCCTTTGTTGCTCACGATATTCTCCGTGTTGGGAATGGTTGAAAACCAACGTTACGGTACCACAGGGCTTGACAACGTTGATCGCGCGGACTCAGCTTTCCTTGCCCTGAAAAGGGTTGCGGCCCGATCGCATCTCGATGCGCAGCGGGGTGCCGGTCAGCTTGAAGTGGGCGCGGATTCGCGCCTCGAGAAAGCGCTTGTAGACATCGGTCACATGGTCGAGAGAATTGCCGTGAACGATCACCAAGGGCGGATTCATGCCCCCTTGGTGCGCATACCGCAGCTTCGGCCTGAACATGCCTGCGCGTTTGGGCGCCTGATGCTCCACCGCCTCGAGCACTAGGCGAGTGAGCACCGGAGTCGACATCTTGCAGGTGGCTGACGCATGCGCATCGGCGATCGCTTTCCAGACCGGTCCGAGCCCCTGGCGCTTGATCGCGGAGATATTCAGCACCGGCGCGAATTTCAGGAAGGCCAGCCGCTGCTCGATCGAACGCTGCAGCAACTCCTTCTGGTAGGCATCGACCGCGTCCCATTTGTTGACGGCGATCACCACCGCACGGCCGCTGTCGAGGATGTAGCCGGCGATGTGCGCATCCTGCTCGCTGACGCCTTGGGTCGCATCGAGCAGCAGCAGCACCACATTGGCGTCGGCAATGGCCTGCAAGGTCTTGACGACCGAGAATTTCTCGATCGCCTCGAAGACCTTGCCCTTGCGACGCAGTCCGGCCGTATCGATCAACTGGAACAGCTGCCCGTTACGTTCGAAGGGCACCGTGATGGCATCGCGGGTAGTGCCGGGCATGTCGAACGAGATCAGGCGTTCCTCGCCGAGCCAGGTATTGATCAAGGTGCTCTTGCCCACGTTCGGCCGGCCGGCAACCGCCAGCCGAATCGGCGCATCGGCATCGACCAGGTCTTCATCGTCGGGCGCGGGCTCGAACTGTGCGAGTGCGGCATCGAGCAGGCTGCGAATGCCCTGGCCGTGGGCAGCCGAGACCGGATGCGGGTCGCCGATTCCGAGCTCGTGCAATTCGCCGAGCAAGGGCGACTCGACCATGCCCTCAGCCTTGTTGGCGGCCAGAATCACCTGTTTGCCGACGGTGCGCAGGTAGCGGGCAATGTCGTGGTCCTGCGCCGATACACCGGCCCGGATGTCGACCACGAAAATCACCACGTCGGCTTCGGCGACCGCTTGGCGGGTCTGTTTGGCCATCTCCTTGACGATGCCGGTGGTGCTGTCCGGCTCGAAGCCGCCGGTGTCGACGACGATGAATTCGCGGTCGCCGAGCCGGCCGTCACCGTAGTGGCGGTCGCGCGTCAGGCCGGAAAAGTCGGCGACGATGGCATCGCGGCTTTTCGTCATCCGATTGAACAAGGTCGACTTGCCGACATTGGGTCGGCCGACCACTGCAATGACCGGTTTCATCGCAGCGCCGGCCAGCTCGCCACAGGTCTCATTCGACGCGGAACGCGAACAGACCGCCGGAGCGGGTGACCACCAGCACCATCTTGCCCATCACCGCGGGTACGCCCACCACGCCACTGCCATCGGTCGCTGCACGCAGCCGGGTCGAACCGTCTGCCTTCGACAGGAAGTGCAGCGTGCCGGCGGTATCGCCGAATACCACGGTGTCGCCGAGCATCGCCGGCGTTCCGAGCTGGCGATACAGCAGCTTTTCGCTGGTCCAGGCCACTTCACCCGAATTGGCTTTCCACGCCGAGATCCGATCCGAAGAATCGGCCGCGGCCACCAGCTGCTCGTCGGCCGCCAAGCCATCGGTGCCGCCCAGATTCTTGCTCCACACCAGCGCGCCACGCTCGGCGTTGATGCAGCTCACCGCGGCCTGGAAAGACCGCGCGCAGACGGCTTCGCCGATACGCACCGACGGGCCGACCAGATCGGCCAGACGCTCGATCTCATTGGTTCCGCGCGGTGAAGCAACCGCCACGTCCCAGCGCACCGATCCGTCGTTGGGACTGAGTGCGGCCAGCCGCGCGCCCTGCCCGACCAGCAAGGTGTCCTTGTAGGCGCCGATGACGCTGCGCTGCGCAAGCGTCAGCGGATCGCCCGAGCGGCGGACATTCCACAGCGCCCGACCATCGACCACGTCGAATGCCCGCACACTGCGGTCACTTCCCAGCACGAAGACCCGCTCGCCGGCCACCAGCGGCTCGGTATTGACACGAATGCCGAGTGGCTTGCGCCAGACTTGCTTGCCCGCCTCGAGCACGACCAGATCGTTGCCACGCGTCACCACCGCCGCATAACGCCCGTCGCTGCCGACACCGGCACTGAGTCGACCACCGACCGAGGCACGCCACAATTCGCGTCCCGTTTCGGACTGCAATGCCAGTACCGTGCCGTCGGCACTGGCGACGGTAAAGGTTCCGGGGTTGACGGCCACCGCCAGCGGAAATTCGATCGCGCCGACCTTCTGCTGCCACACCAGCGGCGCGGAGATCGGTTGGCTGATCGCCTCCAGCGGCCCGGGCTTGGGTTTGTCGGTGGCGCAGCCAGCCAGCACCAAGCCTGCGCAGATGGCCAGCGGAACGATCCGGCCAGCACTGGCCAGCTTGTTGAGCATGCTCAGCGGCAATGACCGGCTGCCTGGAGTCTCGAAGCGCGGCGTCATTGCGCACCCTCCGGCGCAGCACCCAGGGCAGCCAACTTGGCCTCGACAATCCGCCGATAACCGAGCTTGCTGTCCAGCGCCTTCCACGCTTGCTGATAGGAAGCCTTGGCCTGGTCGGGCTTTTCCTGCGCCACCAGGATGTCGCCGCGCCGATCGGCGATCAGCGCTCCGAAGCCCTGGGCATCCGCAGCGTCGAGTTCCTTCAGCGCTTCATCGTATTGCTTGGCATCCAGCAGCAGACCGGCGAGCCGGAAACGCGCCAGGGTCTTGTACTCCGCTTCGACCGCTTCGGACGCCACCCAGCGCAGGCTGGCCTGGGCCGGTTCGGCCTGCCCCTTCTCATACTGCAGCTTGGCGGTGAGCAGACCGCCCTGCTGGGCGAAGGCGGTGCGCGGATAACGCGACTTCAGATCGTCGAAAATCTTGCCGGCGGTCGTCGCGTCGCCGGCTTCGACCGCCTTCTCAAGTTCGCCATAGATGCCGCCGGCACTGACCGCCTGCTCGCGCTGCCACCAGTTCCAGCCATTCCATGCGGCGAACGCACCCAGCACCGCAATCAAGGCCCAGGTGATCAGATTGCCGTATTGATTCCAGAAGGCCTTCAGCTGGTCGAGTTGTTCTTGTTCTTCGAGATCGAGTTGCGTTGCCATGGCGGGGAGATACGTTTGCGCAAAGGCGAGATTATGCGTTGAGGAGTTCGCTGCCCCACTCGCCGACAGTGGCAAGCGGCAGGCTGCGCTGTTCGACCGAGGCGTCGCGCAGGTTCTTGAGTCCGACTTCGCCGCGCGCCACTTCCTCGTTACCGAAGATCAGTGCGAAGCGCGCACCGCTGGCGTCGGCGCGCTTGAATTGGGATTTCATGCCTGTGAAGCCGGCGTTCATCAGCACCGAGATGCCGCGTTCGCGCAGGGCTTCGAGCGTGCTCATGACCTGCGGCAATCCGCCCGGTCCCGGCACCACCGCATACACCATCGGCGGCTGCGCAGGTGGCGCCAGCTCGAGTTCGTCGAGCAGCAGCAGCAGGCGCTCCAGACCCAGCCCGAAACCGACAGCCGGTGCGGGTTTGCCACCGAGCTGCTCGATCAGGCCGTCGTAGCGGCCGCCACCGCAGACCGTACCCTGCGCGCCGAGCCGGTCGGTGACCCACTCGAAGACGGTCAGGTTGTAATAGTCCATGCCGCGCACCAGGCGCGGATTCAGGCGGTAGCCCAGGCCTGCGGCATCGAGCACGGCACGCACGGCGTCGAAATGCGCCAGCGATTCGGCACCGAGAAAATCGGGCAACTTCGGCGCCGCATCGATCAGCGCCTGCATCGCCGGGTTCTTGCTGTCGAGAATGCGCAGCGGGTTGCTGCCCAGCCTGCGCTGCGAATCCTCGTCGAGTTGCCCAGCATGTGATTCGAAATAGGCCACCAACGCCGCACGGTGGGCCAGGCGCTCACCGGACTGGCCGAGGCTGTTCAGTTCGAGCCGAACATCGTCACCCTCCCGCAGGCCGAGCATGCGCCACAAGGCGCGCAGCATCAGGATCAATTCGGCGTCGACATCCGGACCGGCGTAGCCCAGCGCCTCGGCACCGAACTGATGGAACTGGCGTGAACGGCCCTTCTGCGGCCGTTCATGTCGAAACATCGGACCGATGTAATAGAGCCGCCGACCGCCTTCGCGCAGCAGGTTGTGTTCGTTCATGGCGCGCACCACACCGGCAGTGCTCTCGGGACGCAAGCTGAGCCGGTCGCCGTTCATCGAATCCTCGAAGGAATACATCTCCTTCTCGACGATGTCGGTCACTTCACCCAGGCCGCGCACGAACAGCGCAGTCGGCTCGACGATCGGCGTGCGCACGTTGGCATAGCCGTAGCGCGCCATCAGGCTGCGGATCTGTTGCTCGAGCCATTCCCAGCGCGCCGATTCCGGCGGCAGGATGTCGCTCATGCCCTTGACGGCTTTCAGGGTTTCAGCCATGTCGATGTGATGATGTTCTTCTGCAAAAGCGCGGCCGCCTGCGGCTGGCAGGCGACATGCGCCGATCGGAATCAGGCGGATTCGGCGGCCGTCGCCTTGGCGGGCTGGCCTTGCGAAGCGCCGAAGCGCTTGTCGATGTAGGCCGAAACCAGGTCGTGGAACTCGCCCACGATGTTGTCGCCACGCAGTGTCAGTGCCTTCTCGCCATCGATGAACACCGGCGCGGCCGGAGATTCGCCGGTGCCGGGCAGGCTGATGCCGATATCCGCATGTTTGCTTTCACCCGGCCCGTTGACGATGCAACCCATCACCGCGACTTTCAGATTCTCGACGCCCGGATATTGACCGCGCCAGATCGGCATCTGGGCACGCAGGAAGTCGTCGATCTGCTTGGCCAGTTCCTGGAAGGTGGTGCTGGTGGTACGCCCGCAACCCGGGCACGCGGTGACACTCGGATTGAATGCGCGCAAGCCCAGCGATTGCAGGATTTCCAGTGCCACCACAACTTCCTGGGTGCGCGCCTCGCCGGGTTGCGGAGTCAGGGAAACACGGATGGTGTCACCGATGCCTTCCTGCAGCAGCAGGGACAGCGCCGCCGTCGAAGCGACCGTGCCCTTGGTGCCCATTCCGGCCTCGGTCAGGCCCAGGTGCAGGGCGTAGTTGCAGCGTTGTGCCAGCGCCCGGTAGACGGTGACCAGGTCTTGCACGCCACTCATCTTGCAAGACAGGATGATCTGGTTCGCCGGCAGGCCGATCGCCTGCGCGTCGCGGGCGGACTCGATGGCCGAACTGACGATCGCCCGGTACATCACCTGCTTCGGGTCGAAGGGCTCGGCCAGGCGGCCGTTCTCATCCATCATGCGGGCCAGCAATTCCTGGTCAAGGCTGCCCCAGTTGACGCCGATGCGCACCACCTTGTCGTAGCGGGCGGCAATCTCGACCATCTGGGCAAACTGCCGATCGCCTTTCTCGCCCTTGCCGACATTGCCCGGATTGATCCGGTATTTCGACAAGGCCTGCGCACAGGCCGGAAAATCGCTCAGCAAGCGGTGGCCGTTGTAATGGAAATCGCCGACCAGCGGCACATCGATTCCCATGCGGTCGAGCTGCTCTCGGATGTGCGGCACGGCAGCCGCAGCCTCCGGCGTATTGACGGTGATGCGCACCAGCTCGGATCCGGCCACGGCCAGTTCCTTGACCTGGATCGCGGTGCCGATGACGTCGACCGTATCGGTATTGGTCATCGACTGCACGCGTACCGGTGCATCGCCGCCGATGGTCACCAGTCGGTCGCCCCAGCGCACCTGTGCCTGCAGACGGTTCCGCGATGCGGGGACCGCCGGCTCGATGAACGCGTCGAGCGCGGACGTTCGGTCGATGAGTCGGTTGACGGCTGTCATTTCAATTGCACCCGGGCGATGTTTTCATTGGTCATGGGGGCCAGATCGATCAGTTCGCCGCGATAACGCAATTCGGTTGCCGCAGCATTGCCGATTTTGACCCGCATCGGCATGACCCCGTCGAGCGCCACGGTTTCATCGGGCTTCAGGCTGCGCGACAACAGCACGCGATCACGCCCGTCCTTGACTTCGATCCACGATTCGGCGCGAGCGCGCAATTCGACGGCGCCCGCACCCGGCGTGGGCGCTGCCGACTGGGTGACGACCGCGGCCGGTGGCGCCGTTGCCAGCACGCCCGTGCCGGCGCCGGCTGCTGGCGCATTGACTTCTGACTGTGGCAGCGGCAGCGGCGCGCCCGGCACAGCCGGATCCCCGGGCGGCATCCCGGCCGTCTCGGCGGGCGCAGGGTCGGCGACCGGCTCGGACTTGAACGAGTCGAGCGCACCACTGACCACCGAGACCGTGGACTGCATGAAGCCGTTCGGCAGGAAATACAACAAGGCCGCAAGCGTCAGCACGAGCGCAGGCGCCCACAGGGATTTGAGCACCGAAATCCAGGCCAGCGGATCCAGCCGCGAGGGATGATCGCGGAACGGCGCGTTGAGCCCTTCGCTGACCAGTTCGATGCGATGGCCCGAGGCCGGCGGCAACAACGCCAGCACGGGTGCCGCGTCGATCTTCAGGGTGCGGCACATGGCCTGCGCCAGAGCGCGCGCAAAAGTCGCATCGGGCAACTCGTCTAAACGCTCGGCCTCCAGCAGCTCCAGCTTGTTGACCCTGACTTTCATCGACGTGGCCAACATGTCGATCGACAGCCCCTGCGCCTCGCGCGCCTCGCGCAGCAGGCGCCCGGCACCACCTGGGCCGGCGGCTGCCGATCCGACACCGCTCATCCGGTTCGCCTCATTCATCGAACCGCCTCCGTTCGAATGCCCCGGCTTCCGGCGACTCGGGGAACCGCGCAGCCAGCTGCTCTCCCATGGCCCGGGCGGCCTGTGAATTTCCCAACTTGTTCTCGATCCGCGCGGCCAGCCAGAGCGTCTGGGCATTGCTGACATCGGGCATGCCATTGACACGGCGCATGATGAAGCGCGCCCGTTCGAACGAGCCACGCCGATACAGCACCTCGGACAGATTGACCGCGATCGCCGGGTTGCCGGCCTCGAGCTCGAAGGCCCGCTGCAAGCTGGTTTCGGCCAGTTCGAGTTTGCCCGAGCGGGCCTGACAGATGCCACGCGTCATCAGTGTGCGCGGGGTATCGCGGTAGCGCGGCACCTGCAGCGCCCGTCCGAACAGCGCATCTGCCTCGTCGAATCGCGCCTGCTGGCACAGATGCCAGCCGTAGTTCTGCATCGCATCGGCATCCTCGGCGTCGAGCGCCAGGGCGCGCCGGAAACTTTCTTCGGCCAGGGCATGGTCGCCGAGATTGGAATAGATCAGGCCGCGCAGGTTGAAGGCCGGTCCCATGGTCGGGTCGGCAATGATCGCCTGCTTGACCTGATCCAGAGCCGTCACGACCTGGCCGCGCCCGAAATAGGCACTCGCCAACTCGAGACGCACCCGAGCACGGCGCATGTTTTCGGGCTCGTCCGATGCGGTGATCCGATCCGGCGTGGCGGTTCGCGGGCTGGCGACACCGGTCCGGGGCGCTGCGCATGCTGCCAGCATGGCGGCCATCAACAGCGCCAACGCGATTTGCACCAGCACCATCTCGACCCTCATCGAAGTCGCTCCAGGCCGGTTTCGGCAGCCACTGCAGTGGCCGCATCCTGGCGCTGGATGCGGATCGGGGCACGCAGCGCGGTGCGCTGTCTGATGCGAGTTCGATCCTGCACCTCGCCGGCCAACTGGCCGCAGGCCGCGTCGATGTCATCGCCACGCGTCTTGCGCACAGTCGTCACCAGGCCGGCGTCCTGCAGGCAGTGCGCAAAGGCCTGCACCCGATCGGGCGGCGAACGCAGCAGGCCGGAGGCCGGAAACGGATTGAACGGGATCAGGTTGAACTTGCACGAGACAACCGGCAGGGCAGATCCGTCGGCCGCGCGGCCATTGACCATGTCGACCAGGGCCCGGGCGTGTTCAAGGCTGTCGTTGACGCCATCGAGCATGCAGTATTCGAAGGTGATGAAGTCGCGCGGCGCACGCTCGAGATAACGTTGGCAGGCGCCCAGCAGTTCGTTCAGCGGATATTTGCGGTTCAACGGGACGAGGTCGTCACGCAAGCCATCGGTCGGTGCATGCAGCGACACCGCCAGCGCAACCGGACAATCATCGCGCAGCCGATCGATCATCGGAACCACACCGGAGGTCGACACCGTCACACGCCGCCGCGACAGCCCGTAGCCATGGTCGTCGAGCATGACCCGCAGCGCCGGCAGCAGCGCGGCATAGTTCTGCAGCGGCTCGCCCATGCCCATCATCACGACGTTGCTGATGACGCGTTGACCGTCAGGCAACTTCAGGCGGCGGCGCAGGTGATGCTCGGCAAACCACAGCTGGGCCAGGATTTCCCCGGTCGACAGGTTGCGGCTGAATCCCTGATGGCCGGTCGAACAGAACCGGCAACCCACCGCGCAGCCTGCCTGCGACGAGATGCACAAGGTGGCGCGGTCTTCCTCGGGAATGAAGACGGTTTCAATCGCGTCGCCGTTGCCGACCGAAAAAAGCCACTTGATGGTGCCGTCGGCCGAAGCCTGCTCGCTGGCAATCTCCAGCGGCTGCATGAAGGCGGTGTCCGCCAGCTTGTCGCGCAGCGATTTCGCCAGATCGGTCATCTGGGTGAAATCGGTCGCGCCACGCTGGTGGATCCAGCGAAACAGCTGGGTTGCCCGAAAACGCTTCTCTCCCAGTCCCGCGCACCATTGCGCGAGCCCTTCGAGGTCGAAGTCGAGCAGATTGACAGCGTTCATGCCAGCGTGGGTCTCAACCTTTTCAAGAGTCCGGATGGTTCATGAATGCGCAGCAGCCGATTCAGCGGCTGTACACGTTCATCGCCGGGAAGAAAAAGGCAATCTCGACCGCCGCAGTCTCGGCCGCATCGGAACCGTGAACCGCGTTGGCATCGATGCTGTCGGCGAAGTCGGCACGGATCGTGCCTTGGTCGGCCTTTTTCGGATCGGTCGCGCCCATCAGGTCGCGGTTCTTGCTGATGGCGCCTTCACCTTCCAGGCACTGGATCATCACTGGGCCGGAAATCATGAAGCTGACCAGATCCTTGAAGAACGGGCGCTCCTTGTGGACGGCATAAAAGGCTTCGGCCTCGCCGCGCGACAGATGCGCCATGCGGGCGGCGATCACTTTCAGTCCCGCCGCTTCGAAGCGACTGTAGATCTGACCGATCACATTCTTCGCAACCGCATCCGGTTTGATGATCGACAGAGTACGTTCAACAGCCATCTGATTCTCCTGAGTTCAACTGAATTTTCGATATCGGGCAAAGCCGACAATTGTAAGCGGCCGATCACCGCCCACGCTTGCCGCCGCCACCGCCACCACCGCCGCGGTTGCCACCGAAGCCACCGCCTCCGCGGTTTCCGCCACCACCACCACCGCCACCACCGCGGTTCTTGCGATGCAGCGCATCCGCGCCGATGTAGCCGACCGACGTCTGGAGCGGATCGGGCTCGCGCGGCGCGCCCGGTTTGCGTGGCGCGCTGTTGCTGCGGCCGGGCGCACTGCCGCCCGGACCGAAACCGCCGCCACCCTGACCGAAGCCCCGACCGCCCGAATTGCGCGCACCCTGTACGAAACGCCGATCGAAGGTCTGCTCGAGCGGATTCGGGATTCGCGCCGGATCGAAGTCGTCGTCGAGATCGTCATCGCCGCGATCAAGGTCGGCCGGCGGCGCCGACGGATAGTCGTCACGCGGTGCCTGGCGCGGCCCTTGCCGCGGGCCGTTCTGCTGGCCACCGCCTTGCGGTCCGCGCGCCTGCTGATTGGGCTGCTGCCGCTCTCCGCGCTCGTTGACGCGCTCGTTCCCACGGTCATTGCCGCGACCCTTGTTCCGCCCGCGCGGCTCCTGCTGTCTTGCATTCGGCGCCTGACCGGCCGGGCGGGCTTCGTTCCTGGACCCACCGGCCAATTGGCGGATCGCCCGTACATCGGCCTGATCCAGATCGACCCAGACCCCGCGCTTCAATCCGCGCGGCAGCACGAAATTGCCATAACGGATGCGGATCAGCCGGCTGACGGTCAATTCGACCGCGTCGAACAGCTTGCGGACCTCGCGGTTGCGGCCTTCGGTGATGACGACCCGGTACCAGCGATTAGCGCCCTCGCCGCCGCCATCCTCGATGGAACGGAAGGAGGCGGTCTGCCCGTCGATGTTGACGCCTTCCAGCAGCTGCGCCCGATCCATGTCGTCGAGTTGCCCCAGCACCCGAACCGCGTATTCGCGTTCGACGCCGAAGCGCGGATGCATCAGCTGATTCGCCAGCTCGCCGGAATTGGTGAACAGCAGCAGGCCTTCGGTATTCAGGTCGAGTCGACCGACCGATTGCCATTTGCCCTGCTGCAGACGCGGCAGGCGGCGGAACACCGTGGGCCGGCTCTGCGGATCGTCATGGCTGACCACCTCGCCGGCCGGCTTGTGATAGGCCAGGATGCGCGGCGGCGGCGGCACGATGCGAACCCGCACCGGCTTGCCGCGCACCGCGATGCGGTCACCGAACGAGATGCGTTGCCCAATGTGGGCGGTCTCGCCGTTCACCGACACCTCGCCCTCCTCGATCAGGGTCTCCATGTCGCGCCGCGAGCCGATTCCCGACTGGGCCAGCACCTTCTGCAGCTTGGGCGCATCCGGTTCGGGCAACAACACCCGCTTGTGCGGCGGCGGGGGCTCGGGCGCCTCGCCGCTGCCTTCATCGTATTCGCCCGAGATCACCTGTGCAAACAGCTCGGTCGGATCGGCCGGAACGGCACGTACCTGATCTGATACCAGGTCGTCGTCGTCGTCGTCATCGTCACCGACCGGTGCAGCAGCGTCGGCAAACGACGCGCCGGACTCGGGCCCGCGCGGGTTGCGTTCACCGCGGCCACCACGGTCCTTGCGACGGCGGCGCCCGCGGGCCGAGCCGCCTTCGCCCGACTCCGACCCCGCAGCCGATTGCTCGGAGTTGCCGTCGACCGCAGACCCAGGCTCGCCGTCTGGCGACTGTTGCGACGGCGTGTCGCCGGCAGGCGGTGCCGTTTCTGAAGCTGCAGACCTTGCGGACCTTTCAGCCGATTCGCCGGCCGGCTGCGCTTCGCTGCGCTCGACCGGCCGCTCAGTGCGCGCACCGGCTGCTTCAGTCGACGGCTCGGCATCGCCGGAGGACACCTGCGCAGCCGCGGCAGACGGTTTGCGCTTGCGCGGTGCCTTGGCTGGCACAGCGGTCTGGCCATCGGCCCCGCCGTCCGGTTCAGGTGCTGCAGACGCTGGGGCGGCGGCAGCCAGGCCGTCCTCTGCCGCCGGGCCGCCTTCGCCTTCGACCGGCGCGGCCTTCGGCGTGCGCTTGCGCCGCGTCGGTGCGGCTTTTTCTGCGTCGGCTGGCGTGCTGCCCGGGGTTTCGGAGATGTCGGCGTCTTCGGTCATGCTTGAGGTTCCATCGGTACGGCATCCGCCGCAGGTTCGGGTGTGGCCGGGTCGGAAGACACGCCAGTTGAAAAACCGGCGTTCGCCGGTTCGGGGTTGGATTCGCTTGTCACGGCAGCCGCGTCACCCGATCCGGGTTCGGTCGCTGCCAGGGTGCTGTCGTCGGCGATGACGCGCTGATCGTCGGTATGGTCGGGTGCCGCGTCGAGTTGCAGCGCCGCCTGGGGATCGGCGGATGTGCCCAGCACCAGGCGCGCATGCACATCGTCGATCGACGCCGTGCCGGACTCCGAAATCGGCAGCTGCTCCAGACTGGACAGCCCGAGGTCATCGAGAAACTGCCGGGTCGTCGCCAGCAGCGCGGGCCGTCCGGGGGCTTCGCGGTAGCCGATCGTCTCGACCCAGCCGCGGTCCTCGAGCTGCTTGATGATCTGGCTGGACACCGTGACGCCGCGGATATCCTCGATGTCGCCGCGTGTCACCGGCTGCCGGTAGGCAATGATCGCCAGCGTTTCCATCACGGCACGCGAATATTTCGGCGGCTTCTCCGGATTCAGACGATCCAGGAACTCGCGCATCTCGGGGCGGCTCTGAAAACGCCAGCCGCTCGCCACCGCGACCAGCTCCACGCCACGCCCTTCCCAGTCGCGCACGAGTTCGTCGATCAGAACGCGCAGGCTGTCTGCATTCAATTCGTCGGCAAACAGGTTGCGCATCTCGCGCAGCGGCATGGGCTCGCGGGCGCAGATCAGCGCCGTCTCGAGGACGCGTTTGGCATCCTGGGTATTCATTGGCTGGGGGCCATCCTCAAACGAACGGGGCAGGTGTGCAAATCACCGGGGTCTTTGCTTGCAAGTTGGCCACCTGTCATTCGGACAAGCGGGCCGGTGCGACGATTCCGTGATCGCGCGGATAAGCCCGGTTTCGGGCTCGGTTAATTCAATCAAGAGGGCCGAGACACGCTTCGTGCGTCGAGCCAGTGACCGGGCTGCATATACGTGCGGCTCATTGCGGCGGCGCTTGGTGGGCAGTCGAACCTGTCGACCGAGCCTGACCGGAAGCCTTGCCGCAATCCTGTCAATCGCCCACATTGTACCCAGGCTTCACATCGCGGTGGACATTTCACGACACATCGCCTTGCGGCCGTCGTGAATGTGGCGTCCGAACATCGGGCGCCGCGTTGTCCACGACATCCCATGCGGCAGCCAGGTCGAGCGGCAGCGGCTGATCGAACACCAGCGCCCGGCCACTGATCGGATGGACAAATCCCAGCCGTGTCGCATGCAGGGCCTGCCGGGTCAGGCCGAACAGCGGCTCGCCGCCGTACAAGGCGTCAGCGACCAGCGGATGCCCGCGGCTGGCAAGATGAACGCGGATCTGGTGGGTGCGCCCGGTGTGCAGGCGGCAACGCACGGCGCTGCAGCGGCCATCGGTCGCGAGGCGCTCGACATCGGTTCTGGCCTCGCGCCCCGACGCGACCACCGCCATCCGGACGCGCGACTTCGGATCACGTCCGATCGGCGCCTCGATCCGCTGCGCGCCCGGCGCGACCACGCCATGCACCAGCGCCAGGTATTCGCGCTTGACCTCGCGCGCAGCGATGGCGCGGCTCAATGCGGTCACCGCCTGCAGGGTCTTGCCGACCACCATCAGGCCGGAGGTGTCCTTGTCGAGGCGGTGCACGATGCCGGCGCGCGGCAGCGTGGCTGCAGCGCGGTGGTGGGCCAGCAGCGCATTCAGCAAGGTCCCCGACCAGTTGCCGGCCGCCGGATGCACCACCATGCCGGCGGCCTTGGCAAGCACCATCAGATCGGCGTCTTCATGGACGATCTGCAGTTCGAGCGGCTCGGGTCGAAACGCCCGGCTCTCCTGTGTCGGCACCAGTTCCAGCTCGACTGCCTGGCCGGCGCGCAGCTTGCGCGACGCCGAGGTCGCAACCGCATCGTCCAGCCGCACATGGCCGCCCTCGATCAGGCCCTGCAGATGATTGCGCGAAAACTCCGGCGCCATGTCGACCAGCAGCTTGTCGAGCCGCTGGCCATGGAAGGCAGCCGGCACGCTGCTGCGCCGCTTCTCGAACGACTCGGCGGCTTCATCCGCACCGCTGGTTGCACCCGAGGCGCCCGCGTCCGGGTCGACGCCATCGTCGTCGGCCTCGGGCAGGCGCGACCCGCTGCCGGGCCGCGGGGGGTCAACCCTATAATCTGCGATCATTTTTGACGGAATACGTGCGCCGATGGCCACGTTCGCGGCCCATGGATCCGAAGCACTCGATGCCTGAAAAAACCCTGACCACCGCCTCGCTGGGGCAGCGTGTGCCGGGCGCGATTGCCGCCGCCTGTATCGCGCTTGCACTGGCCGCGTGCTCGAATACGCCGCAGGACGAAACGGCCAACTGGACGCCCGAGAAATTGTATTCCGAGGCCAAGGACGAGATGAACGCCAGCAACTTCGAGCGCGCTGGCATGTTGTTCGAGCGGCTCGAAGGCCGCGCCACCGGTACCTTGCTGTCGCAACAGGCGCAGCTCGAGCGCGCCTATGTGATGTACCGCACCAACGACAAGGCGCAGGCCCTGACCATCCTGGAGCGCTTCATCAAGTTGCACCCGACCAGCCCGGCACTCGACTACGCGCTGTATCTGCAGGGGCTGGTGAACTTCAACGACAACCTCGGCATCCTTGGCAGTCTGTCGCGGCAGGATCTGTCCGAGCGCGACCAGCAGGCATCGCGCGACTCGTATCAGGCCTTCAAGCAGCTGGTCGATCAATTCCCGACCTCGCGGTATGCACCGGATGCGCAGCTGCGCATGAACTACATCGTCAATGCGCTGGCCGCCTACGAAGTGCATGTGGCGCGTTACTACTATCGGCGTGGCGCCTACGTCGCCGCGGTCAACCGGGCCCAGGCGACGGTGCAGGACTATCAGCAGTCGCCTTCGGCGGAAGAGGCGCTGGCGATCATGGTCCGAGGCTACGACCAGCTCGGCATGAACGACCTGCGCGACGATGCCAAGCGGGTGCTCGAGAAAAACTTTCCGAACAGCGGCTTTCTCAACGCCGGGCCGGACGGCGTGGTCGTGACCAGCAAGGCCAAACCGTGGTGGCAGATCTGGTAATCAGCCCGCGCCGATTGCGGCCGATTCACCAGGGCAGCTGATCGCCAGCCAGCGATCGCAGCCACGCCAGGGCCTCTGCCTCGGAGTTGATCGCTCCCATCGCTGGCAGTGCCTCGCGCAGGCGGCGTCCGTAGTTCATCCCCGCCATCCGCGGATCACAGACAACCAGCAATCCGTGGTCGGTTTCGCTGCGGATCAGGCGACCGGCACCCTGCTTCAGCGAGACCGCTGCCTCGGCCACGAAATAGTCGGCAAATGCATTGCGTCCGGCAGCCTCGAGCCGGCGAACTCGCGCCTCGACCAGCGGATCGTTGGGCGGCGGAAACGGCAGCTTGTCGATCAGCACGCACTGCAAGGCTTCGCCCGGCACATCGATGCCTTCCCAGAAACTTTGCGATCCGACCAGCACCGATCTCGGCTCTGCCAGAAAATGATCCAACAGCTGCCGCTTCGGTACCTGGCCCTGGATCAGCACCTGGATATCGGCGCCACTGGCTTCGAATTCGCTGCGCAGCGCCTCGCCGATCTGGCGCAGGGCACGCAGCGTGGTGGTCAAGACAAAGGTCCGGCCACCCAGGGCCGTGGCCAGACGCGCAGCCAGCACCGCGACCGACGGGCCGTGTGCGCTGTCGCTCGGTTTCGGAAATCCGCGCGGCACATACAGGCGGGCATGGTTCGGATAATCGAAGGGACTGCCGACACGCAGACAGCGTGCCGCCTCCAGACCGGCCGATTCGGTGAACCAGCTCAGCCGCGCATCGTCGCCCAGCGTGGCGGACGTGAAGATCCAGGCTTTGGGTGCCGCCTCGATCTGCTGCGCCAGCGCCTCGCGAATGTCCAGCGGCGATTCGACCAGCCGCGCCTGATGGATCGACAAATCGACCCAGCGCACCAGACCGGGCGCCGCCGGCTGAGCGAAGCGGCGCGCCAGGGCCGACAGCGCCTCGCCGCGCTCGGCCAGTTTCACGAAATCGGGCGACAGGTCGACCACCTTGTCGAGCGCCACCTTGACCGATGACAGCCGCTCATCGAGCTGGCTCAGCGCCAGGCTGAAATCCGCCAACTCGCTGCGCTCTTCCCAGCGCAGCTTGAAACTGCCGCGCACCTCGCCGATCGCCCCGACGCAGGCCAGTCGCAGCTCGCGCGCCGCGCGATCGCAGGCGCCGGACAGCTCCTGCCACGCACACAGGCCACGCGCCTGCTGCAGGCCGATCGCCAGCAGATCCCGCGCGAAGTCGATGATCTGGCTGCTGCCCAGGGTGGTGCCTAGAAACTGCACACCCGCCTCGGCCAGCTGATGCGCTTCATCGAATACGGCCACCTCGACGCTGGGCAGCAGTTCGGCCACGCCAGTATCGCGCAGGGCCATGTCGGCAAAGAACAGGTGGTGGTTGACGACCACCAGGTCGGCCGCCATCGCGTCGCGCCGCGCTTTCAACACATGGCACTGGCGGAACTCCGGGCATTCCGCCCCGAGGCAGTTTTCGCGCGACGAGGTCACCAAGGGAATCACGCTGCTGCGTTCGTCGAGGCCGTCGAGCTCGGCCAGATCGCCGCTGACGGTGCGTCTGGACCAGGTCTCGACCTTCGCCAATGTCCGTGCTGCCCAGCGATCCGGCAGGGTTTCGGCGAGGCGGGCCTGCTTCATGCGATGCAGGCACAGGTAGCTGCCCCGCCCTTTCAGTAGCGCAATGCTGATCGGCACCTTCAGCGCGTCTCGAAGCCGCGGCAGATCACGCAGAAACAACTGGTCCTGCAAACTCTTGGTGGCCGTGCTGATCAAGGTGCGGGCGCCCGACAACAGCGCCGGCACCAGGTAGGCGAAGGTCTTGCCGACTCCGGTACCGGCTTCGGCAACCAGCACGGCACGATCGTCGATGGCGTTGGCGACGGCACAGGCCATCTCCAGTTGCACCTGTCTGGAAACATAGCGCGGGTCGGCCTGGGCCAGCGGCCCGGCATCGGCGAAGGTCTGCACCACTGCCCGGCTCAGCGCCGATTCGGCCACGCCCGCAACAGGGACAGCCGGGGAATCATGCGCTGACGCATCGGACGGCGCGTCAATCGTCGGCTCGCGGATCAGTCGCTCGGCCACGTTCAGGCGGGCTCGGGCGGATCGAGGTCTTTTTCCAGGCTGGAGATTCGATCCCGCAACAGCAGCCGCCGCTTTTTCAACCTGCGCAGCGACAACTCGTCAGCGGGACGGTCGAGCACGGCCTGGTCGATCAGGTTGTCGAGGTCGGCGTGTTCGATTCGCAGTTCGATCAACTGTCGCGACGGCGAATGCAGATTGTTATGGTTGTCCATTGCTCGTAATGATCCCACCTGCAGCGCCTTCCCGCACCCCCTCGAACGATCGACGTGACGCAGGACGGCGGCACCGGGACGGCAGTGCACCTGCCGGATCGGGGCCGACCGACCTTGAATTGGTCGTGTCGACGACGATATGCAAGCGGAAACAAGGGCAACTGACGAGATATCGGTATCCGGCAGGGATTATAGTTTTGGCATGAGCATTGCGATCAGCGGCCACCGACTGTCCGCAGCCACCGGGCTGCACCGTGGAGACCGCGCGTATCAGCAGGATCAAGTGGCGGTGTTTGCCCATCTGCATGCTGCGGGCTGCGCGATGGCTGTGCTGGCCGACGGCATGGGTGGCAAGAGCGGGGGCCGAAAAGCCGCCGATCAGGTGATCCTGACCGCGCAGCAGCTGTTCGAGCGGTTTTCGCCGGCCACCGATGACCCCGCCATTGCGCTGAAGCAACTGGTGCTCGAAGCGCATCTGATGATCAAGCTCACCGCCATCACCGCAGAGGAAGAACCACACAGCACCGTGGCGGCCTTCATCATCCTGCCGTCTCGCCGCTGCCATGCGGTGCACGCCGGCGATTCGCGTGTCTACCACTTCCGCAGCGCCGACATGATGTTCCGGACCTCCGATCATTCCTATGTCCAGCGCCTGATCGACGACGGCGACCTGACCGAGGATGAAGCCAATACCCATCCGCAGTCGAACCTGCTAACTGGCTGCCTCGGAACCGTGAAAGAGCCACCGGTGACGCTGCACGACCTCGGGAAGCTCGAGGTCGGCGATACCGTGATGGCCTGCAGCGACGGCATGTGGCACTATTTTTCACCGATCGAACTGGGCTCGATCGCGCATGCGCTGCCGCCCCGCGAGGCCGGCGAAATGATGATCAGCAAGGCGCGCGAACGCGCCCGCGGCTCAGGCGACAACCTGTCCCTGGCGATGATCCGGGTCGAGCCGCTCGGCTGACCGATCATTCAGCCCGTCAATCAGCGTCAGTTCGCCGAAGATGCCGGTTTTACTGGCGGAATCGGCGGACGCGCAGGCAATCCGGGCATCGGCTGCTTCTGCTGGGCGCGCTTGGCGGCACGTTGCGCCTGTTCGCGCGCGGCTTCCTCGCGCCGAAGCTGAGATGCAGCGGCGCGCCGCGCCGCCGCCCGGTCGGCCGTCGCCTGGTCTTTCTGGCGCGCGGTCAGGCCTGACGACTCGCTATCTGTGGTCGCGGGAACGGTTCGGACCTCGGGCTGCGATGGCGTCGAGGTCGGCGGGGTTGGTACCGGGCCCAGCTTGGCAAAAGCCTCCGTTTTCTCACCGATGATCTCCAGCCGCCTGGCCGCGCGCGCCTGCCGCGCCCGGCTGTCGATTGCCTCTTCCTCGCGGTTCAGCGATTCGACGGCATCCCGGTGTGTAGCGCGGGCCTTGTCGATGCAGGCCGTGACCACGAAGCGCCGACTGCATTCCCAGCGCCGCTGTTCGAGCACGGCATCGGCCTGGCGCCGTTCGATCTCGATCCGCTCGCGTCGGGATGCATCGTCCGCCACCGACTGAGCCCGGATCGGTGCCGCGACCGCCAGGCAGCAGATGGCCAGGAGCCAGCCGGCTAGGCGACCAGCGCGTCGCGCACTCGGGGCGGTGGCCAGATGGGGGATCGGCGGATGAGTCATGTCAAGCCAGTATCCACTTCTCGCCGCGCCGAGCCAAGATATTGCGCGGACTGCATCTCCCGAAGCCGCGAGGCGGTGCGCGGAAACTCATGCGCCAACGGGCCTTCGGTATACAACTTGTCCGGCGCAGCTTCGGCCGACAACAGCAGCTTGACACGCCGGTCATACAACACATCGATCAGCCACGTGAAACGCCGCGCCTCGGACGCGTGGCGCGGTGCCATTTGCGGCACGTCGGACAGCAGCACGGTATGAAACTGGGTCGCCAGTTCCAGATAGTCATTCTGCGAGCGCGGGCCGCCGCACAACTGGCGGAAATCGAACCACACCACACCGCCGGCCTTGCGCCGCGCACGCAACTCGCGTTGCTCGATGCGCATCACCGGGTCCTCGTCGCGCGCCTCGGCCAGCCGCTCGAAGGCCGCTTCCAGCTTGGCGTCAGCCTCCGGGCCGGACGGTGTCAGATAGGTCTCGACCTGAGCCAGCGTGAGCGCCCGGTAGTCGATGCCGGCATCGACATCGATCACCTCCAGGTGCTTTTTCAGCAGTTCGATCGCCGGCAGGATGCGGTCACGGTGCAGCCCGTTCGGATACAACCCATCGGGATGGAAGTTCGACGTGGTGACGATGCTGACGCGGTTCTCGAACAGCGAGTCGAGCAGGCGATGCAGGATCATCGCATCGGTCACGTCGGCGACATGAAACTCGTCGAAGCAGATCAGCCGATAACGCCGCGCGATGTTCGCGCCCAGGATCTGCAGCGGGTTCGCCGTGCCATGCATGTCAGCGAGCTCGCGGTGCACCTCGCGCAGAAATTCATGGAAATGCAAGCGCGTCTTGCGCTGCAGCGGCACGGCGTTGAAGAAGCAATCCATCAGAAAGCTCTTGCCCCGACCGACCCCGCCGTACATGTAGACGCCGCGAGGAATCGGTGGGCGCACCAGCAACTGGCTCAGCCGGTTGCGGCGGCGCGCCTTGTAGTCGGCCCATTCGCTTTCGCAACGCGCCAACGCATCCAGTGCGCGCAATTGCGCCGGATCGCTCTGGTAGCCGCGCTCGGCCAGTGCCGCGGCGTAGATCTCACGAACACTCACCGCGTGAATCGCTCGCGCATCGCGGCTCAGAAGTTGAGGGTTCGCTTGTCGACCGCCAGCGCGGCTTCCTTGGTCGCTTCGCTGAGCGACGGATGGGCGTGGCAGATGCGCGCGATGTCTTCGGCCGAGGCCTTGAATTCCATCGCCACCACGGCTTCGGCGATCAGCTCGCTGGCCATCGGTCCGACGATGTGCACACCCAGGATCTCGTCGGTCTTGGCATCGGCCAGAAACTTCACCATGCCGGTGGTGTCGCCCAGCGCGCGGGCTCGTCCGTTGGCCAGGAACGGGAATGTGCCGGCCTTGTAGGCCCTGCCTTCCTTTTTCAGCTGCTGCTCGGTCTGGCCGACCCAGGCGATTTCCGGGCTGGTGTAGATCACCCACGGCGTCGTGTGGTAGTTGACGTGGCCGTGTTGTCCGGCGATGCGTTCGGCCACTGCAACGCCTTCCTCTTCGGCCTTGTGTGCCAGCATCGGCCCCCGCACCACGTCGCCGACCGCCCAGACATTCGGCAGATTGGTCTTGCAGTCGTCGTCGACCACGATCGCGCCGCGCTCGTCGAGCGTCAGCCCGATCTTGTCGGCGTCGAGGCCGGTCGTATTCGCGACCCGCCCGATCGAGACGATGAGCTTGTCGACCTTCAGCGTCTGCTCACCGCCCTTGGCGTCGGCATAGGCAATCTCGACCCCTTTGGCCGACGCCTTGACGGCGGAAATCTTCACGCCGAGCTCGATCTTCAGACCCTGCTTGGTCAGCGCCTTGTGGGCT
>JANNNE010000330.1:0-1655 GCA_031398385.1 Ideonella sp.
CCTGCTGGCCCGCACCACGCCGCTGGCCGAGGTGCAGAAGAAGTCCGAAGGCATGTCGATCTTCCTGGTCGACCTGCGCGACGCGATCGGCCACGGCATGGAAGTGCGGCCGATCGCCAACATGGTCAACCACGAGACCAACGAGCTGTTTTTCGAGAACCTGGAGATTCCGGCCGAGAACCTGATCGGCCAGGAGGGCAAGGGCTTCCGCTACATCCTCGACGGCCTGAATGCCGAGCGCACGCTGATCGCCGCCGAATGCATCGGCGACGGCCACTGGTTCATCGACCGCGTGACCGCCTACGTGAAGGAACGCATCGTGTTCGGCCGGCCGATCGGCCAGAACCAGGGCGTGCAGTTTCCGATCGCCGAAGCGAAGATCGAGATCGAGGCCGCCGACCTGATGCGCTGGCGCGCCTGTGCACTGTTCGATGCGCACCAGCCCTGCGGCAGCGAGGCCAACATGGCGAAGTACCTGGCGGCCAAGGCATCTTGGGAGGCTGCCAATGCCTGCCTGCAGTTCCATGGCGGCTTCGGCTTCGCGCACGAATACGATGTCGAGCGCAAATTCCGCGAAACCCGGCTGTATCAGGTGGCGCCGATCTCGACCAACCTGATCCTCAGCTACGTCGCCGAACACGTGCTGGGCCTGCCGCGCAGCTTCTGATCGAACCGCCATGACACGACCACTTGAGGGCATCACCGTTGTCACGCTCGAACACGCGATCGCTGCGCCGTTCTGCACCCGTCAGCTCGCCGATCTGGGCGCCCGTGTAATCAAGATCGAGCGCCCGGGTGTCGGCGACTTTGCGCGCAGCTACGACGATCGGGTGCGCGGCCAGGCCTCGCATTTCGTCTGGACCAACCGATCCAAGGAAAGTCTGGCGCTCGACCTCAAGCATCGGCAGGCACCGGAAATCCTCGGCAAGCTGCTCGAGACCGCCGATGTGCTGGTGCAGAACCTGGCGCCCGGTGCGGCGGCGCGCATGGGGCTGTCGTTCGAGACCCTGAGCGCGAAACACCCGAAGCTGATCGTCTGCGACATCTCCGGCTATGGCGACGACCCGGTCAATCCCGGCCCCTACCGCGACGCCAAGGCCTACGACCTGCTGATCCAGAGCGAATCGGGCTTCCTGTCAGTCACCGGTACGCCGGACGAACAAGCCAAGGCCGGTTGCTCGATTGCCGACATCGCGGCGGGCATGTACGCCTATACCAACATCCTGTCGGCGCTGATCGAACGCGGCCGCACCGGCCGCGGCAAACGCATCGACATCTCGATGCTCGAGAGCATGGCTGAGTGGATGAGTTTCCCGATGTATTACGCGTTCGACGGCGCCGAGCCGCCGCCCCGTGCCGGTGCCGCGCATGCGACGATTTATCCCTACGGCCCCTTCCCCACCGGCGACGGCGCCAGCGTGATGCTCGGCATCCAGAACGAACGTGAATGGCAGGCCTTCTGCACCCGGGTGCTCGAACGACCCGAGCTGGCACGCGACGAGCGTTTCATGACCAATGCCAAACGCAGCGCGGCACGCGCCGAGTTGAAGGCGCTGATCGATGAATCGTTCTCGCGCTTCTCGGCAGCGCAGGTGGTCGAGCGGCTGAACGGGGCACAGATCGCCAACGCGCGGGTCAACACCATGGCTGATGTC
>JANNNE010000339.1:0-14650 GCA_031398385.1 Ideonella sp.
GCATCGGGCATCGCCGGCATCTGTGCGGCGCTTTTGTCTGTCATGTTGTCTCCTCTGCACGCCGGGGCGGGATCCCTGGCAACATCATCGGTTCACAGTGCGCCCGCCAACCAACCTCGACACTGTTCAACAAGCTACCTGGAAGGATACACGGCATGTACCTGGTTGCCATCGGCTGGATGTATGTGGTGCTGATGATGACCGCAGCCGAGCTGTCGAGCCCGTCGGGAACCGTGCTCGGTGCCTTGATCACGCTGCTGCTGTACGGCCTGCTGCCGATCGGCTTGCTGCTCTACATCATGGCCACGCCGATGCGCGGCCGGGCCAGGCGACAGCGCGAGCGCGAGGAGCAACTGCAGGCCGAAGCCGCGGGTGAGGCCGGCTCAGTCGGTCAACCAGATGCCGGCGGCCATGCGGCCGGTGATGCGGTCGCGCCGGTACGAAAAGAACCGTGATTCGTCTTCGACGGTGCACAGATCCACGGCGGTGATCCGGCTCATACCGACCGCGCGCAGGCTGTCGGCCGCCAGGCCCGACAGATCGGCCAGCCATTTGCCGGGACGCGCGGCGCCGCGCTCGACGAAGCGCTGAGCGCCGAACGCGGGATCAACCGCGAACGCATCGAGCACATCGGAGCCGACTTCGAACTGGCGCGGGCCGATGCAGGGCCCCAGCCACGCCTCGACCTCATCGATCGGACATCTGGCCGCCTCGGCCACGGCCCGAGCGGTGGCGGGCAGAATCCCGGCCGACAAGCCACGCCATCCGGCATGGGCTGCCGCCACCGCGCGACCAGCGGCTGAGAACAATACCGGAAGGCAATCGGCCACCTGCACCATACAGGCGATACCGGCGATGCTGCTGACACTGGCGTCGGCCCGGTGAATCGGCGCGCCCGGCAAGCCATCCTCGGCCTGCAGGCGGACTACCCGACAGCCATGCACCTGCTCCAGCCAGACCGGATGGGCCTCGATGCAGGCGCGCAGGATCGCTTCGTTGCGGGCTACCGCCTGGGCATCGTCGCCCAGACCGGGGCGCAGATTGAAGCTGTCGAACGGCGGTTGGCTGACGCCGCCGTGCCGGGTCGTCATCACCGCAGCAACACCGCGCGGCGTCCATTGCGGACGCAACCAATCGGCCGAACCAGCGAGGTTCGTCGGCCCGCCGCTCACCGGCGACGACGCGTGCCGGTGCCGATGGCTTCCATCGACCGTTCGCGGCGCTTTTCCTGTTTTTCTTCGAGCTTGCGCATTTCGCGACGTTTGTAATATCCGGTTGCATCCGCCCACGCCCACCAGACCACCGCGCCGGCAAATGGCGACAAGATGCCCCACCAGGGCCAGTTGACCACCGGGGCGACGTCAGTCATTTTCAAGGTCAGCAGCAGCACACCGATGATGACGAGATACATGGGCTACCCCAGGTTGAAGGCGATACGCCCGAAAAAAGCGGTCAACGCCGTCCGGTTAAGATCCGTTGATGGTTCGGGAACGATTCAATATAGCCCATCCCCGACATTCGAATAAGGAAAGAAACGTCATGAAAACAGTTCTCCGTTTGACCGCATTGAGCGCCCTGCTGGCTGCAACGGCGTTCGGCGCGTCGGCGAGTCAGGACTTGGCCACCAAGAAGAATTGCATGGCGTGTCATGCAACCGACAAGAAACTGGTCGGGCCGTCATACAAGGATGTCGCCGCCAAATACGCCGGCCAGAAAGATGCCGTCGACAAGCTTGCGCAAAAGGTCATGAAGGGGGGCTCGGGCACCTGGGGACCGGTGCCGATGCCGGCCAATCCACAGGTCAGCGACGCCGAGGCGAAAGAGCTGGTGCGCTGGATCATGACGGTCAAGTAATACAACCGCTTTCGAGCGTGCATGGCCCCGCGAACGGGGGCAACGAAAAGGCCCCGCATGCGGGGGCCTTCCAACTTGTGCGGCCGGGCCGCACGCCAATCACCGCGCGTTCAATAGGCCTGCCCGAGCTGCTCCAGGATGGCCGGATTCTCGAGTGTGCTCGTATCCTGCGTGACCGCCTCGTTCTTGGCGACCGAACGCAACAGCCGGCGCATGATCTTGCCGGAGCGGGTCTTCGGCAGGTTGTCGCCGAAGCGGATGTCCTTCGGCTTGGCAATCGGGCCGATCTCGCGTCCGACCCAGTCACGCAGCTGCTTGGCGATCTGTTTGGCTTCATCGCCGCTCGGGCGCCCACGCTTCAAAACCACGAAGGCGCAGATGGCCTCGCCGGTGGTGTCGTCCGGACGACCGACCACCGCCGCCTCGGCCACCAGTTCGGTGCAACTCACCAGCGCCGACTCGATCTCCATCGTGCCCATGCGGTGACCGGACACGTTCAGCACATCGTCGATGCGGCCGGTGATCGTGAAATAGCCGGTCTTGGCATCGCGGATCGCGCCGTCGCCAGCGAGGTAATACTTGCCCTGGAAATCGGCCGGGTAATAACTGGTCTTGAAGCGCTCGGGATCGCCCCAGATGGTGCGGATCATGCTGGGCCACGGCTTCTTGACGACCAGGATGCCGCCCTGGCCGTTGGCCACGTCCTTGCCGGTCTCGTCGACAACGGCGGCCATGATGCCTGGGAACGGCAAGGTGCAGGATCCTGGCACCAGCGGCGTCGCGCCGGGCAGCGGCGTGATCATGTGGCCGCCGGTTTCGGTCTGCCAGAAGGTATCGACGATCGGGCAGCGCCCGCCGCCGATGTTCAGGTGGTACCACTCCCAGGCCGCAGGGTTGATCGGCTCACCGACCGAGCCGAGGATGCGCAGCGAACTCAGGTCGTATTTTCTCGGATGCACGGCCTCGTTGCTTTCGGCCGCCTTGATCAGCGAGCGGATGGCCGTCGGCGCGGTATAGAAAATCGTGCAGCGGTGGGCCTCGATCATCTTCCAGAAACGGCCGGCGTCCGGATAGGTCGGCACGCCTTCGAACACGATCTCGGTCGCACCCAATGCCAGCGGACCGTAGGCGATGTAGGTGTGGCCGGTGACCCAGCCGATATCGGCGGTGCACCAGAAAATGTCGTCGGGCTTCAGGTCGAAGGTCCACTTGGTGGTCAGCGCCGCGTGCAGCAGATAGCCACCGGTGGAATGCTGGACACCCTTGGGCTTGCCGGTCGAGCCCGAGGTATAGAGCAGGAACAGCGGGTGTTCGGCCTCGACCCACTCGGGTTCGCAGACATCGGATGCATCGGCGGTCAGCTCGTGCAGCCAGCGGTCGCGGCTGTCGTCCCAGGCGACGGTGCCGCCGGTGCGCTGGTAGACGACCACATCCTTGATCGATTCGCAGCCGCCGAGAGTCAGCGCTTCGTCGACGATGGCCTTCAGCGGCAGTTTCTTGCCGCCACGCAGCTGCTCGTCGGCGGTGATCACCATCACCGCGCCAGCACCTTCGATGCGGTCGCGCAGGCTTTGCGCCGAAAAGCCGCCGAACACCACCGAATGGGTCGCGCCGATGCGGGCACAGGCCTGCATCGCCGTCACCCCTTCGATCGACATCGACATGTAGATGACGACCCGATCACCCTTCTTGACCCCGCGCGCCTTCAGCGCATTGGCCATCTTCGCGGTGCGCGCCAGCAACTCGCTGTAGCTGACGCGGGTCACCTTGCCGTCGTCGGCCTCGAAGATGATTGCGGTCTTGTCGCCGAGCCCGGCTTCGATCTGCTTGTCCAGGCAGTTGTACGAAACATTCAGCTTGCCGTCGGCAAACCATTTGAAGAACGGCGCATTGCTGCTGTCGAGCACCTGAGTGAACGGGGTTTGCCAGCTGACGAATTCGCGCGCCAGACGCGCCCAGTAGCCTTCGTAGTCGGCCTCTGCTTCGGCGCATAACTTGTCGTACGCCGCCATTCCGGAAACGTGGGCGTCCTTTGCAAGCGCCGCGGGCGGCTGGTAGATCGCGGTGTCGGTCATCGTTGTCTCCTGAGCGTCGAATTGGTTAACGATTCGGCTGACGATAGCCAGATGCTCTTACGAACGCCTTACTGATGCGGCAGACAGCCCCGAACGACGCCAGGCACGCGCCGCGAATGGCCGTTCGGATCCAGCGTTAATAGCGGCCCACCTACAATCTCGACATCCGTAATTTCCCGCATGCCAACGGGTTAACCCCAGCCGATGTCCACCGAACCCGTCATTCCCCGACCCATCAAGCTGGGACCGATTCCTGCCATCATTTTTGCAAGCCGTTGGCTGCAATTGCCGCTTTATATCGGCCTGATCCTGGCCCAGGTTGTTTACGTCTATCACTTCTGGGTCGAGCTGTTGCACCTGGTCGAAGCCGCATTCGGCAACACCGCGGCCTTGCAGAAGCTGGTTACGAGCATTGGCTACCGGGCCGATGCGCCGGTCACCTCGCTGAACGAGACCGTGATCATGCTGGTGGTGCTGGCGCTGATCGATGTCGTGATGATCAGCAATCTGCTGATCATGGTGATCGTCGGCGGCTACGAAACTTTCGTCTCGCGGATGAACCTGCAAGATCACCCGGATCAGCCCGAGTGGCTGAACCACGTCAATGCGTCGGTGCTGAAGGTCAAGCTGGCGACCGCGATCATCGGCATCAGCTCGATCCACCTGCTGAAGACCTTCATCAACGCCGACAACTACACCGACAAGGTGTTGTTGTGGCAGACCCTGATCCACATCGCGTTCCTGTTCTCTGCGCTGGCCATTGCCTATACCGACCGGTTGATGATCAACTCGTCGGCCAAGCACTGACATGGGCGCGCGCAGGCACTCGCGATGAGTCGCTGGTTGCCGACGCGGGCGCATCTGCGCGGTTCTCGCTGGCTGCGCCCGCTCGCCCATCATTTCGACAATGACCGGCTCTGGCTGACCGATCGGCACAGCGTGGCGCTGGCGGTGGCGATCGGTGTCTTCTTCGGTTTCATGCTCCCGATTGCCCAGTTCCTGTTCGCGGTGGCGGTGGCCATCGCCCTGCGCGCGAATGTCGCGATTGCCGCGGCGGCCACGCTGGTCTCGAACCCGCTGACCTTTCCGCCGATCTACTGGGCGGCGTACAAGCTCGGCCGCTGGATTCTCGGCGCCCCGGCTGACCGCGAGGGCGCGCTGCGGATCGAACAACAAGCCGAAGCGCTGATGTCGCAGACCGGCTTCCTGGCCGGGATCTGGTCATCGATCCAGTCGGCAGGTGCGCCGCTGATCGTCGGCTTGGCGGTGCTGGCAATCTCGGGCGCCATCATCGGCTTCGTGCTGGTCTGGCTGTTGTGGCGTCCGCATGCGCGGCAGCCGGAAGACGCGGACTCGTCGCCGCCGGCCTGAGCGCGCCAGCATCGGCCCCTGCCCCGGCCACGCGGCCGGTCCTCCGATCAGGGATGCGGCAGGTCGCGCGGCAGCTCGGCCTGGGATGCGACCCGCAGATGCAGGCCGGACTTGGCCATCAGATTCGCCGATACCGGTGCGGTGGCGAACAGGAATACCGTGATCAGCAGTTCGCGCACCGAGAAATCACCCTGGCTCAGGTGAAACAGAAAACTGGCGATCACCACACTACCGACGCCCAGCGTGGTGCTCTTGGTGGGCGCGTGCAGGCGCATGAAGAAATCGTTGAAACGGACCAGGCCGATGGCGCCGATCAGCGTGAACAGGCCCCCCGTCACCAGCAGCGCGGCAACCGGGATCTGGATCCAGAGCGAAACATCATTCATCACATCGTTCCCTTGAAGTCGTGACGGGATTCAGCCCATCACATCGCCGCGCGTGAGAAAGCGCGCCAATGCCACCGTCGAAATGAATCCGAGCAAGGCGATCAGCAGCGCCACCTCGAAGAACAGCGTGCTGGAGAACTGCAGGCCGAGCAGCACCGACAAGGCCACCGTATTGACATACAAGGTGTCGACGGCGAGCACGCGGTCGCAGGGGTCGGGGCCGGCCAGCAGGCGCCAGCTGCCCAGCAGGATCGCCAAGGCCACCGCGCCGAGTGCGAAATGGAGTGCCCATTCGATGATCATCCGAGGATCTCCTTCAGCGGTTGCTCGTAACGCTGCTTGATGGTCGCGATCAAGGCCTGCGCATCCTCGCAGTCGAGCACATGGACCGTGATGTCGTTGGCCTCCTCATCGATCTCGCACGACACGGTGCCGGGTGTATTGGTGATGATGCTGGCCAGCAGGACCTGCGCGAGCGGATGCCGGATCTCCATCGGCACCTGGATCCACGCCGGCTGCGGGTTCGAACGCGGCGCCAACACGATGCGGGCCACCACCAGATTGGAAACGATGACGTCCCAGATCACGATGCGCAGCAGCCGCAACACCTGACGCGGCGCGCGGGGCGACACCTGAATCTGGAGGAAGCCGTCGACCAGCCAGGGGATGACCGCGCCAAGGACCCCGGCCGTGATCAGTTGCGGCAAGACCAGCGACTGCTGCAGCAACAACCAGCCGATGGCGATCACGATCGACAACGTCGGGTGGGCGAACCACTTCCGGAGCGGGGCGTCCTGCGACGACGGGGCGCGCTTGTTCATTGGTGCGGCTGTGCTGGTTTGCCCGGCGCCGCGGCCGGCGCGGTGCCGTCGTACGGACGGACGTTGTTGATCGGCACGCCATCGCGTGTTCCCAGCACGGCGCGGCCGTAGCCGGCGCGATCATTGAGCTGGATCGCGGCGGCAGCGGTATAGCGCTGCAACGGGCCGGCGAAGACGGTCATCGCGACACCTGCCGCCAGCAACACGAAGGTCGCGCCGAGCAGGCGTGGACTCGCGCCGGACTGGATGCCGGCCACTGCATCGTCGCGTGCGCTCCAGAACAGGATGCTGCCGGCGCGCGCCACGCCCACCAGCGTCAGCAGGCCGACCCCCAGCACCACGATCCAGACCGCCGCGACCAGTGGGGATGCCAACGCCGCCTCGAGAATCATCAGCTTGCCGATGAAGCCCGGCAACGGCGGCAGACCGGCCACCGAGGCCGCGCCCAACAGCAACATCAGACCGAGCATCTGCGGCTGCGCCACCTGGGACGCCGGTCGCAGCCGACCGCCAACCACGCCGCGCTGCGCGGACACCAGTTCGGACAGCAGAAACAGCCCGGCGATGACCAAGCTGCTGTTGGCCAGGTAGAACAGCCCGGCCGACCAGGCATCGTCGGTGAACAGGCCGATGGCCGAGACCACGGTGCCCACCGAGACCACCGTCAGCCAGGCGATGAGCCGCGGCAAGGTGCGCGCTGCCAGCGCGCCCAGCACACCGAGCACACTGGTTGCCAGCGCCAGCGGCAGCAGCACCGGCTGGACGGTCAGCGCCGATGCGCCGGCATCGACGCCGAAAATGACGCCGTGGATCCGCAGGATCGCGTAGACGCCAACCTTGGTCATGATCGCGAACAGCGCCGCCACCGGGGCACTCGCGGCGGCATAGGTGGCGGGCAACCACATCGACAGCGGCACCAGCGCGGCCTTGAAGCCGAACACCACCAGCAGGATCAGCGCGGCGGCCTGCAGCACGCCGGCCTCGGGACCGGTCACCTCGGGCACGCGCAGCGCCAGATCGGCCAGATTGAGGGTCCCGGTCAAGGCGTAGATCAGCGCCACGCCGATCAGGAACAGCGCCGATGCCGCGAGATTGAGCACCACATAGTGGACGCCGACACGAAAGCGCGTGCGGCCCTGACCGTGCAGCATCAGCACATACGAGGCGACCAGCAGCACCTCGAAGAAGACGAACAGGTTGAACAGATCGCCGGTGACAAAAGCACCGTTCAGCCCCATCAGCTGAAACTGGAACATCGGATGGAAATGCCGGCCGTGGCTGTCCCAGCCACCACAGGCATACACCAGCACCGGCAGCGCAATGCACGCGGTCAGCAGCAGCATCAGGGCCGACAGCCGATCGACGACCAGCACGATGCCGAACGGCGGCGCCCAGTCACCGACTCGATACACCTGCAGCAGGCCCTGATCGGCGTCGAGGGCGAGACGCGCGGCCCAGATCAGGCCGAGCACAGTCGACGCGGTCGCGATCAGCCGGGTACGCTGCAGCCGGCGCAGACCGCTGCCTTGGTGCTGGTCGCTGCCGTGATCACCGAGTACCAGCAGCAGCATCGCGGTGAATGCCGGCAGCAACACCGGCAGCACCGGCAGATGGTCTGCGAACAACTGCTGCAGGTTCATGTGCGGCGCCCTTTGCCGCCACGCCGGGCGGCCGCCCGCGTTCCATCGACATGGTCGCTGCCACCGCTTTCGTGGCGGCTGCGTAGCGCCAGTTCGATCACGAAGCCGATGGTTGCAAAGCCGATCACGATCGCCGTCAAGACCAGCGCCTGCGGCAACGGATCGGCAAATACCTCGCCGTCGCTGAGGATCGGCGCGGCATCCTGCCACAGGCGGCCCATCGCAAAGATGAACAGGTTGACCGCATAACCAAGCAGGCTCAGCCCCAGCACCACCGTGAAGGTTCGACCCCGCAGCAGCAGATAGATCCCGCACGCGGTGCCCCAGCCGATTCCGCTGGCGACCAGAAATTCCATGCTCATCGTGTCGACTCCCAAAGCAGTGGATTCGGGCCGGATGCCGCTGTGCGTTCGATCGTCATCATGATGCGGCGGGCCTCGGCAACAGCGGCTCGCTGCTGGAGGCAGCCAGGGCCGACAACATCAGCATCGTCGCGCCGACCACGGTCACGTAGACACCGAGGTCGAACAACGCGGCCGTCGTCAACGACAACTCGCCCAGCAGCGCGACGACCGGATGCGCACTGGCGCTGGTCAGGAAGGGGTAGCCGAAGGCAAACGCGCCGATGCCGGTGAGGCCGGCGATCGCGAGGCCGGCGCCTGCCCATCGGGTGAAGCGGCGACCGGCGCGCCCGCGCAGCAGGGCTTCGGCCTGGCCCTGGCCGACCGAGATGAACTGCAGCACCAGCGCGGCAGCCGTCACCAGGCCGGCAATGAAGCCGCCGCCCGGCAGGTTGTGGCCGCGCCAGAACAGATGCACGCTGACCAGCAGGGCCACCGGCAGCGTGAGCTGGGCGATCATCCTCAACATCAGCGGCTCGCGCGCGAAGGTCCAGGGACGCCCGAGCACATCGGTCGATGGTCGGCGCACCCGCAGACCGTCGAGCACCGCGAGCGCGCCGACCGCCGCGATCACCAGCACGGTGATTTCGCCGAAGGTATCAAAGCCGCGGAAGTCGACCAGGATCACATTCACCGCGTTGGCGCCACCGCCCAACGGCACGGCGTTCTGCAGGAAGTACCAGGAAATAGACGCGTGTTCACGCGTCATCATCAGCCAGCACAGCCAGCCAATGCCGGCGCCGCCGGCCAGCGCGAGCGTCGCGTCGCGCACGCGTCGCCGCACACTCGACTCGCGCGGGCTGAGTTGCGGAAGCAGGGCCAGCCCCATCAACAGCAGGACGGTCGACACGACCTCGACCGAGAGCTGGGTCAACGCCAGATCGGGCGCGGATAAGGCGACAAAGGCGAGCGAGGTGACCAGACCCACCACCGCGGTCAGCACAACCGCGCGGAAGCGATCCCGATGACCGAGCAGCAAGCCGAGGCCGGTTGCCAGCAGCAGCAGCCAGACGATGATCGCCAGCGCGGGTGCGGGCAAGGTTTCACGCCCCCCGGCCGACAACGCAGTGGCGTGGCCGAGCAGCCACGGCGATGCGGCCAGCACGATGGCGCTGCCGATCATCCACGCCGCGTAGCGTTGCAACGAACCGTTTTCGATCACCTGGATCACGCGGCCGGAAAAACTGAACAAACGATCGATCGCATGGGTGAAGAACAGGCGTGCGGTCCAGCCGTCGGGATGATGCAGGTGCAACCCGAAACGCTTCTGCAACACCCAGTACATCAATGCGCCACCGGCGATGGCGATCGCGCTGAGCAGCAGCGGCAGATTGAAGCCGTGCCAGAGTTGCAGGTGATATTCAGGTGGTGGTGCGCCCAGCATCGCGCTGCTGGCCAGGTGAACCAGCGGGCCGAAGGTCAGGGCCGGCAACAGGCCGACCGCGATGCACAGCACCGCCAGCAGCGTCGGTGATATTCGCATCCCGAGCGGCGGCTCGTGCGGATTCGATTGCGGCCACTGATCCGGTGTACCGGCCCCGAAAAACAGATCGTGGACCAGTCGGATCGCATAAGCGATCGAGCAGATGCTGCCGAGCGTCGCGGCCAACGGCACCAGCCAGCCGTATGCGAACAAGTGCTGCGCGTCGACCGCTTCGGTCAGGAACATCTCCTTCGACAGGAATCCGTTGGTCAGCGGCAAACCGCCCATGGCCGCCGCTGCGACCATCGCCACGCTCGCGGTCCAGGGCAGAAAGCGGAACAGGCCACCGAGCAGGCGCATGTCGCGGCTGCCGGTCTCGTGATCAACGATGCCGGCCACCATGAACAGCGAGCATTTGAAGACCGCGTGGTTCAACAGGTGGAAGATGGCCGCCACGGCAGACAAGGGCGACGCCAGACCGATCAGGAAGACGATCAGCCCCAGGTGGCTGATGGTCGAGTAGGCCAGCAGGCTCTTCACATCGTGCCGGAACACCGCGACATAGGCGGCGAACACCATCGTGATCAGACCCACGCTCGGGACGATGACCTCGAACAGGCCGCTGCCGCCCAGCACCGGATATAGCCGTGCCAGCAGAAAGATGCCGGCCTTCACCATCGTGGCCGAATGCAGATAGGCCGACACCGGCGTGGGCGCTGCCATCGCCTCGGGCAGCCAGAAATGGAACGGCCATTGCGCACTCTTCGAGAAGCAGCCGACCAGGATCAGCGCCAACGTGAGCGGAAAACGCGGATCGGCCTGGATCGCCGCAGCAGCGTCGGCCATTTCCGAGATCTGATACGTGCCGGCAATGTGGCCCAGCATGATCACCCCGGCCAGCAGCACCAGGCCGCCACCGCCGGTGATCGTGAGCGCCATGCGAGCGCCGGCGCGAGAGTCGGCGCGATTGCCCCAGTAGCCGATCAGCAGAAACGACGAGACGCTGGTCAGCTCCCAGAAGACGATCAGCAGCAACAGGTTGTCGGACAGCGCAACGCCGAGCATCGCCGCCATGAACGCCATCAGCTGGGTGAAGAATTTGCCCGCGGGATCGTCGTCGGCCAGGTAGTAGGCCGCATAGAGGATCACCAGCAGGCCGATGCCGGTGATCAGCCAGACGAACAACAGCGACAGGCCATCGAGCCGAAAGGAAAGGTCCAGGCCGATTGCCGGCACCCACTCGGTGTGGGCCAGTACCGTCTCGCCGTCGAACACACCGGGCGCCAGGCTGCTGGCGATGGCCAGCGAAGCCGCTGTCACGCCGGCTGCCAGCCAGGCCGTGAGCCTGCGCCGACCCACGCTGTTGCGTTGACCGCTCCAGAAACACAGCGAGGTCCCGAGCAGCAGCGGCAACAACACAATGGCCGCGAGCGGATTCATGCTTCAAAAGTCGGGGAAGTCGAGTGGCATTGTAGGAAGGCTCGCGCCGGGATCTGTCGATCGGCGCGCCGCTCGCGAGGTCTGGTTGATCGCGACCGATAGCCCCGGGTTCCGCCCGGGCGGGCCAAACATCCAATAATCGGTCCATGAGCTTTGTCGCGCCCGCTCCGATGCCCCGCTTTCGACGCCCGCCCGAACGGTGGCGGATCGGCATGTGCCGGTGGCTCGGCGCGCTGCTGTTGGCGTCGGCGGCCCTGGCCGTCGGCGGCGGGGCAGTTGCCGCACCGGTCAAGACCGAACATGTCACCGCCGAACTGGTCGCGCAGTCGACCGCGGTACAGCCCGGCCAGACGGTGCATATCGGCCTGAGGCTGCAGCACATCCCGCACTGGCACACCTATTGGCGCAATCCGGGCGATTCGGGTCTGCCGACCACCTTGTCCTGGAGCCTGCCGGCGGGCGCGGAAGTCGGCGCAATCGACTGGCCAGCGCCGCAGCGCCTGCCGATCGGTCCGCTGGTGAACTACGGCTACGAAGGCGATCTGCTGCTGCCGTTGCGCTTCACCGCACCAGCCGACGCACGGCCCGGCAGCACCCTCGAGATCAAGGCCGACGCCTCGTGGCTGGTGTGTCGCGACATCTGCATTCCCGAAAACGCGACGCTGCAACTGTCGCTACCGGTTGTCGAAGCGGCGAGCGTGCCGGATCGCAGTGCGCTGGCCGAGTTGTTCGAGCGCACCGCGGCGCGCCAGGCGGTTCCGCTGCAGGGCTGGCGCGCCAGCATGCAGCACAGCGGGGCCGAGTTGTTGCTGCGGCTCGACCGCGACCCGGCCACTGCTGCCGCAGCCGATCCGGTGCCGGCGGTGCACGTGTTCCCTTATGTCGAGCAGCTGATCGAGCCGGCGCGCCACGAGCTCTACCGCACCCCCAGCGGCTATGCGGTGCGGTTCGGCATGGCGCCGAACGCCACCGTTCCCGCCCGCTTCGACGGCATCGCGGTGGTGCAGGCGGCAGACGGCACGATCGCACCGGTGGTCTGGAATACCGCGCGAGCGAGCGCCGAGTTTTCCGCGCCGATCGAGCCGGTCGCGGCGATCGCCCTGCCCGCGGGATCGGTGCGAATCGACGCTGGCGGCACCTCGCTGGCGAATATTTCCGAGCGCAACGCACCATCCGCAGCGCCGGTGCAACTGATCGACGGCGGGGCTCAGACCGGCCTGCTGGCGGCGCTGCTGTTTGCGCTGGTCGGCGGCATGGTGCTGAACCTGATGCCCTGCGTCTTTCCGGTGTTGTCGATCAAGCTGCTGAGCCTGACGCAGCAGACTGGCAGCCGCGCCACCCTGCGCACCCACGCCGCAGCCTACAGCGCGGGCGTGGTGCTCAGTTTTGTCGCCCTCGCCGCGTTGCTGATCGGTTTGCGCGCGGCGGGCAGCGCCATCGGTTGGGGCTTCCAGTTGCAGGAGCCCGGCGTCGTCTTTGCGCTGGCGCTGTTGTTCTTCGCAATCGGCCTGAACCTGATGGGGGCCTTCGAAATCGGCAACCTGATGCCGCAAGGCCTCGCTACCTGGCGGGCCAAGCGGCCAGCCGCCGATGCCTTCGGTGCCGGCATCCTCGCCGTGGTTGCCGCCAGCCCCTGCACCGCGCCATTCATGGGTGCGGCGCTGGGCTTTGCGCTGACCCAATCGGCCGGTATCGCATTGGCGGTCTTTGCAGCACTCGGCATCGGCATGGCCTTGCCTTACGCGGCATTGGTGCTGCTGCCGGGCTGGCGCGCCCGTCTGCCGCGGCCCGGCGCCTGGATGCTGCGGTTGAAGCAGCTGCTGGCGTTTCCGATGTTCGCGACCGTGGTCTGGCTGGTCTGGGTCCTTGGTCTGCAAGCGGGCATCGATGGCGCTGCGAAGGCGCTGCTCGCGCTGGTCGGACTCGGCTTCGTGGTCTGGCTTCTCGGCACGCTGCAATCCGGTGTTGCGGTGCGCCGCACCGCCGGCGGGCTGGCGGTGGTCGCGCTGGCCGGCCTGCTGGTCTGGAGTTGGCCGGTCGAGCTGACGTCGGCACAGGCTGCCGACGGCACGGCCGCTACAAGCGCGCACGAACAGACCACAACCGCCGTCTGGCAGCCCTACAGCGACCAACGGCTGCAGCAGCAACTGGCCGAGGGCCGGCCGGTATTCGTCGATTTCACCGCGGCCTGGTGCGTAAGTTGCCAGGTCAACAAGCGGCTGGTGCTGAATACGGAAGGCGCAGAAACGGCCTTCGCACAGGCCGAGGTGGCCTTGATGCGCGCCGATTGGACCCGGCGTGATGCCGACATCACCGCCGCACTGGCCCGGCTCGGCCGCAACGGCGTGCCGGTCTACGTCTTGCATCGTCCGGGCAAGGAACCACTGTTGCTGCCGGAGATTCTCACCCTCGGTATGCTGCGTGATGCGCTGTCGACACTGAAGCCGCAATAGCGTCCGAACCCCGCCGTCGATCAACCCCCAGGAGTACCCGATGCGTCAGACGATTTCCCCTCGCCTCTTTGCTGCCAGTGCCCTTGCAGGCGCCATGCTGGTGTCGATGTCGCTGGTGGCTGCCAACGCCGTCGCCGCGACGATCGGCCAGCCCGCTCCGGCTTTCGAGCTGAAAGACACCAGTGGCAAGTCGGTGAAGCTGTCCGACTTCAAGGGCAAACACGTCGTGCTGGAGTGGACCAACCCCGGCTGCCCATTCGTGCAGAAGCACTACGGAGCGCAGAACATGCAGGCGCTGCAAAAGGAATACACGACCAAGGACGTGGTCTGGCTCAGCGTCAACTCGACTGCGAAAAGTGCAGGCGACTACCTCGATCCGTCGGCGCTGAATGCCAAACTGGTCAAGGAGTGGAGCGCCACGCCGACCGCGGTGCTGATGGACGAATCCGGCACCGCCGGGCGCGCCTACGGCGCCAAGACCACGCCGCACATGTACGTGATCGATCCGGCCGGCAAGCTGGTTTTCGCCGGCGGCATCGACGACAAGCGCACCGCCAATCCGGCCGATATCAAGACCGCGAAGAATTTCGTCAAGGCGGCCCTCAGCGAATCGATGTCCGGCAAACCGGTCAGCACGCCGACGGCCACCCCGTACGGCTGCAGCGTCAAATACGACGCGGGCTGAGCTGACCGGGTCTCATTGAACTGATCCTGCGGCGGCAGCAGGCTTGCCGGGGATCGACGAGCGCTTGCGGGCGCCTGCCTGCGTATCCGCTGGCGATCTGG
>JANNNE010000357.1:0-6039 GCA_031398385.1 Ideonella sp.
GTCCGGCGTTTGACCCTGGCTCGGATAGATGATCGGATCGGGTCTTGCCGGTACCGGCCTGGACTCGGCCACATATTGCGGTGGTGGCGCCGGCGGGTCGGCGTAGACATAGGTCGGGCGCTCGACGACGACCGGTTCCCAAGGCCGGCTCAGGATCAGCGCACCCAGGCCGATTCCCAGCGCCAGGCCACCCCAACCATGACCGCCATGGTGATAGTGTCCCCGCCAATGCCCGCCGCCGCCGCCGCCGCCGCGATGTCCATACGCGCCGTGGCCGCCCTGTCGGCCGCCGGCGTTGGCGTCGAAGCTGGCGCCTGCCGTTGCGACAAGCACGGTTCCGGCCAACGCGAGGCCGCACAAGCGGGTGAGTGAAGCAGTTCGGGACATGTGATTCTCCTCGGCGAACAATTGCCGCAAGCGTTCGGATCGGGCCGACCGGGTGGGCAGGATTCGAATCGACATTTTGCCGCTCATCGGAAAACGCTGCGAGCGACAGCGACTTTCTTTACATCAGCGTGGCCACAGAACCCACATCCGCAGCGCCTGCTTCATTCGGCCGGCCTGCTGCTCGGCGGTCTCTCCCCAGCCCCAGAAGTAGTCGGCCCGCACCGCGCCGGTGATCGCGCTGCCGGTATCCTGCGCCATCACCAGACGGCGCAGCGGGCTGTTGCTCAGGGGCTCGGTGGTATCGAGCCAGACCGGTGTGCCGTAGGGAACGCTCAGCGGATTGACGGCGATCGAGCGGCCCGGTGTCAATGGCACGCCTTGCGCCCCGCGCGGACCCTGGGTCGGATCGGGCAGCGGCTCTTCGCGGAAAAATACCACCCGGGGATTGGTCCACAACATCTCGTTGACGCGTTTGCGATTGGCCTGGGCCCAGGCCTTGATGCCGGGCCACGAGGCCTGGTCTGCGCGCAGCTCGCGCTGTTCGATGAGCCAGCGCCCGACCGAGCGATAGGGCTGGTCGTTGTGGCCGGCAAATGCGGCCCGGACCAGCCGCCGGCTACCGTCGGCTTCGGTCAGGTTCAGTCGGCCCGACCCCTGGATCTGCAGGATCAGCGCGTCCAGTGGATCGGCGACATAGGCCAGTTCGCGGCCACGCAGACTGGCCTGAGCCGCCGGCAGGGTGTCGATCTGCTGCCGGTTCCAGTAGGGTTTGCGGACCAGCAGATCGGCGGGCGCCTGGTACAGCGGAACCCGCGACGCGCCGCTTGGCAGCCGGGTCGCCTCGATCAGCGGCTCGAAATAGCCGGTGATCAAGCCAGCGGCGCTGCCCTCGATGCTTTCGATCTGATAGGGGCGCAACCGGGCCTGCAGCCACTCGCGGGTCGCCGCATCGTCCATCGGCGGGGCCGACTTCGCCAGTGCGCAAAACGGCGCCCAGCCAGCGGCGGGTCGCTCGCAGCCGAGCAGCAGGGCCGGCCAGATCTCGGCGACCCGGTCGGCGCGCCATTCCGGCAAGTCGGTCCATTCGACGCCGACCCAGCGCGACTGCGGGCGATTGATGATGTCGGGTGCCGCAAGCGGTATCGGCGGCGCGGTCGTGGGTGATGCGGTCGCAGGCATTGCCGGAGGTCGGGCAATCGGCGGCGCGGTGCTGCAGCCGGCCAGCACGCCTAGAATCGCCGCGGTCAATAACCATGCGCGCCAAGCAGGCGAGCCGAGCTTCGAAACGATGTGGATCATCCTGCTGGAAGCGTTTGCCGCCGGCGGCCTGCTGGTGCTGATCGTCTGGTGGACGATGTTTTCCGGCCGCAGTAAAGGTGAGAGAAAAGGGCACGACGACGACGCTGCGTGACGGGCTCGGCGAGCCACCAGCCTGCGCGAAGAAACGATGCCGCGCTCAATGCAGTGCGGACGCCATCGTCAAGCCGAATTCAAGCACGTCGGCGTCGAATGGTCGCGCCTCTTCGGTCATGCAGAAGAAGGTGCCGCGCATCGTGCCTTGTGGCGTCGAGAGCTGGGTCCAACTGGTGTAGTCGAAGCTGTCGCCGGGTTTCAGCACCGGTTGATGACCGACCACGGCCAGGCCGCGCACTTCCTCGACATGGTTGTTGGCGTCGGTAATGACCCAGTGCCGGGCGATCAGCTGAGCGGTGATGTCACCGCTGTTGCGAATCGTCACCGTGTAGGCGAAGGCATAACGTTGCGCGGCCGGGTCGGATTGTTCGGCCAGATGTCGTACTGCGACGCTGCAGGTAAATTCGGGCTTGGGCATGGCGCTGATTCTAGGTTGTCGGCTTCGGAGCGTGCCCTCCTAGAATCTGCGGATGTCTGCGCCCGAACTCATTCCTTCCAGCGCGGGTGCCCACGACCCCGCCTACCGCATCGCACCCAGTCTGCTGTCCGCTGATTTCGCGCGCCTGGGCGACGAAGTCAAGGCGGTGATCGCCGCCGGTGCCGACTGGATCCATTTCGACGTGATGGACAACCATTACGTGCCGAACCTCACCTTCGGCCCGATGGTCTGCGAGGCGCTTCGCAAACATGCGGTCACGGCCGCCGGTGCCAAGGTGCCGATCGATGTGCACCTGATGGTGCAGCCGGTCGATGCGCTGGCCCAGGCCTTCTGCCGCGCCGGGGCTGATCTGGTCAGTTTTCATCCGGAGGCCTCGGCGCATGTCGACCGCAGCCTGCAGGCGATCAAGGCCGAGGGCTGCCTGGCTGGCCTGGTCTTCAATCCCGGCACACCGCTGGATGTGCTGGACTGGGTGATCGACAAGGTTGACCTGGTGCTGATCATGAGTGTCAACCCGGGCTTCGGCGGGCAGAGCTTTATCGAGTCGTCGCTGCGCAAGCTGGCGCAGGCGCGCCAGCGCATCGATGCCCATCACGCCGAGTCCGGCCGCGAGATCCGGCTCGAGATCGACGGCGGAGTCAAGGTCGACAACATCCGGCGCATCGCCGATGCCGGCGCCGATACCTTCGTGGCCGGCAGCGCCATCTTCGGGCAGGCCGATTACGCCCGCGTGATCGCCGCGATGCGCGACGAACTGGCGCAGTGAAGGCCTCGCTCGACTCCCGCATACGCGCCGCGATCGTCGATCTGGACGGCACGATGGTCAATACCGTCGGCGACTTCGAGGTGGCGCTGGATGCGGCACTGGGTGAGTTGTCGCTGCCCTCGGTCGATCGCAGCTTCATCGAGCGGACCGTCGGCAAGGGTTCCGAGCACCTGATTCGTAGCACGCTCGAACAGGTCGGAGCCGAAGCGGGCTTGTACGACCTTGTCTGGACCGCCTATCAGCGCCACTATCGACGTGTCAATGGTCGGCATTCAGCGGTGTACCCGGGGGTCGTCGAAGGTCTCGTTGCATTGCAAGCGCGCGGCTGGGCCTTGGCCTGCCTGACCAACAAACCGACCGAATTTGCCGAACAACTGCTGCAGGCCAAAGACTTGCGGCGTTTTTTCTCGGCCGTGTTCGGTGGCGACGCCTTCGAGCGCAAGAAGCCCGATCCGTTGCCGTTGCTGAAAACCTGCGAGGCGTTGGGATCCGAGCCGGCCCGGACGCTGATGATCGGCGACAGCAGCAACGACGCGCGTGCGGCGCGCGCCGCCGGTTGTCCGGTGTGGCTGGTGTCTTATGGCTACAACCACGGCGAACCGGTCGGGCAGGTGGATTGCGACGGCATCGTCGATCGCCTGGATGGGCTGCCTTTGAGCTGAGATCAGCCTTGGGGTCGTTCGGTCGATTGGGGGGCGGTCAATGGCGATTCATGGTGTCGTCGCGAAGGGCAAGCGCGGCTGAAGCCGCTCCTACAAGCCGCTCCTGCCAACCCCTCCTGCAGGTCGCCCCTCACGAATTCTGGAAGCGGCCTGATATGGTCTGGTGCGCCTGCTACACTTTTTGGATGTTCACCGCCCGCAAGCACAACGACAGGTCGCCCGACCGGGGAGCCTGGCCCTGGCGTCGCCCGTCAGTTTGCGCTTGAGAGACTGCGCTGCGCCTGGCGCGCCGCGTGTCGATCGAGCCTGTTTTGCTTGCCGTAGCGGGCCCCGTGGTCACCTGATCGCGTTGTGCCGTTCGGCTGCAGCAGTGGATCGGCATCCGCCGATTCCGTCTCAAACGACACCCGAGATTGACGGTTCGCGATGCAACGCGGCCGGTGGGCGGTGGAGGGCCCTGAATCGTGATCACCGAACTTGAATTCAAGAGTCTGGCCGCCGAGGGCCATAACCGCATTCCATTGATCGCCGAGGCCTTTGCCGATCTGGAAACGCCGCTGTCGCTGTATCTGAAGCTGGCTTATGGCGGCGGCGGTGGCAAGAACAGCTTCCTGCTCGAATCGGTGGTGGGCGGCGAGCGCTTCGGCCGTTATTCGTTCATTGGCCTGCCGGCCCGCACCTTGTTGCGCTCGACCGGCTTTCGGACCGAAGTCGTCACCGACGGCGAGGTCGTCGAAACCGACGACGGCAATCCGCTCGATTTCATCGCCCGTTATCAGCAACGCTTCAAGGTGGCGCTGCGTCCCGGCCTGCCGCGCTTCTGTGGCGGCCTGGCGGGATATTTCGGCTACGACGCGGTGCGCTTCATCGAACCGAAGCTGGCTGCGACGCAGAAGACCGGCGGCATCGATACGCCGGACATCATGCTGCTGCAGTGCGAAGAGCTGGCGGTGATCGACAACCTGTCGGGTCGGCTGTACTTGATCGTCTATGCCGACCCGCAGCAATCCGAGTCCTTCTTCAACGCCAAGCGGCGGCTCGCCGAGCTCGGCGACAAGTTGAAGTACAGCGTCACTGCGCCGGCCGTCAAGCGCGGCCAGTCGCACAATGTCCAGCGCGATTTTTCCAAGGCCGACTACCTGGCCGCGGTGTTGAAAGCCAAGGAGTACATCGCCGCCGGCGACATGATGCAGGTGCAGATCGGACAGCGTCTGAAAAAGCGCTACACCGAGAGTCCGCTCAGCCTGTATCGCGCGTTGCGCTCGCTGAACCCGTCGCCGTATATGTATTTCTACGACATGGGCGATTTCCAGATCGTCGGGGCTTCGCCGGAAATCCTGGTCCGGCACGAACAGACCGCGGATGGCGAGAAGGTGACGATTCGCCCGCTCGCGGGAACCCGACCGCGCGGCGCCACACCCGAGCAGGACAAGGCGCTCGAGGCCGAGTTGTCCGCCGATCCGAAAGAGCGCGCCGAACACCTGATGCTCATCGACCTGGCGCGCAACGACATCGGCCGCATCGCGCAGACCGGCAGCGTCAAGGTGACCGAGGCTTTTGCGATCGAGCGTTATTCCCACGTGATGCACATCGTCAGCAATGTCGAAGGCATCCTGAAACCCGGCACCACCAACCTAGACGTGCTGCGCGCCACCTTTCCGGCCGGTACGCTCAGTGGCGCGCCCAAGGTGCGGGCGATGGAAATCATCGATGAGCTCGAACCGGTCAAGCGCGGCATCTACGGCGGCGCGTGCGGCTACCTCAGCTTTGCCGGCGACATGGACGTCGCGATCGCCATCCGCACCGGCATCGTCAAGGATCAGACGCTGTACGTGCAGGCGGCAGCGGGCGTGGTAGCCGATTCGGTGCCTGAGCTCGAATGGAAAGAGACCGAGGCCAAGGCGCGGGCGTTGATACGCGCGGCGGAGCTGGTCGAAGAGGGTTTTTGAGGTCGACCGCAGCAGCAGTCAGCGCGTAGCCATATAGGTTGCGAAGATTGCCGCGTGTAGATCGCGCAGCGCCTTGCGGCGCTCGACCAGATCCTGATGGCGACCGTGGCGCTCCAGGCGCAACAGTTCGATCACCAGGCGCATGGCTCGCTCCGGCGCGGACTGTTTGCCGGGCTGCGCCTGATTCAAGTGGACGGCCAGTGCAGGCTTCTCGACTGCGGTCCAGGCCGGGAACCACGCCAGGTCGGACACATCGCCGTTTCCTTCGAACCCGATGCCGAACTTCTTGTACAGCGGCACCACCAATGCATCGTCGAGACGGCGCAGCAGGTCATCCAGACGGCCCGGCGACAGCCAGGCCAGTTCGGCAATCAGAGGCCAGAATTGATCGGGCTGTCCAAGCCGGCAGCGGGCCTCGGTCAT
>JANNNE010000067.1:0-40520 GCA_031398385.1 Ideonella sp.
GCCAACAAGGTCTACGATGGCAACACCAGTGCCACGGTGATCCTCGGTCCCTTGACCGGGCTGGTCGGCAGCGAAACCCTGGGCACCACCGCCAGCGGCACATTCGACACCAAGGATGCCGGCATCGGCAAGACCGTGACCGTCGGCACCACGCTGAGCAACGGAACGAACGGCGGCCTGGCCAGCAATTACACGCTGGCGCCGACCGGCAACACCACGGCCGACATCACCCGCCGGCAACTGACCGGCAGCTTCACTGCCGCCAACAAGGTCTACGACGGCAACACCGTCGCCGGCGTGAGCCTGGCCGGACTGGGCAACCTGGTCGGATCCGAAACGCTGAACGTCACGACCACCGGCAACTTCAACACCAAGGATGTCGGCATCGCCAAGCCGGTCAGTGTCAATGTCGTCGTCGCCAATGGCGCCAACGGCGGGCTGGCCAGCAACTACATCGCGCCGCCGGTTGGTGCGGCCGTCGCCGACATCACACCGAAGACCGTAACAGCGACCGGCATCAGCGCCGCCAACAAGGTCTACGACGGCAATACGGTCGCCTCGGTGACGATCGCAGGTCTGAGCGGTCTGGTCGGCAGCGAAACCCTGGGCACCACCGCGTCCGGCAGTTTCGACACCAAGGATGCCGGCACCGGCAAGACCGTGACGGTCGGCACCACGCTGAGCAACGGAACAAACGGCGGCCTGGCCAGCAACTACACGCTGGCGCCGACCGGCAGCACCACGGCCGACATCACCCGCCGCCAACTGAGCGGCAGCTTCAGCGCCGCGAACAAGGTCTACGACGGCAACACCGTCGCCAGCGTGAGCTTGGCCGGACTCGGCAACCTGGTCGGCAGCGAAACGCTCAACCTCACCACCACTGGCAACTTCAACACCAAGGATGTCGGCAACGCGAAGCCGGTCAGTGTCAACGTCGTCGTCGCCAATGGCGCGAACGGCGGCTTGGCCAGCAATTACATTGCGCCGTCCGCGGCGCCGACGCTTAACGCGTCGATCACCCCGGCGATGCTGACCTACACTGCCAACCCGGCCAACAAGCTGGTCGGCGCGCCGCTGCCACCGCTGAACGGCTCGGTCAGCGGCTTCGTCGCCGGCGAAAACCAGGCGACGGCAACCACCGGCACGCTTGCCTTCGTGACCCCCGCGACCGCCGCCTCGCCGGCCGGACAGTTCGCGATCGACGGCAGCGGCCTGGCCGCCGGCAACTACAACTTCCGGCAAAACGCGTCGAACGCCACCGCACTGACCGTCACCGGCCTGGCGGTGAACGAAACCGATACCAGCACCCAGGTTGCGTTGAACCAGTCGCTCGCCTCGGTCTCGCTGCAACCGGTCTGGTCGAGCCCGGCCGAGGGTCGGGTGTTCGACGCGATGCAGGCATTGCGTGGCAACTACCTCGGCCAGGGCGCATTGTTCCGGGCCATTCCGGTCGAAGACATGTCGCAGGATGCGTTGACGACGCTGCTCGCGGCGCGCGATGAATACAAGAAAGCGCTGTTCGCGAGTGCGATTCGCCAACTCGAGCGGGACCCGACACTGGCCGATCTGCCGCCTTGCAAATCAGCCCAGGAAGTCGACAACGGCAGCTGCCTGATCACCGAAGATCTGAAACGAGAATTGAAATCACAACGCGTGACCGTTCAGGTGGCCGCGACACCGGCACCCGCCCCGACATCGGCACCCTCCCCGTCGCCCGCCCCCGCGCCGTCGACCGACACGGCGATGGCGATACCGCCAGCGCTGCCACGCGAAGGCGTCGGCGGCAGCGTCTCCGCCGAGCCGGTGCCGACATTTGCCAGCCGGCGCGTCCGCACGGCTGCATTGCCGCAGATCACTCGCAAGATTGCGGTGGTGATCGGCATCAACCGTTACGCAGACCGCCGCATGCCTCAGCTCGAGAACGCGGTCGGCGACGCGCAGGCGGTCGGCAAGGTACTCGAAGATCAGCTTGGCTACGAGACCGTCATCCTTGAAAACGCCAGCAAGGCATCGGTGGTTCGAACGCTGAACCGACTGGCGATCGAACTGGATGTGCGGGATTCCGTGGTGGTCTATTACGCCGGCCATGGCGAGTTGATCCAATCGACCGGCCTCGGCTACTGGCAACTCTCGGACAGCAACCCGACGCGGCCCGAAACCTGGTTGTCGAACGCCGACATCTCGCGCACCATCGCCAAGGTCAGCGCCGACCAGGTGGCGGTGATCTCCGACAGCTGCTATTCGGGCTCGCTGGTCGACGAACGCATCCGCGCGACCGCCGGCACCGTCGATCCGCAGCAGTTGCTTTCCAAGAAATCGGTGGTCGTGATGTCGTCGGGCGGCAATGAGCCGGTATTCGACGAAGGCAAGAATGGCCATTCGCCGTTCGCGTTCAGCCTGATGCGCAACCTCGAACAGGTCAGCAACTGGCAGATCGGTGGCAACCTGTTCGAACGGGTGCGTTTCGCGGTGGCGCGGCAGCTTCCGCAACGTCCGCTGTACGGTGCGGCGGCCGCAGCCGGACATCAGCCCGGCGGTGACTACCTGTTCGAACAACGGCAACTCGACAAATGACAGCCTGCTTGACCCGGCCGCAGCCTCTGATTCCGTGATCAAGCACGCGGAAAATCCGTTTGATCGAGGCGGCAGGCGGGCACAGGCATGGCCGAATGACGCCGATGGGTTCACAATTTGTATCGTTCCATATTCAAAAGAGGTTCTCGAATGAATCGCTCCATGCTTGCCCTGTTGGGCACCTGTTTCGCTTTCGGCGCCCTGACCCTCAATGCCCAGGCCCAGGACGTGGTCCTGAAGGGCTCGCAGGTCACCGAATCCGCCCTGATCGACGCGCTGGCGGTCGAAGGACCGAAAGGCCCGGAAGGCGGCAAGACGCGTGGTTTTCGACCCGCTGCACGCAGCCCGGATGGTTCGGCAGCGCCTGCCAAGCCGGGTCCCGGCAAGGCCAGCCTGTTGATCACCTTCATGACCAATTCATCCGACCTGAGCTCGGAAACCATGGCCACGCTGGACGTGCTCGCCCGTGCACTGCAGTCGGATGCGCTGGCCGGATTCACGTTCAAGGTCGAGGGGCACGCCGATCCGCGAGGCGATGCGGCGCAGAATCTGCTGCTGTCGCAGCAACGTGCCGAATCGGTTGTCAACTATCTCGCCACCAAACACGCGATCCTTCCCGAACGACTGGAAGCGGTGGGCAAGGGCTCGACCGAACTGATGAACCGCAGCCGTGCCGATGCACCGGAAAACCGACGCGTCACCATCGTCACGATGAAGGGTTGATGCGCGCCTGCGGGTTGAATGACCAGCCTCGAACCATCGCTGCAGCATGAATGGCAAATGCTGAATCGACGCCATCCAGCGCACTTGGCGGACAGTCCGGCAGCCGCACGCTGCTGATCGCACTGCTGTCGGCGGCGCTGGTCGCTGCCGCGGTAGCGATTGCGTTATGGCTGTGGCCATCGGCGGCCGACGAAACAGCGCCGGTCGGGGCCGCATCGGATGCCAGCCTCGCGCCCGTTCTGTCGGCAGAGCAACGCGCCGCCGGCGTCCAGGTGCAAAGCTACCGCGAACTGCTGGGTAACCGATCGGACGACTGGCGCCTCACCCGGCTGGCCGAAAACCCGAAGATCCTGGTCATCGAGTTCCCGACCCTGGCCGCTCAGGGCCGCGCACTCAACCGCCTGGCGACGCTGATCGAAAAGAACAAGGGACCGCGCGACCGCGTCCTGTCAGACGAGGGCCTGGCCCGATTCATCCAGCAGGGTGGCGACACGCCGGAAACCTTCTATTTCGGCCACGACTACCCGGCCGAGGCGGTTGCCCGGTTTTTCACGATGGCGGTGAGCCAGCAGATGCTGCTCAACGCGGACGAACTTCGGCTCGGCAACGAGTTGCTCGCCGCCGGTCTGTTGAAGGAGGAAAGCGACAAACTGATCGCCAACCCGGATCGCCCGGCGGTGGTCAGCTTTACCGCGGTGCAGATCGACGACCCGAGTACCAGAGGCGATGAAACAGTCGATGCCCGGCGGCGCGAAGCCATCCTGCGGCATGAACTGAGCCACGGCGAATTTTTCACGAATGCCGCCTATCGCAAGCATTGTTGGACCTTCTGGCAGCAGCTCTCAGACAGCCAACGCAGCCTGCTGATCAAGTTTCTCACCGCGCAGGGCTACGACCCGCGCAATGAGGATCTGATGGTCAACGAGACCCAGGCCTACCTGATGCACACGCCGGACAGCCGGGCCTTCAGTGCCGAGCAGCTGGGCGTATCGGCCGAGCAGTTGCGCGAGTTACAAGCCCGGTTCAAGATCGGCCTGCCGCCGTCGATCTTCTCGACGATCGAACGCTGAGCCAAGCCCGCCACGACGGATCTGGATCAGCGAGTCACTTCAAACTCGACCAGTTCGGCACCGTATTCATCGGTGCACGCCGCGCCGGACGGGCAGATCGGTCTGCCGGCGTAGATCGACTGGCCACCGGGCAGCTGCCGGGCCAGCAATTCGGCCGCCGCACCGGTCGGGAATTCGCTCCAGTCGTAGATGCGCTTGCCGCCCAACGAACTGAAATCGCGTGGATAACGCGAGACGATGACCAGCATCTGCGCACTGCCAGGCGGTTCGGTGAGGATGATGGCCTCCGATTGACGACCGGTTTTCGGATCCTTCTTCGCCTGCGGCAAGGTGATCGACTCGCCGGCGTTGATCGAATTCGTCGGAACCTGCTGATTCGGGAAAAACAACAGCAGTTGGCCGTCGGGCGCATGCGAGAGTACATAGAAGAAGCCGTCGCGCGACGAATTGATCGTGACCGACAACTTGTCCTTGTCGATGCGCAGATTGGTCTTGCTGGTCCGGGCCTCGACATTGAATCCGGCCGTCTGCCCGGCGACGATCCGCCGCAACTCGCCAACGACGCTGAACGGCGCAGCCGGCGCGGCAACCGACGGCGGCGGAGGGGGCGCCGGAACGGGCGCCGCGGCCGGCGCTGGCATCGTGGCAGCGGTCGGCGAAGGACTGGCCGGCAGGGCCGCGGTGATGGCACCGGGTGGCGGTGCAGTCGGCCGGGTGAACCACCAGGCCGCCGCAGCGACTGCCAATCCGGCCACACCCAGGCCGATCGCGATCATCTTCCCCTGCCCGCCCGCGGGCGCTGCCAGCGCTCCGCTCTTCGCGTTTTTGGCAGGTCGACTGGCACTGGCTGGTGAGCCCGGCGCGCTGCGATCGGCTGCGGGGCTCAACGACGGCGCCGATCCGCCGGTCGCCGCCAAGGCTCCACCGCGATCCCTCAACAGCGTCGACAAGCCGAGGTCGGCCCGGAAGGCATCGATATCCTGGGTCCGCGCCGCCGGCTTGACGGTCAGCGCCCGATCGATCGCAGCCAGAAAGGACGCGCTGTAGCGTCCGGCCGCAGCCTGCTGCAGCGGCACGTACTGATCGTTCAGCAAGCGGCCGACCGCCGCCGGAGGTTTCTTGCCGGTGATTGCGAAGTACAACACCGCCGCCAGCGCATAGACATCGGTCCAGGGGCCCTGTTGCATGCCGGGCACCTCGGCATATTGCTCGAGCGGTGCATATCCGGGCTTCAGAATGACCGTCAGCGCCTGGTTGGCGTCGCCGATGACGCGGCGTGCGGCGCCGAAGTCAAGCAGCAAGGGCCGCCCGCTGCCGGCCAGCAGCAGGATGTTGTCCGGCGCGATGTCGCGGTGATAACACTGCATCGCGTGAATGACCGCCAGCGCCTGAGTCAGCGGGTCGAGCAGGCCGAGCAACCAGGCTTCGTCGGGCGGCGCACCCATATCGCGCAGGGTTTCCTTCAGCGTCGGTCCCTGGTAGAACGGCATCACCATGTAGGCGGTACCGTTGGCCTCCCAGAAGCGGTGCACCTTGACCAGCGACGGATGGTCGAACTGCGCCAGCAGCCGGGCCTCGTTGATGAAGCTGTCGAGGCCCTTGCGGAAGGTCTCCTCGTCCTCCGGCGACAGGCTGCTGACCTGCATGCCGCTGGTGCGTTCGGCCAGCGACGACGGCATGTATTCCTTCAGCGCGATCTGGCGCTGCAACGAGTGATCGACCGCCAGATAGACGATGCCGAAGCCTCCCTCGCCAACCACCTGGGTGAGTTCGAACTCGCCCAGGTAGCTGCCGATCGGCAGTGCATTGCCATGCCCCTGTGCGCCACTGGCGAGCGACCCGGCGCTGAGCGTGGGCGCATGCGGATCACCGGTATCCTGCAAACGACTGCCGGTGCGGGTGGGTTCGGCAACTGGCGCCGCAGGGCGAGCCGGCATGCTGGGCCGCAAGACCGTGGCGTCGTTGTTGTCGTCGTCGCTGGGCGGGCTGCTCATTGGGCGGGGCAGATTCGCATTGAAAGTCGCCATTGTCCCGCACCCCGGCGCATCGGCCCACCGAAAACTGCCGGAATCGGTTCCAGCGCGCCGCGTAACGGTGTCGCGGGTAGGTAACCGGCGTTGTGCCAGCCAAGCCTCGGCGCAGCCGAACGATGCCGGGCACGTCAGGCCAGGACCTGGATGGCTGCTTCTTCGACGCCGGTGATCGTCGGCGTTTTCCGAATTCAGAGCAGATCCGCCGATTGCATCGCCTGCAGCGTCACCTGCGAGAAGCCATCACGCTGGCGCCCGCGCAACCACCAGACGGCGGCTTTCTTGACGGCCCAGGGCTGGTCGAAGCCGGTAAGCAACTGCGCCGCCACCATGCCCATCGTTGGCTGGTGGCCGACCACGAGAACCGGTTCGTTGGCGTCGGGCCAGTTGGCGGCACCCAACAGCTCGAGCACGCCCTGATCGGGCGCCACCGCCACCACGGTCTTGAAAGACCGCCCGAGCGCCTTTGCGGTCTGTTGCGCGCGAAGCGCCGGACTGACCAGGACCTTGGTCGATTCGGCCAGGCGCTGGTTCAGCCAATCACCCATGCGCTGGGCCTGCCGCTCGCCCTTGGATGTCAGCGCCCGCTCGAGGTCGGTTTGACCGTCACGCTGCGGATGCGCTTCCGCGTGTCGCCACAGGATCAGGTCCATGGTCGTCGGCCCTCTCAATAACGATGCATCAATGCCGCTTGAGCGCCCGGCCCGACCGGGTCGACGCGTTGGTAGCGCCCGTCGGGTTGTTGCTCCCAGGCATCCAGCCGATCACGCAGATAGGGCACCAGGCATTCGTCGATCACGCGTCGGCGCAGCAGCGGGTCGCGCACCGGCCAGGCCACCTCGATGCGGCGAAACATGTTGCGGCTCATCCAGTCGGCACTCGACAGGTAGACGACTTCCTCGTCGGGCGCATCGCCCCAGCAGAAATAGATCACCCGGGTGTGTTCCAGGAAGCGTCCGACCACCGAGCGCACGCGAATCCGGTCGGTCGTGCCCGCAATGCCTGGCGGCAAGATGCAGGCGCCGCGCACCACCAGATCGATCGAGGCGCCCGCCTGCCCGGCCCGCACCAGCGCCTCGATCAGCGCCTGGTCGGTCAGCGCATTGACCTTGACCACGATGCGGGCCCGCCTGCCTTGCAGCGCGGCCGTGGCGACCTGGGAAATGTGCTGCAGCAGGCGACGATGCAAGGTGAACGGCGCCTGCAGCAGGGCTCGCAAGGGCCGCGTCTTGCCAAGGCTGGCCAACTGCTGGAAGACCGCGTCGGCGTCCGATGTCAAATCGTTATCGGCGGTCAACATGCCAATATCGGTATACAACTTTGCGGTTTTCGGGTTGTAGTTGCCAGTTGAAAAGTGCACGTAGCGGCGCAGTCGGCGCCCGCCAGGAGCCGTTTCGCGGCGCGTCACCAGCAACAATTTGGCATGTGTCTTCAATCCGACCACGCCATAGACAACCTGGGCACCGACTGCCTCGAGGCGCTCTGCCCAGTCGATATTGGCCTCTTCGTCGAACCTGGCCTTCAGTTCGACCACCGCCATCACCTCCTTGCCACGCCGCGCCGCCTCGATCAGCAGCACCATCAACGGTGAATCGCTGCCGGTGCGATAGACCGTCTGCTTGATCGCCAGCACATCCGGGTCACGCACCGCTTCGCGCAGAAACTGCACCACCGGCTCGAATGACTCGAACGGCTGATGCAGCAGGATGTCGCGCTCACGCAGGCGCGCGAAGATCGACTCGTCGATCGGCAACGAGCGTTTGGGCCAGGCCGGCTCGTAGGACTTGAAATGCAACGGGATGCCATCGCCCGCCTCGCCACCGTCGGGCCGCTCATCGGCCTGATCGATCAACTGGTTCAGCCGCCCCAGGTTGACCGGCCCATTGACCCGGTAAAGCGCCAGTTCGGGCAGGCTGAACTGGGTGAGCAGAAATTGCGACAACTCGGCCGGGCAGGTACTCACGACCTCCATCCGAATCGCTTCCCCGTAGTGGCGAGTGGTCAGGCCCGACCGCAGCGCCTGGCGCAGATTGGCGACATCCGCCTCATCGACTTCCAGATCCGAATCGCGGGTCACGCGGAATTGCGAGAACGCCTCGACCTCGCGGCCATGGAACAGTTCGCCGAGATGCGCGCGGATCACGCTGGTCAACAACACGAAGGCCTGCTGCCCATCAGACAACTCGGCCGGCAGCCGGATCACCCGAGGCAACACGCGTGGCACCTTGACGATGGCGATCGTGTTGTGGCGCCCGAAGGCATCCTTGCCACCGAGCCGGACAATGAAATTGAGCGACTTGTTCGCCACCTGCGGAAACGGGTGGGCCGGATCGAGGCCTACCGGCACCAGCAGCGGGCGGACCTGGCGATTGAAGAACTGCTCGACCCAGGCGCGCTGCGCCGGGTTGCGGTCGGCATGGTTCAGGATCACGACCCCGCAGCGCTGCAGGCGCGGCATCACCTCGTCGTTGAAGACCTGGTACTGGTCATTGATCAGCGTATGGGCTTCGGCGGCAATCGATTCGAGTTCGCTGCCAGGAGTGTCGGAGCCCGGCTTGCGCGCCGCATCCAGGTAGTCGGCATAACGCACCTCGAAGAACTCGTCCATGTTGGACGAGACGATGCAGACGTAGCGCAAGCGCTCCAGGATCGGCACATCGTCACGACAGGCCTGTGCCAACACACGACGGTTGAACTCGAGAATCGCCCGTTCGCGGTTGAGCAAGGGCGGCATGACGGCATTGCCCGCGGCCGCTGCAGCCTGCGTCGAAGGATCGGGAGCCGCTTGGAGGGTCATCCCGACAGTTTATGGAGAATTCGAGTCCGCAGGATGACAGATCGCCTGCCGCCGCCCACAAGGCCGGTGCACCCGGTGATGCCGGCGGTTTTGCTCAACCCTTCTGGCGACTCAGCGCGAGTTGCTTCTCGAGCGCATCGAGCGGCATCACGCCGGGAACACGTTTGCCGTCTTCGAAGAATATTGCCGGCGTGCCGTTGATGCGGTGCTTGCGGCCGAGCTCGGTATTGCGTTGCAGCACCGACGCATCGCAATCGGCGCCCGATCGGGACGGTGCGACACCGTCAACCATCCAGGCGCGCCATGATTTGGCGCTGTCCTTGGCACACCAGATGTTGCGGCTCTTGTCGGTCGAATCATTGCCGAGAATCGGATAGAGAAAGGTGTAGACCGTGACATCCTTGGCCTGCGCCAGATCGCGCTCGAACTTCTTGCAATAACCACAATTCGGATCGGCGAACACCACCAGCTTGCGGCTGCCGTTGCCCTGCTTGAAGGCGATCGCGTCCTTCAGGGGCAGCGTCGAGATGTCGACGGCATTGAGCTTGTCGAGCCGCGCCTCGGTCAGATTGGTACGCGTCTTGGTATCGACCATCACGCCTTCGATCAGGTAGTTGCCCTGCTCGTCGGAATAGAAGATGTTGTTGCCCACCCGCACTTCGTACAGACCCGGCACTGGCGTCTTGCTGACTTCGTCAATCTTCGGAAAATCCGGAAAACGTTCGGCAAACGCCTTCTTGATGACAGCCTCCTGCGCGAACAGCGCCGGACTGCTGAACAGGCTGAACAGACAAACCAGACCAAGGGAAAAGCGGCGGAGAGCAACAAATGTCATTGAATAGGCCTTTCGGGTGCACTCGAGGCCCCGGTCGAATATTGTCGCCATTTTCGCCGCCGCCATTTGGCGGCGGGTTATTGATGACTACAGCCGGCCATTTGATGGTCGGCGTTGACAGGCATTGGTTGGCGTTGGTGGCTCGGCGAAGCCTGCGAAGCGCAGTCAGCTGTCGAGTGCGCGGTCGGCCAGCCAGCGCTTGACCGGTGCCAGCCGATTCACCAGGCCAAGGCCTCGATTTCGCAACTCGCGCAAATTCGGGTCGGGATGGGCGAACAGGTTCAACAGGCCGTCGGTCACCAAGGTCATCGCCCGGGTCGGACCAGCGCGTTCGCGCTCATAGCGACGCAGCAATTTTTCGTCACCGAGCGCGCGCCAGGTTTCGCGTTCGGCAATCACCCGTGTCAGTGTCGCGACATCGGCCAGCCCGAGGTTCAAGCCCTGCCCGGCCAGCGGGTGAACGACATGTGCGGCGTCGCCAAGCAAGACCCATCCCGGGCCGCACCAGGCGCCGACCTCGGCCCGACTGAGCGGCCAGCAGGCGCGCGCGCCGGCCAGTTCCAGTGGCTCACCGGCGGCATCCGAGAGCCTGGCGGCAAACTCGCCATCGCCGAGTTGCATCAACTCATCCTTTTGGGGATCGGGCATCGACCAGACGATCGCGTAGGAAAACGCGGCCTTCGGCAGGTCGAACGGCAGAAGCGCCAGAATGTCCGGCGCCCGGAACCACTGACGGGCGCGGCCCTGGTGCGGCAGCCCGGCGGTGACCCGAGCAGCAATCGCTGAATCGCCGTACACCCGTCGATCGACCACCACCCCCAGTGCGTCACGCCGCCCCGAATGTCGGCCTTCGCACAAGGCGGTCAAGGGCGCGGCGGGCTGCCGGGCGGTCGAATCGCCGTTATCGATGCGATCGACATGGGGTGCATAACGCGCAGCAGCCGCCAGCGCGTTTTCGAGTGCCGGCGCATCGACGATCCAGGCCAGCTCGCCGAGCCGCTGCTGCCATGCCGAAAACTCAAGCATCGAGTCGCCCGCGTCACCGCGCACGGCCATTTCACGCACCGGCGTTCGCGCCTGCAGCGGAAGATCGTCCCAGACCTTCAGGTCTCGCAGCAGCTTCACCGAGGCCGCATTGAGTGCGAAGGCCCGCACATCGGCCACGGCATCCGGCGCCTGCGGGTCGGCGTACAGGCGAACGCTCAGGCCGAGCCGGGCCAACGACAAGGCCAGGCAGGTTCCGACGATGCCGGCCCCGCGCACGTCGACATTACAGTTCTTCATCGCTGCCGATTCTAGGCAAGGCCGTCTGCTCGCCGCCCGGCGCGCGCTGCGCCATCAGCGCGCCGGCAGCGGAATGAATTCGGAATCGCCGGGCACCTCGCCCATCCGATGCGCCGCCCAGTCGGCCTTGGCACGCTCGATCCGATCCCGACGGGTGCTGACAAAGTTCCACCAGATGTGCCGGTGTCCGAGCGGCGCGCCGCCGATCAGCACCAGCCGGCTGCCCGATTCGGAACGGATCCCCGGGCTGCTGCCAGGCTCCAGCACCACCATCGTGTGCGGCGCAACCTCGACGCCGCCGAGCGTGAACGCGCCGTCGACGCCGTAGACCGCACGCTCCTGTTCCTGCGTGGCCAGTTCGACGGTCCCACCGGGTTCAATCTGCAGATCCAGATACAGCGTGCGAGAAAGGGTCTTGACCGGCGAGGTCACACCGAAGGCCTCGCCGATCAGGACGCGAACCCGCGCGCCGCCGATCCGGACTTCCGGAATCGATTGGGCCGGCGCATGGTCGAACGAACAGTCGACTTCTTCGTGTTCCACCGGCAGTGCCGCCCACAGCTGCAGCCCGTGCTTCGAGTGGGCGCGATCACGAAGATCGTCCGGTGTGCGCTCCGAGTGCACGATGCCGCTGCCGGCAGTCATCCAGTTGATCGCGCCGGGCTCGATGCGCTGCACGACGCCGGTCGAGTCGCGGTGCATCATCGCGCCCTCGAACAGGTAGGTGACGGTCGCCAGACCGATGTGCGGGTGCGGGCGCACATCGTGGTTGTCACCCGGCTGCGCGGTGATGGGGCCGAAATGATCGAAAAAGACAAACGGTCCGACGGCCTGACGCTGCGCCGACGGCAGCAGCCTGCGCACCGTGAAGCCCCCGCCGAGGTCTTTCGAAAGCGGCAAAAGTCGAATCAGATCAACCATTGTTCCCGTGCTCCAGATCGTGTTGCGCCCGCAGCAAGCCTACCGCAATGTGGCGCCGATCGGGCAGCGAAGGTCCGCTGTCCACGGCGGCGCGCGTGACGGCGGTTTGGCGATTCGTGCAATCGATGGCCGCGGGTATGTCGCCGGTACCGAGCCACCGCTGGATTTGCGCCTGCGCCCGGGAGCCTTGCAGGTAGCCGGCCAGCACCCGGCGCCCTAAAATCGTGGGTTCCCCCCATTCTTCGTGAAAGACCTCAATGAGCCTGCAATGCGGCATCGTGGGCCTGCCCAATGTGGGCAAATCCACCCTTTTCAACGCGTTGACCAAAGCGGGAATCGCTGCGGAGAATTACCCGTTCTGCACCATCGAGCCGAATGTCGGTGTGGTCGAACTGCCGGATTCGCGCCTGCAGGCGTTGGCCCAGATCGTAAAACCGGAACGTATCGTTCCGGCGATCGTCGAATTCGTCGACATAGCCGGTCTGGTGGCCGGCGCCAGCAAGGGTGAAGGCCTGGGCAATCAGTTCCTGGCACATATCCGCGAAACCGACGCCACGATCAACGTCGTGCGCTGTTTCGACGACGAGAATGTGATTCACGTAGCGGGCAAAGTCGACCCGATTTCCGACATTGAAGTGATCCAGACCGAGTTGTGCCTGGCCGATCTGGCAACCGTCGACAAGACCCTGCAGCGCAGCCTGAAAGCCGCCAAATCGGGCAACGACAAGGAAGCGGCGCGTCTGGTCGACGTCTTGCAGAAATGCCAGACTGCACTGAACCAGGCGCTACCGGTTCGCAGCCTCGCATTCAGCAAGGACGAACAGGCGGTCCTCAAGCCGATGTGCCTGATCACCGCCAAGCCCGCGATGTTCGTCGGCAACGTCGACGAAAACGGCTTCGAGAACAACCCCTACCTGGATCAGTTGCGCGACTACGCCCAGCGCCAGAATGCACCGGTGGTCGCGATCTGCGCGAAGACCGAAGCCGAACTGGCCGACATGGAAGACGACGACCGGCTGCTGTTCCTGCAGGAAATGGGGCAGGAAGAACCGGGCTTGAACCGGCTGATCCGCGCCGCCTTCGGCCTGCTCGGCCTGCAGACCTATTTCACGGCTGGCGTCAAGGAAGTGCGCGCCTGGACCATCCACATCGGCGACAGCGCGCCGCAGGCAGCCGGTGTGATCCACACCGATTTCGAGCGCGGTTTCATCCGCGCGCAGACCATCGCATTCGACGATTTCGTCAGTCACAAGGGTGAACAGGGCGCGAAAGAGGCGGGCAAGATGCGCGCCGAGGGCAAGGACTATGTCGTGAAGGATGGTGATGTGTTGAACTTCCTGTTCAACGTCTGAGCCTGGGCTTCGACCGGCGCATGGAAGCTGTCACCCGACACCTCGCCATCTTGCGCCAGCATGTCGCCAGGCCGGCGTTGCGCGCGGCGGCGATTGCGGCCGTCAGCGTACTGTTGACCGGCCTGCTCTACGAGCGCCTGACGACTCCGCTCAGCTATCCGTCGCCGCTGGACCCGGTGGCGGGCTTGGCACTCGTTTTTGCACTGTGCCACGGTCGCGCCGGCCTGCTCGGTTTGACGGTCGGTGCCCTGCTTCTGCAACTGGCGTTGCCTCGCCTGGGTCTGGCCGATGACGCGGGTGTGCTGGCCGCGCTCGGCATGACGGCGGGCACGGTGGCCCAGGCCTGGTTCGGCGCACGCCTGGTGGAGCGTCACGTCGATCAGCCGCTGACCTTGACCGAGCCGCGCGACATCGCGGTGTTTTTCTGCCTGGGCGGTTTTGTCGCGGCCAGCGTCGGCGCTACGGCTGCTGTGCTGTCGCTCGGAGTCGCGCAGAGCATCGGTTTTTCGCACTGGCTGCCGACCTGGCTCAACTGGTGGACAGCGCAGTCGCTCGGTGTTCTGCTGGTGGCGCCGATCGCGCTGACGCTGATCGGCCAACCGCGCACCGAATGGGCACCTAGGCGCACGGTCATCTGCGCCGGCCTGCTGACCCTGATGGTGCTGCTCACGGTCGGCGCGGTTCAGGTCAAGCGCCTGGAAGAAGCCCGCATGAGACTGGGATTCGAGCGGGAAGCGCTGAACGCGGCGGCTCTGCTCGACCTTCAGCTGCAGCGTCCGCTGCTCGCACTCGAGGCCATGCGCAGCGTATTCGTGGCATCGGACAGGCTGACGCAGGCGGAATGGCGGCGGGCCACCGAATCGTGGCTGCAGTCGCCGACCCACATCCAGGCGATCGGCTGGAGCCAATATGCGGCGCCGGACGACATCGCCGAACTGGAAGCCGAGGCGCAGGCCGACGGCCTGCGCGACTACAAGGTGCGCGATCGCGTCGAGCCCGGCAGCAAAGGCAGCGGGCAACCCACCGGTGCGGTGGTGGCCATTCGCTACATCGAACCGGCAGCCGGCAACGCGGCGGCCCTCGGGATCAATGCGATGTCGATCCCGCAGGCACGCGACGCGATCGAGCGGGCGATGCGGTCGGATCGCGCCGCCGCCACTGGCGGTTTCAGGCTGTCACAGGATGCGCAGACCAGCCAGCAAACCGGCATCGTCATCTATCGGGGCATGTTCAACGGTACACCGGCCGACCCGTCGACCCGACGCCGCGCCTTTCGCGGCGTCGTCTTCGTCACCTTGCGCATGGAGGATCTTTTGGCAGCGGCGTTCTCGACCCTGCCCGCCGAGCTGTCGGTCTGCATCATCGACAACGCCAAGGTCCTCGCCCCACTCCGACTCGCCGGGCCGCAGGGCTGCGAAAGCCGGCGTTATGCGCTCGGTTGGGACAAGCCGATCGCCTTCGCCGATCGAAACTGGACCATCCGGATCGGCACCTCCGATGCCATGCTGGCCGATCAGGACATCAGTCAGAACTGGCTGGTGTCGCTGGTCGGTATCGTGCTCGGTGCAATGTTCGGCGCGCTGCTGCTCGGCATGACGGGGCGGGCCCGGCGTATCGAGGCGGCGGTGGCCGAACGCACCCGCGAGCTGGTGGAAGAGGTCCGCGAGCGCGAACATGTCGAGGCCGCCATGCGCGAAAGCGAACAGCGCTTCCGCAACATCTTCAACAATGTGCCGATCGGCGTGATCTACACCGACCTGGCCGGCCGGCTGCAACACATCAATCCGCACTTCAGCAAATTGACTGGTTATGCCAGCGATGAATTGCTGCGCATGGACCTGTTCGACTACCTGCACGCCGATGACATCGACATCGAGCGGCGTTCGACGCGCCAACTGCTGGAGGGCGAGATTGCGATGCACCGCGGCCATTGCCGCGTCATCCGCAAGAACGGCGATCTGGTCTGGGTCCAATCGAGCCTGACGCTGCTGCGCGACAGCAACGGCCAGCCGCGCCGGCTGGTCGGCGTGATGGAAGACATCACCGAACACCTGCAACTGGTCGAGGCGGAGCGCGAGCGGGAACAGGCAGTCTCCGCCAATCTGGCGAAGAACGAGTTCCTGTCGAGAATGAGCCACGAACTGCGCACGCCGCTCAATGCGATTCTCGGCTTCGCCCAGCTGCTCGAGATCGACGACCGCGCGCCGCTGTCGGTCGGCCAGCGCCCTTGGGTGGCCCAGATTCAACAGGCCGGCTGGCATCTGCTGGACATGATCAACGATGTGCTCGACCTGTCGCGCATCGAATCGGGCAATGTGCGCCTGCAAAAGGAAAATCTGGACCTCGAGTCCCTCGTCGACGCCTCGATTTCGCTGATCGAGGGTGACGCGGCCAAACGCGGGATCGTCATCAGACGTGAGATCGAGACCTTGTCGGTCGCGGTGGTGGGCGACATGACCCGCGTCAAGCAGATCCTGATCAACCTGCTGTCGAACGCGGTCAAGTACAACACCGACTACGGCAAGATCGAGATCACGACCCGGCAGGATGCGACCCATGTCACGCTGGAGATTCGCGACACCGGTCTGGGCATGAGCGCCGAGCAGCTGGACGGTCTGTTCCAGCCCTTCAACCGACTGGGCCGCGAAAAGTCGAACCTCGAAGGCACCGGGATCGGCCTGGTCATCAGCAAGCGGCTGGCCGAGTGGATGGGCGGGAGCCTGCGCGCCGAAAGCAGCGCCGGGGTCGGCTCGTCTTTCTTTCTGACGCTGCCGCTGGCCAGCGCGGCCGATACGGTCCGGCAGGAACTCGGCACCGACCCGGCGACGCCATTCGAATACCACCGCCGCGTGGTTCACTACATCGAGGACAACGAGACCAACATCGAGGTGATGCGCGGCATCTTCGCCAGCCGCCCGCAGATCGAGATGGCGGTGTCGATGAACGGACTCGATGCGATTGCCGCGTTGCGCCGCGCGCCGCCAGACATCATCCTGCTCGACATGAACCTGCCCGACATCGACGGGCTGGACCTGCTGCGCCACATCAAGGCTGATCCGGCCACCGCGGCGATTCCGGTGATCGTGGTGTCCGCGGATGCGCTCAGCCGGCAGGTCGATATCGCGCTGGCCGAAGGCGCGCTGCGTTACCTGACCAAACCGGTCAGCGTCTCCGAGTTGCTGCGGGTGGTCGACGAAGTGCTCGACAAAGCCGTATCGCGATTCCTCTGACCGGTCGGCAGCACGAAATGGCATGACCGGTTTGTCGCCGCCCTGGTTGTCGGTCGTGGTCCCGGTTCTCGACGAGCAGGCCGGCATCGCCGCCACGCTCGATGCACTGAACGCCCTGCGCCGATCGGCGCCGGTTGACGACCGGCCCGGCATCGAGCTGATCGTGGTCGACGGTGGCAGCCGCGACGCCACGGTGGCGATCGCCCGGGATCGGGTCGATCGGGTGGTCACCGCGCCGCGTGGCCGCGGCCGGCAGCTCAATGCCGGGGCGGCGCAGGCACGCGGCGACCTGCTGTTGTTCCTGCATGCCGATACAGCCTTGCCGGCCGAAGCCTTCACGCTGATCGAACGGGCGATGACCGCCAACCCGGCCGCGCACTGGGGCCGCTTCGATGTCCGGATCAAGGGGCGCTCGCCGATGTTTCCGATCATCGGCGGGCTGATGAACCTGCGCTCGGCCTGGACCGGAATCGCCACGGGGGATCAGGCCATGTTCGTCCGGCACACCAGCTTCAAGGCGGTGGGCGGATTTCCGGATCAGCCCTTGATGGAGGATATCGAGCTGTCGATACGCCTGCGTCGTCTGCCAGGCGGGCATCCGCTGCGGATCCGGCAGCCGGTCACCACTTCAGGCCGACGCTGGGAAACGCGCGGCGTCTGGTCCACCATCTGGCTGATGTGGCGGCTGCGCTGGCGCTATTGGCGCGGCGCCTCCGCCGATGAACTCGCCGACGCCTACCGATGAGTTGCGCTTCGGTGGCCGACAATGGCCGCCAAAGCGAGCGGCGATCCATCGCCTCGCGCACCACTCAGCAGCAGGAGCAGACCATGTTGGCGATCATCGGAGGCACCGGAATCTACGACTTGCCGGGCATGGCCATCGAGCAGCAAATCGATACCGCCACACCGTTCGGCGCTCCGTCTGGCACCATCATGCGCGGCCGCTTCGGCGAACACGAACTACTATTTCTGGCCCGCCATGGCGCCGGACACCGCCTGTTGCCACACGAGGTGAACTACCGCGCCAACATCTTCGCGCTGAAACGCGCGGGCGCGACCCGGATTCTCGGCATTTCAGCCGTCGGCAGCCTGGTCGAGGAAATCGCGCCAGGCGATTTCGCCATGCCCAGCCAATATTTCGACTGGACGCGCGGGCGTCGCGACTCGAGTTTTTTCGGCAACGGCGTGGCCGCGCATGTGTCGACCGCGACACCGGTCAGCGCCGCGATGGTCGACTGGGTCTCCGCCAGCGCCGCGGCCAAGGGTTTCCGGCTGCACCGCGATGTCACCTATGCCTGCGTCGAGGGGCCTCGTCTGGGCACCCGGGCAGAAAGCCTGTTCATGCGCCAGGTGGGTTGTCACCTGGTGGGCATGACCAACGTTCCGGAGGTGTTTCTGGCCCGCGAGGCGCAGATCGCCTACGCCACCGTGGGCATAGCGACCGACTACGACTGCTGGATGGAAGATGCCAGTCGGCACGTCACCGTTGCCGCGATCTTCGCGCTGTACGCAGAGGCCGTTGCGCGGGCGCGCGAACTGCTGGCTCATCTGCTGGAACGACCGCTACCGGATGCGGAACCCGAGATCCGATCGGCACTCCAATATGCCGTTCTGACGCCTGATGGAGCGCTGAACGACGACCAGCGAGCCTGGCTGGCTGTCCTGCGTGCGTGATGCTCGGTCGAATTACGCCGTTCGAGAATCACTCTTCATCAGCACTCTCGACCGGAGAGTGCTAAAATCAGGGAACTGAAAGGAGGTTCGTCCTGTCTATGACTACCATGAACCTGACAACTTTTCCCTCCCCGACCGGTCATTCGACCGCCTTGGTGGTGCGCGACCCGTGGGCAATGGTTCCCTCGCTGGGCAACCTGGACGCCTACATCAGCGCCGTCAACCGCATCCCGATGCTGACGCACGAGCAGGAGTTGAGCCTGGGCCGCAAGCTGCGCGCCGATGGCGATCTGCAGGCCGCCGGGCAACTGGTGCTATCGCACCTGCGGCTGGTGGTGTCGATTTCGCGCCAGTATCTGGGGTACGGCCTGCCCCACGGCGACCTGATCCAGGAGGGCAATGTCGGCCTGATGAAAGCCGTCAAGCGCTTCGACCCGGAACAAGGCGTGCGGCTGGTCAGCTACGCCATGCACTGGATCAAGGCCGAAATTCACGAGTACATCCTGAAGAACTGGCGCATGGTCAAGGTGGCCACCACCAAGGCCCAGCGCAAGCTTTTCTTCAACCTGCGCTCGATGAAGCAGAACCTGAAAAGCGATGCCATCGATGCCGACACGCACCGCAACACGCTGACCCAGAGCGAGGTCGACCGTGTCGCAGCGACGCTGAACGTCAAGCGCGAAGAAGTGCTGGAAATGGAAACCAGGCTGTCGGGCGGCGACGTGGCCCTCGAGCCACAGAGCGACGATTCCGAGGAATCGTATGCACCGATCGCCTACCTGGCCGACAGCCATCACGAGCCGACCGAGGTGATCGAGGCGCAGCATCGCGACTGGATGGCCAGCGACGGCATTTCGATGGCGCTGGACGTGCTGGACGATCGCAGTCGTCGCATCGTTGAGGAGCGCTGGCTGAAAGTCAACGATGACAGCAGCGGCGGCATGACCCTGCACGATCTGGCCAGCGAATACGGCGTCAGCGCCGAGCGGATTCGTCAGATCGAGGTTGCGGCGATGAAGAAGATGCGCAAGGCGCTCGCGGCTTCGGCCTGATCGGCTGCGCCAGATACCAACCCGGCCGGCGCCCAGAGCGCCCGCCGGGTTTTTTTTGCGCCGCGGTGCCGCGCAGCGTAGCAAGCCGTCAACCTGCCAGCAGTGCCTTCAGATCGCTGACCAGTTTCTCCTGGCCAGCGCCGTAGCGCTCGAACAGGCGCACCCGGCCGGCGGTGTCGAATACATAGGATCCGGCGGTGTGATCGACCGTATAACTGCCCGCCGCCTTGCCCGGCACCTGGGCAAAGAACACCTTGAAATCCTTCGCCAGCGCGGCGGTTTCCTCCGGTGTACCGCGCAGCGCGATGAAGCTCGGATCGAAACTCGACATGTAAGCCTTCAGGATCTCGGGCGTGTCGCGCTGCGGGTCGACCGTGACGAAAATGCCCTGCAGCTTGTCGCCATCGGCCCCGAGCGACTGCTTGACCTGAGCCAGTTCGGCCATCGTTGTCGGGCAGACGTCCGGGCAATGCGTGTAGCCGAAAAATACCACCACCAGCTTGCCCTTGAACTCTTCCAGGCTGCGGCGCTTGCCGTCGATGTCGGGCAGGTCGAGCTTGCGGGCGTAGTCGGCGCCGGTGATGTCGACACCGTTGAACGAGGCGGACCTGGCGCCGCCGAGGCCCAGGCGTTCACACCCGGCCATGCTGCTGCCAGCGGCGAGCAGAAAGACCATCAGGCGGCGTCTGCCTAGGGCTGGAACCGGGGAACGTTCGACTTGATTCAAAGCAGCGGGTTGATGTAGTGGTCGACCAGCAGCGCCGCAAACAGCAGCGCCAGGTGAAGGATCGAGAATTTGAAGGTGGCTCGCGCCAGTTGATCGGAATAGTTGCGCCACAGGCGCCAGGCATAGCCTGAAAACATGCCGCCAAGGGTAAGCGCCGCAGCCAGATAGATCGGCCCGCTCATGCCGGTAAGAAACGGCAGCAGGGTCGCCGCGAACAGGATCAGCGTATACAGCAGCACCTGCAGCCGGGTGAATTCAGAGCCGTGCGTGACCGGCAACATCGGCAGGCCGGAGCGGCGATAGTCTTCAACCCGGTACAGCGCCAGGGCCCAGAAGTGCGGCGGCGTCCACAGGAAGATGATCAGGCACAACATCAGCGCCTCGGGTCCGACCTCGCCACGCATCGCGGCCCAGCCGAGTACCGGGGGCATCGCGCCCGATGCTCCACCGATCACGATGTTCTGCGGGGTCGACGGTTTCAGCAGCACCGTGTAGACCATCGCATATCCGATGAAGGTCGCGAAGGTGAGCCACATCGTCAACGGATTGACCCAGAGGTAGAGCACGGCGCTGCCCACCAGGCACAGGGTAGCCGAGAACGCCAGCGTCCAGCGATCCGACAATTCACCCTTGGCGGTCGGGCGCCAGGCGGTGCGGGCCATCTTTGCGTCGATGCGGCGCTCGACCAGGCAGTTGAACGCCGCCGCGGCGGCCGCCACCAGCCAGATGCCGACTGTTGCGGCAATCACCAGCGTCCAGTCGGGCAATCCGGGAACGGCGAGCAACATGCCGATGACGGCGCAGAAAACGATCAACTGAACCACGCGCGGCTTGGTCAGCGCGTAGTACTGGCGCAAACGCGGAAGCCGCGACGGGGTCGTGATCGGGGAACTGAGGGATTCGGCCATGAATTCAGGTGCAGCCATCATTTTACGAGCCCGACCTCGCCAAGCCCCCGATCGGCCGACGGCGGGGCGGGAATGGCCTGCTGCTGCGGCAAGCCGGCAAGGGCTTGCCGAGCGCGTACCCAGGCAACGGTCAGCGCCGTCACCATGGCGGCGGCGCCGCCGGTGTGCGCGAGTGCAGCCGCCAATGGCCAGTCGAGCACGACGTTGCTCAGCCCGCTGACGAATTGCCAGGCGGCCAGACCGGCCAGCACGCGAGCCCAGTCGCGCGATTGCCGGCTGCCTTGAATCCACAGGCGCCAGATCAGGCCGGCCATGGCGACAAAAACCACCAGTGCGCCGATTCGATGAACCATATGAATGGCGGTCAAGGCTTCGAACGGCAGGAAACCGCCGTCGCGGCCCATGCCGAGCGGCCGAAGCAGCGCGAAGCCCTGTTCAAAATCCATCGCCGGCCACCATTGCCCCTGACAGCTCGGGAAATCCCGGCATGCCAGCACCGCATAGTTGGTGCTGACCCAGCCGCCCAGTGCGGTCTGCACCAGCACCAGCATCAGCAGCGCACCCAGGCCGCGACGCAGTGTCGGCGTGACCGGCCAGGGTTGCGGTCGATAGCCCTGGCTCTGCGCCGCCAGCAGCATCAGCAGACCCAGGCCGCCGAGCAGGTGCACGGTGACGATGGCGGGATAGAGCTTCATCGTCACGGTGAGCGCACCGAAGGCGCCCTGGACGCAGACCCAGACCAGCGTCACCGTTGCCCACCACGGCGAAACCGGCAGCCGGTCGCGGCGGGCCGCCATCCAGCTGGCAACAGCCAGCACGACGATCAACATGCCGACTCCGCTGGCCAGATAGCGATGGATCATCTCGACCCAGGCCTTGCCATGCGTCACCGGACCGGTCGGCATCGCTGTCTGCGCGGCGTCGATCTGCTGGCTGGCACCGAAGGGGCTGACGCTGCCGTAACAGCCGGGCCAGTCCGGACAACCCAGACCCGAGTCGGACAACCGGGTGAAGGCACCGAACAAGACCAGGTCGAAGGTCAGGAACAAGGTCAACGCGGTCAAGGCGAACAGGCGGCTCCTCGCATCGCCCGTTCGGTGACGCACCCAGAGCCAGGCCAGCGGGCCGAGCGCGATCAGCGCACCCAGCACCACGATGTGCAGCAGCGGAGACAAGTCGACCAGCGAATGCGTTTGCATGGCGGGGATCCGTCAGCGACCAGGCTGGTCCCAGGATGCGGACGCGCGCAGCAGGCGCTCGATGTCGCGCTTGAATTTGGCAGGCTCCGGGTCGACCGGCGCCCGCATCATCCACTGGCCCATCGGATCGACCACAAAGACATGATCTTCGAGTGCCCGGCCATCGGCCGGCGTGAGCCATTTCGACACTTGCGGCGCGGACGACAGCAAGGCCTGTGCGCCGGTCGCGGCCAGCAACTCGTCGGCAGGCCGCTTCGCATCGGTGACCAGCCAGAGCTTGTCGACCCGATCCTTCTCACGCCCGAGCGTTTCTCGAAGCTGTCGCATCAACACCAGGTTGCGGCCGCAGCGCTCGTTGCAGGTCGAGTCCGCAACCGTCACGAGCAGCCATTGTCCGTGCAGGCTGCGGGCACCGATCGCCGTGCCATCGAGATGGCTCAACGGCAGATCAGCCGGAATCTCGCGCGTCGGGGTGATCAACTCGGCATAGTTGGTCCGCGACTGCGGACGCACCACGTAGAAGGTGAAATACGAGGCAATCACCGGAGCAGCGCAGACCGCCAGCACGGCGAACATCTGCCAGCGCCCGGACGAAACCCGCCGCCCGCCGCCAATCTCCGGGGTCGCCAGGCGATGGACCGTCAGGCCGAGCGGTGAAGGGGTGGGCGGGTCAGACTGTTTCACGTTTTTCTGCGCGCCAGCGGGGGCGGATGATCTGGAACCATGAATACAAGCACACGACGACCGCACACAGTGCGAACCACTGGAAGGCATAACCGTAGTGCTTCTGGATATCGACCGCCGGCGCGGGCCAGTCTCGCAACAAGCCGTCGGGTGCGCCGGGCGCCGTTTCGGTCTGCAGCACCGTCATCGGCAGAACCGATTGCGCCAGCTCGATGGCCGACGCTTCGAGAACGAGATTTTGCCGGATCGGGCCCCGAGCCTCCTCACCCAGCTCGAACAGCCGTGCTGGCGGCGGGGCAACCCGACCGATCACCTCGACCGGGCCAGCCGGGGTCGGCACCTGCGGTAGCCGGGTCCGGACATCGTTGTCGCGCGCAACCCAGCCGCGTTGGACCCAGATCAGTGGGCCGGGCAAGGCCGATGGCTCGGCAGTGTCCGCACCGCGCTGCAGCTGCAGCGGTGTCAGCACGAAAAAGCCCGGCCGCGAATTCATCTGCCGGTTGTCCAGATAGATCGTTGCCGAGGCGATCCATTCGCCGCGCAAGCTGACGCGCCGCTGATGCTGAGCCGCGGCAGCTTCAGGGCTGTCCGCGAGCGCCGTTTGCGCAAGCAAGGGCAGACTCGAGCGCTCGTTCAGGGCCTGTTGCAAGGATTGCTTCTGCGCCGCCCGGTCGAGTTGCCAAAGGCCCAGCCGCAGCGCCGCGCCCGCACAGATCATTGCGGCCAGCAGCACCACCACAGCACGTGCGTCGAGGCGCGACGACAAACCCTTGGCCCGCCTGTGCGGCGCGTGAGGCGGATAATCCGGTTCCATGAAAATTCTGGTTGCAGTGGCGTTCATCTCGATCCTGGCGGCATTGGCGTATGCCGGGCTGTCGATGGTTCGAGACAGCAGCGACACCAAGTCCAAGACACCCAACATGATGCGCGCGCTCGCGGTGCGAGTCGGGCTCTCGGTGATGCTGTTCCTGTGCCTTCTGCTGAGCTACCAACTCGGCTGGATCAACCCGACCGGCATCCCGTTGCGGTAGTCGCGGATCCGCCGACCGGTCGTTCGCGCTGAGACGCGCCACATCGGGAAAGCGACCGGAAGAGTGACAGGAAAAGGGCCGCTCAAGCGGCCCTTCACCATTCGAGCAGGCCGGCGCCGCGTCAGAACCAATAGACGATGATGTACAGCCCGAGCCAGACCACGTCGACGAAGTGCCAGTACCAGGCCGCGCCTTCGAAGCCGAAATGTCGCTCGGGGGTGAAATGGCCTTTCTGCAGTCGCAGCGTGATGAACAGCAACATCAGCATGCCGACGAACACGTGGAAGCCATGAAAGCCGGTCAACATGAAGAAGGTCGATCCGTAGACGCCCGAACTCAGCTTCAGGTTCAGGTCAGCGTAGGCGTGGCTGTATTCGTAGCCCTGCACGATCAGGAAGATCAGACCGAGCAGAACGGTCACCCACATGAAGCCGATGGTCTTGGCGCGTTGGCCGGCCAGCAAGGCGTGGTGGGCGATCGTCAGCGTCACGCCCGAGGTCAGCAACAAGGCCGTGTTGATCGTCGGCAGCGGCCATGGGCCCATCGTGACGAAGGGCTCGACAATGCCGGCCGGTGAGGCTGTGGCGCCGGCCTGCACGCTCGGCCAGATGGCCTTGAAGTCGGGCCACAGGATCGAATTTTCCAGGCTGCCCAGACTCGGGATCGAATGCAGGCGCGACCAGAACAACGCACCGAAGAACGCGGCGAAGAACATCACCTCCGAGAAGATGAACCAGCTCATGCTCCAGCGGAACGAGACATCAATCCGGTTGCCATACAGACCGCTTTCGCTTTCGCCGATCGCGGTGCGGAACCAGGCCTGCATCACGAAGGCCCACAACAGAAAGCCGGCCAGCAGCGAATAGGCGCCCCAACCCACGCCATTGACCCATTGACCGGCACCCAGGATCACGAAGAACAGCCCGAGCGAGGCCATCACCGGGAAGCTCGATGGGGATGGAACGAAATAGTAGGGAGCCTTCGAATCCGAATGCCCGGTGTGTGCCGCTGCCGACATGTTTTCTCCTGAAATCCTGAATTCCGTCAATCCGTGCCGGTCGCGTGCCACTCAGCGACGCCGGCCAATCCGTACAACCCGATCCAGCCCGCGCCGCCTCAGGCGGCAACCCCGCTGGACAAGACCCAATTCACCACCAGCAGCAGAACCGCGATGAAAAGCAGCGCACCGAGCACGCCCGCAATCACCAGATGCACCGGATTCAACTGGTTCAGATCCTTCTCGTAGTCGGCCGATTTGCGAACCCCGAAGAAAGACCAGGCCACCGCCCTCATGGTCTGCCCGAACGACATCTTGCGCTGCACGGCCGAGCGCAGACCGCCGCCACCCGAGGTGGTCATGATCCGACTCCCTTGTCACTCAGCGCCACCGAATCGGGTGCCGGCGGGACACGTCCGCCGACCTCGAAGAAGGTATAGGACAGGGTGATGGTCGTCACGTCTTTCGGCAACTTCGGATCGATCACGAAGACAACCGGCCACTGCTTGCGTTCACCAGGACCCATCGAATATTCGTTGAAACAGAAGCATTCGAGTTTGTTGAAATGAGCACCCGCCTGTTTTGGCGCATAACTCGGAATGGCCTGCGCGGTCATCGTGCGGTTCTGGTTGTTCCTGAACTCGTACATCACCGTTGCCATTTCGCCCGGATGCACTTTCAGACTGGCCACCGCCGGTGCAAACGACCAAGGCCCACGCGCATTCGCATCGAATTCGACCGTGATCGTGCGGCTGGTATCGATCTGGGTGTTGGCTGAACGGCGCTTGCTGGCGGCTCCCGGCTGGTTCAGTTCGGCCAGCGACAACACATTGATCCCCAAGGCATCGCAGATCGACCGATAGATCGGCACCAGCGCATACCCGAACGCGAACATGGCGGCCGTGATGACCAGCAGCTTGCCGACCATGCGTCGGTTGTCGCTGGTCAGCAGGGAAAAGCGGGGTGGCGGGTTCGATTTCATGACGGATCAGGCGCCGATCAGCACGGCCTTGGCAACAAAACCGACCAGAAAGACGGCCGCCACCGAGACCAGGATCAGCGCCAGCCGCAGGTTGTGCTTCTTCTGTTCGGGAGTCATCAAAACGGGGGCGTTCAGGCAGCAGCAATCACGCAATGATGCGGGTCGCGTTGGCGTTCAGCTTGGGCGGCTCTTCGAAGGTGTGGAACGGCGCCGGTGACGGCACTTCCCATTCCAGGCCTTCGGCACCTTCCCACGGTTTCTGCGGTGCCGGTTCACCCTTGCCGCGCATCATCGGAACGGCCACGAACAGGAAGAAATAGACCTGCATCAGGCCGAACCAGAATGCGCCGAACGACGCCAGCATGTTGAAGTCGGCGAACTGCAACGGATAGTCGGCATAACGACGCGGCATGCCCGCCAGGCCGAGGAAGTGCATCGGGAAGAACGTGACGTTGAAGGCGATCAGCGAGCCCCAGAAATGGATCTTGCCGCGGGTTTCGTTGTACATCACGCCGGTCCACTTCGGGCCCCAGTAATAGACACCGGCGAACATCGCATACAACGAACCCGCCACCAGCACGTAATGGAAGTGGGCCACGACGTAGTAGGTGTCCTGCAGCTGGATGTCGACCGGCGCGGCCGACAGGATCAGCCCCGTGAAGCCACCCATCGTGAACACGAAGATGAAGCCGACCGCGAACAGCATCGGCGTCTCGAAGGTCATCGAGCCGCGCCACATGGTCGCGATCCAGTTGAAGATCTTCACGCCGGTGGGTACCGCGATCAGCATCGTTGCGTACATGAAGAACAGCTGCCCGGTCACCGGCATCCCGGTGGTGAACATGTGGTGCGCCCAGACGATGAACGACAGGATTGCGATCGAGGCAGTCGCGTACACCATCGACGTGTAGCCGAACAGCCGCTTGCGCGCGAAAGTCGGAATGATGGCGCTGACGATGCCGAACGCCGGCAAGATCATGATGTAGACCTCGGGATGCCCGAAGAACCAGAAAATGTGCTGGTACATCACCGGGTCACCGCCGCCGGCCGGGTTGAAGAAGCTGGTGCCGAAGTGGCGGTCGGTCAGCGTCATCGTGATTGCGCCAGCCAGCACCGGCATCACCGCGATCAGCAGGTAGGCGGTGATCAGCCAGGTCCAGCAGAACAGCGGCATCTTCATCAGGGTCATGCCCGGCGCGCGCATGTTCAGGATCGTGACGATGATGTTGATCGAGCCCATGATCGAACTCGCGCCCATGATATGCATCGCAAAGATGCCGGCATCCATCGACGGGCCCATCTGCAGGGTCAGCGGCGCATACAGCGTCCAGCCGGCCGCCGGTGCACCACCAGGCATGAAGAACGAGCCGACCAGCATCGCCGCGGCCGGAATCAGCAGCCAGAAGCTGAAATTGTTCATCCGTGCGAAGGCCATGTCGGCCGCGCCGATCTGCAGCGGAACCATCCAGTTCGCGAAGCCGACGAAGCCCGGCATGATCGCGCCGAACACCATGATCAGCCCGTGCATCGTCGTCAGCTGGTTGAACAGCTGCGGATTGACGAATTGCAGGCCCGGCTGGAACAGCTCGAGGCGGATCAGCATCGCCAAAACGCCGCCAACCATCAACATCGCGAACGAGAACAGCAGGTACATCGTGCCGATGTCCTTGTGGTTCGTCGCGTACAGCCAGCGGCGCCAGCCAGCAGGCGCGCCGTGGTCGTGATGATCGTGGTCATGGGCGTGACCGTGGGGGTCGAGTACTGCACTCATATTGATCCTTCGAGCGATTTCTTCAGATGCTTACTTGCGGGCTGCCATCACTTCGGATGGCTGCACGATCTGCCCGGTCTTGTTCGACCAGCTGTTCTTGGTATAGGTGGCCACCGCGGCGAGATCGGTATCGCTGAGCTGCCTCCAGGCCGGCATCGCGCCATTGCCCTGACCATTGAGCAGCACGTTGATCTGCTTGCCGTGATCAGGGTCTACGACCACCGCGGCACCATCGAGCGCCTTGATCGGGCCCGCGCCCTTGCCGGTCGGCTGGTGACAGGCCGAACAATTCGCCGCGTAGACTTTCTCGCCCCGCTCGACCAGCGCCGCCAGCTCCCAGACTTTCGCAGGATCGTCCAGCGCGGCGGCCATTTCCTTCTGCTTGCCGGCCACCCAGGTGGTGTAGTCGGCCTGCGACAAGACCTTGACGTGGATCGGCATGTAGGCGTGTTCCTTGCCGCACAACTCGGCGCACTGGCCGTAGAAATCGCCCGTTTTTTCAGCTCGGAACCAGGTATCGCGAACAAAGCCCGGAATCGCATCCTGCTTGACACCGAAGGCCGGCACCATCCAGGCGTGAATCACGTCGTTGGCGGTGGTGATGATGCGAATCTTCTTGTCGACCGGAACCACCAGCGGGTTGTCGACCTTGAGCAGATAGTTGTCGCCGGAAGGCTTGCCGGAGTTGGACATCTCGCGGTGCGCGTTATCCAGCGACGAGACAAATCCGATGCCCGCGCCCTCACCGTTCAGGTAGTCGTAGCCCCATTTCCACTGGATACCGGTGGCCTTGATCGTGATGTCGGACGCGCTGGTGTCCTTCATCGCCACCACCACGCGGGTGGCCGGCAGCGCCATCAGGATGACGATGATGAACGGCACGATGGTCCAGACGATCTCGACCGTCGTGCTTTCATGGAAATTGGCCGCCTTCGCACCCTTGGATTTGCGGTGCTTGAAAATCGAATAGAACATCACCCCGAACACGCCGAGGAAGATCAGCACGCAGATGATCATGATGAAGTTGTGCAACCACTGCTGCTCGGCGGCGATGCGCGTCACCGGCGGATGCAGATCGAGCTGATTGACCGCTGGCCCGCCCGGCAGGTCGCCGACGGCGCGGGCAGCCGCGGCAGTCAGGCTCAGTGCAAGGCCGATCCCGGCCTGCGGGGCCCAGTTCCACACCCGTTGCAACAGCGCTTTCGTCTTCATCATCGTGTTCAATTCAGTTTTCGAATGAGATTCAGCCGGCATCGACCGGTTGCGAATGGTGGCGGCGCAGGGCGGTCCGCAGTTCATCGGCGAGCTTGCGGCGCAACTCGGGGCGGATGAAGCGGCCGACGAAGATGCGCCGACCCTGCCCGGTGAGCTCGACCAGCGAGTGGTCGCCCGAGCGGGGTTCGACCCGCACCCAGGCAGCCTGGAATTCGACCCGATCGACGCGGTTGCCGCACGAATGCTCGACCGTCAACGTATCCTGATGCAGCGCCATGCATTCGCGATCGGCGGCATGGCGCGCATAGAGCAGCATGGCCGTGCCCACGGCAATCAGCTCGATCCATGCAAACGACATCACCATCCGGGCGCCCTGAAACCAGAAAAACAAGGCAATCGTCATCGAGACCAGACACAGCGCCGCGAACAAGGCGAGCATCTGACCCGGTGCCAGCGAACAGTTGCGCTTGAGCAGCCACTCGATCCGCCAGCCGCCTGCACCATCACCGGATTCGCGTCCGAATTGCCAGTTGCGGTGGTTGACAGCGATGGGGAAATCGATGGGGGTGGTGGTTGCCGACATGTTGCTACTGCTTGGAACTCGAACAATCCCGGCAAGCCTGGATCGGCCCGTCTGAAAGGCTGCAGTGTGGCTTTGGCGTACCGAAGGCACTTGCGCACCGCATACAACCGATGATTTTAGCCCACGTCGCTGGTTTCATTGCGCGAGCTTCCGAGGTTCGCGGAGAAGCTGGCGCATCGCATCGAGACTGACCGATGTCGCCGCAGTCGCAGCGCGACGTGGCGCAGCCTTGAATGCATGCCCATAGGCCACTTCGAAACTCAACGCGAGCCGGCCATCCGGGCCGCGCAAGCGCTCCAGCTCAAGCTCCAGACTGCGTCGCCAGCGGGGTGTTCGCAAGCCGTGCCCGCGCCCCGGCGCCACATTGCCGCCGAGTCCGCGCAACTCGGCCAGCAGATCGGCTGGCGTCGCCCAGGTCAAGGTCAGCGTTTCCTGGTCCATCACCGGGTCGGCGAACCCGGCCTGCAGCAGCATGTCGCCGTAATCATGCATGTCGACGAAATCGATGCCCATCGCTCCCCACCCCAGCGAGCGGTAAATCGCCCGCAGCTGCTTCAGGGTGTCGGGTCCGAGACAGGAAAACATCACGAAACCATCGACTTGCAGCGCCTCGTGCCATCGCTGCATCAGCTGAGGCGGATCGCTGACGGCATGCAGCACCATGTTCGCCCACACCAGTTGGCTGCTGTCGGCGGGCAGCGGCTGGGCCTCGTCGATGATCTGATCGCCGCCGCCGCTCCAGCGTCGCGCCGACCACCATGGCAGCTGGCGCTGCCGCCGGCTCGCCTCGGACCACGCCGCATCGGGTTCGACGACAAGCCGCGCGGCGTCCGGATAAGCCTCGGCCAGCACCTCGCCGCCGCCCGCCAGGGCGCCCCACCATTCGATGATCCTGGTCGGCCGCTGGCGAATCAGCAACAGGCGCTGCGCCATGCGCCGCGCGACCTCGGCATGCAACCAGGGCGCTGCACCTTGGTCGGCCTGCTGCCGCTGCAACAAGCGGCGCAACTGGGCCTTCACTGCCAATGGATCGATCACGCGTTCAGCCATCGTGAGCCAGTATATTGACGACATGCCCAACGCTTTGCGCTTGCCCGAAATGCCCTCTCAATGTGGCATCTGTCGGGGTTGGGGCTGGTCGATGTTGTGCAGCAGCTGCATCGGGCGTTTTGCGCAGCGGCGAAACCGTTGCCGGCGCTGCGCGCTGCCGGTGGGCGCTGCGGTCGAGGTCTGCGGACGCTGCCTGACCGATCCACCGGGCCACGATCTGGCGATTGCAGCGCTCGACTACGCGGCGCCCTGGGATGGCGTGATCGCGCAATTCAAGTTTCATTCGGCGCTCGAGCTCGCTGGCGCGTTGAGCGAACGCCTGCTCGAGACCATCCGGGCCACGGGGTTGCCGGCACCCGGGCTGATGCTGCCGGCACCGGTCAGCCAGCGACGATTGCGCGAGCGCGGCTATAACCAGGCCTGGGAGCTGACTCGGCGCCTGGCACGCCGGCTCGGCGCGGCCACCAGCCCGGATCTGTTGTTGCGGATCGCGGATCGGCCGCCGCAGCTGTCGCTGCCACGCCAGGATCGGCTCGCCAATGTGCGCGATGCCTTTGCCATCGAACCGCTGCGGCGCGGGGAATTGCACGGCCGCGACGTGACCGTGGTCGACGACGTGATGACCACCGGCGCCACCGCCGAAGAGATCACCGCCGTTCTGCGTCGTGCCGGAGTCGCCCGGGTGCAGATCTGGACCCTCGCCAGAACGCCGGCGCCCGGCGAATAGGTGATGTTCAACATCGTTCTGGTCCATCCCGAAATTCCGCCCAACACCGGCAACGTGATCCGGCTCGCGGCGAATACCGGCTGCCGGCTGCACCTGATCGAGCCGTTGGGCTTCGCGATGGAAGACCGCCTGCTGCAACGCGCCGGACTCGACTATCACGAATATGCCCGGGTCGAGCGGCATGCGGATTGGGATTCGTTTCGGCGCCAGCCCGGCGTCGACAGCCAGCGGATGTTTGCGTTCACCACACGCGGCAGCGTCAGCCTGTCGACAGTTCCCTGGCAATCCGGCGACTGGCTGGTCTTCGGATCGGAAACCGCTGGCCTGCCGCCCGATATCCGCGATGGCTTCGCGTCCGACCGCCGGGTCCGACTGCCGATGCGCGCGGGTCAGCGCAGCCTGAACCTGAGCAATGCAGTCGCCGTGGCCGTGTTCGACGCCTGGCGCAGCTGCGGCTATCCGGACGCCGTCTGAACGAGATCCGCGAGCCCGAACCGATCGAGATTTACGTCGCCAGACCGACCGTTGGCCCGTGACCGGGCGGCAGGCTGACTGGACTGGCTCGGCATGCGGGACCGGCGCAAGCGCGGGGGCGCGCTCACTCCCGCCGCGAGTCGCGTGCCATCAGCGCGCCGACCGCCTCGGCTGCACTCAGGCGACCTTCGATGACATCGACCACCGATTGTGTGATCGGCATGTCCACCCCCAGTGCCTCGGCCCGCTGCAACACCATCGGTGCGCAGTGCACGCCTTCGGCGACATGGCCGAGTTCGTGCAGGATCGACGCCAGCGGCTGGCCCTGCGCCAATCGCAGACCGACCTGCCGGTTGCGTGACAAGGAGCCGGTCGCCGTCAGTACCAGATCGCCGAGGCCGGACAAGCCCATGAAGGTTTCCGCCCGCGCACCCAGCGCGACCCCGAGCCGGGTCATCTCGGCCAGGCCACGGGTGATCAGCGCGGCGCGGGCATTCAGTCCCAGGCCGGCGGCATTCGCCTCGGGCGCGCCCGTCTGCAAGCCGTCGGCGATGCCGGTGGCGATCGCCATCACGTTCTTGACCGCTCCGCCCACCTCGACGCCGATCGGGTCGTCCGAGGTATAGACGCGCAAACTGTCCGCGTGAAAAGCCTGTACCGCGCGATCGCGCACCTGGCCGCTGGCGCTGGCGGCAACCAGCGCGGTGGGCTGGCCCCGCGCCACCTCGATCGCAAAACTCGGCCCCGACAACACGCCACACGACCGGCCCGGCAGCAGCCTGGCTGCCACTTCGTTGGCCAGGTCGCCACTGTGTTGAGAAAAGCCCTTGCAAAGCCAGACCACCGGCGTGTCGGCGTCAGCCGTGTCGCCCATGACTCGCAACATGTCGCTCAAGCCGGCCATCGGGGTCGCGACGACGATCAGCCCGCCTGCGGCGTGCAACAGTGACTCATCGAGCGCAGCGCTGATCTGCAGGCTGGCGGGCAGGTCGATCTCGTCGAGGTAACGCGAATTGCGTCGCAGAGACTGCATCTGCGCCACCTGATCGGCGTCGCGCGCCCACAGCCGGACCCGATGGCGCTGACAAGCCTGCACCGCCAGCGCGGTTCCCCAGGCACCCGCACCCAGTACGGTGATGTTCACGTCAGGTCGCCGGTCGCAAAATCGCTTTCCGCACGCACGCCTTGCGCCGACCGCTGGCGCAGCAGACGCTGCGCGCCGGGCCGGCCGATGCGATCAGTTGACCGATGTGCCCGCACCGTTGGATGCCGCAGCGGCTTGCGCCTGCTGGGCTTCGAACATCGCCTGGAAGTTCATCTCGGTCAGCACCACCGGCGGGAAGCCGGCGCGTGTGCAGACATCGGAAACGATGGCGCGCAGATACGGGTAGATGATGTTCGGGCAAGCGATGCCGATGATTCGCTGCAGGTCGGCATCGGGCACGTTGCGGATCTCGAAGATACCGGCCTGCTTGGCCTCGACCAGGAACAGCACCTTGTCGCCGACCTTGGTGGTCACCGTGGCCGTCACGGTCACTTCGTACATCGAGTCGGCAACCGTCTCGGCGCCGAGGCCGAGGTTGATGTCGACTTGCGGCTGCGCCTGCTCGAGCAGGATCTGCGGCGAATTCGGCTGCTCCAGCGACATGTCCTTCAGATACAGGCGCTGGATCAGGAACATGGGCGCGTCGGGATTCTCGGTCGTTGCTGCTGAAGTCTCTGGAGTCTGAACGTCGTCGGCCATGAATGAAATGTCTCTTGGAGTGGAATATGAAGACGCCCGCCGCCAACCCGGCCGCGGGCGAATGAGGCAATGATTATCGACGCGCGGAAGACAGGGTCAGGCTGTGCCGAGCAAAGGCTGCAGTTTGCCGGCGCGATCGAGTTCGATCAAATCGTCGCAACCCCCGACATGGGTGTCGCCGATGAAGATCTGTGGCACGGTGCGCCGGCCGGTCAGCTCCATCATCACGGCGCGCTGCGTCGGGTTGAGGTCGACACGAATTTCGTCGAGCGTTTCCACCCCACGCTCGCGCAGCAACTGCTTGGCGTGGATGCAGAACGGACAGACCGCGGTGGTGTAGATCTTGACTGGTGACATGGCTCGATCGGGGTTCGGTTCAGGCGGCTCGCTCGACTGGCAGATTCGCCTCGCGCCAGGCAGCGAGCCCGCCGCCCAGCGGACGTGCGTTGTCGTAGCCGAGCTTGTGCAGGATAGCGACGCCACGCGAGGCGCGTGACCCGGTCTGGCACACCACCACCACCGGCAAGGCCTTGTTCTTCGGCAGCTCGTTCGATTGTTCGAGCTTGGACAGCGGAACGTTGCGCGCACCGGCCGGATGGCCGCTCGCAAACTCGGCCGGCTCGCTGATATCGAGCAACAGGGCGCGCTCCCGATTGATCAGGCGCACCGCTTCGCTGGTGCTCACCTTGCCGCCGCCGCCGCCCCGCGAAAGCAGCGGCCACAGCAGCAGGCCACCAGAAGCCAGCGCGGTGACGAAGAGAAACCAGTTGTCGATGAAAAATTTCACGAGGTGGTCCCGAACGGGTGTCGGGTCGGTTTGAGCAACCCGGGATTATAGAATTTGTCGCTTCGGGCCACTGACCTGACAGCCCTTCCCTTCGAAACAGCCTCTGCCATGTATCAACTCGTGCTGATCCGCCACGGTGAATCGACCTGGAATCTGGAGAACCGGTTCAGCGGCTGGACCGATGTCGAGCTGACCCCGACCGGCATCGCCCAGGCCCAGCAAGCGGGCCGCATCCTGAAAGCCGACGGCTTCGAGTTCGACGTCGCCTATACCTCGGTGCTGCAGCGTGCGATCTGGACCCTGTGGCATGCGCTGGACCAGATGGAACGGACGTGGGTACCGATCGTTAATGACTGGCGCCTCAACGAGCGCCACTACGGCGCGCTGCAGGGCCTGAACAAGGCCGAAACGGCAAGGCAGTACGGGGATGCGCAGGTGTTGACCTGGCGGCGCAGCTACGACACGCCGCCGCCGGCCCTCGAGCCGGGTGATGAGCGCTCCGAGCGGTCCGATCCGCGTTATGCCCGGCTCGATCCGCAACAGGTGCCATTGACCGAATGCCTGAAGGACACCGTCGCCCGTGTGTTGCCGTTGTGGCATTCGACCATTGCGCCGGCCATACGTGACGGCCAGCGGGTGCTGATCGCGGCACACGGCAACAGCATCCGCGCCTTGATCAAATACCTCGACGGTGTCAGCGATGACGACATCGTCGGACTCAACATCCCGAACGGCATCCCGCTGTTGTACGAACTCGATGCCGATTTGAAGCCGCTGCGCAGCCGCTACCTCGGCGATCCCGAAGCTGCAGCCCGCGCTGCCGCCGCGGTCGCGAATCAGGCCAAAGGCTGAGTCGGGGCGGCCTCTTTCGCAGGTTCGGCCGAGTCGGCGTCGTCGGCGCGTTCGACGCCGTGCAGGGCGGCTTTTATCTCGTCGCGCAACAAGGCAGCCAGCCGGCGCCGATCGGCGTGTCGCACGCCGCGCGCCGGCAACAGGCGCACCGTGACCTGCACCCCGTCGCCACAGGCAATTCGCCAGAAGCTCTCGATCAGCGTGGTTTCGCCGATGAAGGTGACCGCTTCGCTGACAGTCGCGCTGCGATCGGCATAGGCGAGCACAACCGCCTGCACCGGGACCTCGCTCGATATAGCGGCCTGCAGCAGGTTGGCGTGGAACGGCAGCAGCTGCCGACCGTCCGACGTGGTGCCTTCCGGAAAGATCGCCACCGTCTCGCCGTCGGCCAATGCCTGCGCCATCGTGTGAACCACCCGCACCGCGTCGCGCTTGCGCTCGCGCTCGATGAACAAGGTGCCAGCCGCTGCGACCAGCATGCCGAGCACCGGCCAACGGCGCACGTCGGCCTTGGAGACGAAGCGGGCATCCGGACAAACTGCATGGATGGCCATGATGTCGAGCCAGGAGATGTGATTGGCCACCAGCAGCTTGGCGCCCGGGCGCGGCGCACCCGCCTGAACCAGCTGCACGCCCATCAACCGCAACACCTTGATCGACCACCAATGCACCTTGGCGGCCCGCTCGGCCGCAGTCAGGCGCGGAAAACGCAGCATCGCGATGGCAACCCCGTGCATCAGGTGCAGCACGGTGCGCGTCAGGCGCGCGATTGCGCGGGCACGGCGCGCCGCCATCGGCGTCGCATCAGACATCAGCCTGCCCGGGCAGCCGATTCGGGTTCGAACGCCAGATTGCCGGCAACCACCGTGGCCAGCACGCGCCCCGGCAATTCATGGCCGGTGAACGGCGTGTTGCGCCCCTGACTGCGAAACAGCTTGGGCTCGACACGCCACATCACCGCGGGATCGAATACGCAGACATCCCCGACGCCGCCTTCGACCAGGCGTCCCGCGCTGGCGGCCAATGAACCGAGCGCATTGCCGAGCACCCGCACCGGCTCGCAGGTGACGGTCGCGAGCGCGCGATGCAGACCCCTGCGCGGATCCGCGAACGCGTCGTCGCCCCATTTGAGCGCCAGGCTCAACAGCAGCTCAAGCCCGCTGGCACCCGGTTCGGCCTCGGCAAACGGCAGCGTCTTGGCGTCTTCATCGACCGGCGTGTGATCGCTGACCAGCGCATCGATCGTGCCGTCGGCCAGACCCGCCCGAAGCGCGTCGCGGTCACGCTGCTGGCGCAACGGCGGGGTCACACGCATCGCCGAATCGAAATAGCCGATGTCCATGTCAGTCAGGTGCAGCGAATTGACGCTGACATCGCAGGTGACCGGCAAGCCCCCAGCCTTGGCGGTTCGGACCAGTTCGACCCCGGCCGCGCTCGACAGGCGGCACAGGTGCACGCTGGCACCGCTGCTGCGCATCAGCTCGAAGATGGTGTGCAGCGCCACCGTCTCGGCGATCGTCGGCACGCCGGTGAGTCCCAAGCGTGTCGCCACCGCGCCGCTGGCCGCCACCCCATTGCCCAGCCATTTGTCCTGCGGGCGCAGCCAGACCGAATAACCGAAGGTCGACGCATATTGCATGGCGCGCTGCAGGATCAGGGTGTCGCGAACCGGCACCTCGGCCTGCGAAAATCCGACGCAGCCCGCCTCGGTCAATTCGGCCATCTCGGTCAGCACCTCGCCGGCCAAGCCGCGCGTCAAGGCACCCAGCGGGAACAGGCGGCACAGGCTCAGCTTGCGGGCGCGGAACTTCAGCATCTCGACCAGCCCGGGCTCGTCAAGCACCGGATCGGTATCAGGCAGACAGACCAGGCTCGTGACACCGCCAGCCGCGGCCGCATTCAACTCGCTTTCGAGCATGCCTTCGTGTTCATAACCGGGCTCGCGCAGGCGCGCTGCCAGATCGACCAGCCCGGGCGCCACCACACAGCCACTGGCATCGATGGTGCGGTCGGCGCGGCTCGCATCGAGATCGGCGCCGATCGAGACGATGCGCCCGCCGCTGATCAGCAGATCGGCGAACTCGTCGCGGCCGCTGGCCGGATCGATCACCCGGCCGTTGCGGATCAGCAGATTCATGCAGCTCTCCGGGGTGTGCGGTCCGCGCTCGTCATCACCGTATTCATGCGCTGTTGCCGGCAATGATCGACATCACCGCCATCCGCACCGCGATGCCGAACGTGACCTGCGGCAGGATCACGCTCTGGCTGCCGTCGGCGACTGCCGAATCGATCTCGACGCCGCGGTTGATCGGACCCGGGTGCATCACGATCGCATCGGGTTTGGCCAGCGCGAGCTTCTCGGGTGTCAGGCCGAAGCTCTTGAAGAATTCGCCCGCGCTTGGCAGCATCGCGCCGCTCATGCGCTCGTTCTGCAGGCGCAGCATGATGATCACGTCGGCGCCCCGGATGCCTTCGGCCATGTCGTGGCAGACCCGCACACCCATCTCGCGCAGATCGGCCGGCACCAGGGTCTTCGGGCCGACGGCCCGGATCTCGGGCACCCCCAGCGTCGTCAAGGCATGGATGTCCGAACGCGCCACGCGCGAATGCACGATGTCGCCGACGATGGCCACCGTCAGCCCGGTGAAATCCTTCTTGTAGTGACGGATCGTGTACATGTCGAGCAGGCCCTGCGTCGGGTGCGCATGGCGGCCGTCACCGGCATTGACCACCCGCACATGCGGCGCCACGTGTTGTGCGATGAGATACGGTGCCCCGCTTTCGGCATGGCGAACCACGAACATGTCGGCGTGCATCGCCGACAGGTTGGCGATGGTGTCGAGCAGGCTCTCGCCCTTGGCGGTCGACGAGCGCGAGATGTCGAGGTTGATGACATCGGCCGACAGGCGTTTGGCGGCGATCTCGAAGGTGGTGCGGGTGCGGGTGCTGTTCTCGAAGAACAGGTTGAACAGGCTCTTGCCGCGCAGCAGCGGCACCTTCTTGACCTCGCGGTCGTTGACGCTGAGAAAACTGCCGGCGGTATCGAGAATCTGGTGGATCACCGCACGCGGCAGACCCTCGATCGACAGCAGATGGATCAACTCGCCATGCGCGTTGAGCTGGGGATTGCGGCGCGACAGCATCAGCGGATGTCGAAACTCAGCCGTCCGGCTTCATCACGCGCCAGCGATAGACGCTGCTCGGCCGGCAACTCGATGGTTTCGGCGCTGAAGGCGGCGTGGATCGGCAACTCGCGGCCGCCGCGGTCGACCAGCACCGCCAGCGCGACACTGGCCGGACGGCCGAAATCGAACAATTCATTGAGAACGGCCCGCACCGTCCGGCCGGTATCGAGCACATCGTCGATCAGCACGATCCGGCGCCCCTCGATTTCGAACGGCAAGCGGGTCGCATCGGCACCCGAGGCGAGGCCGCGGGATCCGAAATCGTCGCGGTGCAAGGTGCTCGAGATGACGCCGCATTCACCCGCCAGTTGGAGGTCGCGCTGCAAGCGTTCGGCCAGCCACGCGCCGCCCGACCAGATACCGACCAGCACCGTGTCGTCAACCAGCAGATCGCGCACGCCCGCCAGCAGTTTCTGGTACAGCGCCTCCGCGTCGAGCGACGGCTGCGTCATGTCATGCCCGATCGCCGAAAGCGGCAGAAAAGGCGGGCCGCGATTCAATCGGCATCCGGTGTTCCCTGGTCGGACTGGAACTTCGGCAGCGAGTTCAGATATTGGTCCAGGATGATCGCGGCGGACGCCGCGTCGACATCGACCGCCCCGTCGCCCAGTGCCTCGGTGGTGCTGTAGCGCTCATCGACCCGATGCACCGGCAGACCGAAGCGGCCTTCCAGCTGGCGCGCGAAACGGCGCGCCCGATGGGTATTTTCATGCGCCGCGCCGTCGGGATGAAACGGAATGCCGACCACCAGCGCGTCCGGTTCCCATTCGTTGACCAGGGCGCCGATGGCCGCAAAACGCGCGTCACCCTCGAGCGAAATGGTTCGCAGCGGGCGCGCCGCACCGGTCAGGCTGTTACCGGTCGCGGTGCCGACATGCCGGCGTCCGTAATCGAATGCCAGGAACGACTGCGGGCGGCGAATGGCGGATGAGCCGCCAGCCGGTGAGGGGACCGGGGGTCGGCTCATGCGTGACCGGCTTCCTGGCTCAGCATCCGCACATCGATGCCGAGCAGCGACAAGGCCTTGTCGTAGCGCTGCTCGACCGGCGTATCGAAGATGATGTCGGGCGCGGCTTCCACGTTGATCCAGCTGTTGCGGCCCATCTCGTCTTCGAGCTGGCCGGCGCCCCAGCCGCTGTAACCCAGCGTGACCAGAATCTTTTTCGGACCGGCACCGTTCGACAAGGCTTCCAGCACGTCCTTGCTGGTGGTCATCTCGAGGCCACCCGGAATCTTCAGCGACGAGCTGTATTGGGCCGCTTCGGACGCTTCGTGCTCGTGCAGCACGAACCCGCGCTCGGTCTGCACCGGCCCGCCGAAAAAGACCGGTGTATGCGCCAGATCATCACGCTCGAGCGGCAATTCGACCTTCTCGAACAGATTCTTCAGCGTGATGTCGATCGGCTTGTTGATCACCAGCCCGAGCGCCCCCTTGTCGGTATGTTCACACAGATAGATCACGGTGCCGGCGAAGGTATCCCCACCCATGCCCGGCATGGCAATCAGGAACTGGTTGGTGAAATTGACTTCGGCGTCGGCCATGGATTGATTTTATTCGGGGAAACGTCGGCAGCGCTGTTTTCGGCGCCACGCAAACGGCGCGAGGCAGATCAGCTCATTTTGACTGCAAGGCGGGGCTGGCGGACGAAGTACCCGGGCTGCTGCACACTGGACGCATGGTCAAGCCCCTGAATTCAGCATTGATGTGGTTCCGCCGCGACCTCCGCTGTACAGACAACGCCGCGCTGCACCGCGCGTTGACCACTGCAGCGAAGGTGTGGTGCGTTTTCGTGTTCGACACCGACATTCTCGACCCGCTGCCGCGCGTCGATCGCCGGGTCGAATTCATTCACGCCAGCCTGCTCGAACTCGACGTCGAGCTGTCGCGCGCGAATCCGGGGGTGGCGGTGGGTCTGATCGTCCGGCACGGCCAAGCGGTCGACGAGATTGCCGCGCTGGCGCAGCGGCTGCAGGTCGATGCGGTGATTGCCAGCCATGACGACGACCCGGCCGCCATTGCGCGGGACGTCGCGGTGCGAGAACGCCTGGCCGAACAGCAACG
>JANNNE010000080.1:0-2324 GCA_031398385.1 Ideonella sp.
GCCAGACGCGCCCGCACGATCTGTTGCCCGACCTGCGCGGTCAGCAGCTGATAGGTGCCGATGTCCTGATGTTTGACCACACGCGCCGGTGCGGCGCCTGGCGCATCGCTGGCGGCGAGTTCGACATATTCGGGCCGCACGCCGAGCGTGAATTCGCCCGCCTCACGCAGCGCCGCAGGTGCGTGTGCGCCACCCAGCAGATTGCCGGCGACCTCGACGCCGGCGCTGGATCGATCCCAGCGCGCCGGCAGGAAGTTCATGCCCGGCGAGCCAATGAAATGTCCGACGAAAGTATGGCTCGGCCGCTCGAACAGATCCGACGCACTGCCCACCTGCACCGCCCGACCGCGTGTCATCACGACCACCTGATCGGCGAATGTCAGCGCCTCGATCTGGTCGTGGGTCACGTAGATCAGCGTCAGCTTCAGCTCATGATGAATCTGCTTGAGCTTGCGCCGCAATTGCCACTTCAGGTGCGGGTCGATGACGGTGAGGGGTTCGTCGAACAGCACGGCGCTGACATCTTCGCGCACCAGCCCGCGGCCGAGCGAGATTTTCTGCTTGGCATCGGCCGTGAGGCCGGCGGCGCGGCTGTCGAGCTGGGCGCTGAGTTCCAGCATCTCGGCGATCTTGCCGACCCGCTCCTTGATCTTCTCGGGCGGCGCACCGCGGTTTTTCAGCGGGAACGCGAGGTTCTCGGCCACCGTCATGGTGTCGTAGATGACCGGAAACTGGAACACCTGCGCGATGTTGCGGTGCTGCGGCGAACGCGAGGTGACATCGACACCGTCGTATTGCACCGTTCCTTGCGACGGCGTCACCAGCCCGGAGACGATGTTCAGCAGCGTGGTCTTGCCGCAGCCCGACGGGCCGAGCAGCGCATAGGCGCCGCCATCGGCAAATTCCATTTTCAACGGCAGCAGCGCGAAATCCGCGTCCGTCTGCGGATCAGGTTTGTAGGCGTGTGCGAGGTCCAGCGTGATGCGGGCCATCTCAATGCTCCTGCCTGACGGGTGCGAGCAGCAGATCCCCGCTCACGTCGAAGACATGAACCTGTGCGGGATCGAGTGCCAGGCTCAGATTTTCGCCAAGGCTGAAGTTGTGCACGCCAGTCAGCTGCGCGACCAATTCGCCGAAATGGGTATCGATGTGGACATAGGTGTCCGATCCGGAAATCTCCGCCAGCTCGACCCGGCCGACCAGCTCGACATCATGGCCCTGGCGTTGGCGACGCAAGGCATTGGCGCGGATGCCGACGGTCACCTTTCCGGCGTGGGCCGGCGGCAGTCGGCTTGCCAACACCAGGGTCTGCCCCTGAGCGGCCCAGGTGATGCGGTCGTTGGCGGCCTGGCCTTCGATCAGATTCATCGGTGGGTCGCTGAAGGCGCGCGCGACCCGGATCGAGCGGGGGTGGTGGAACACCTCGGCGGTCGGGCCGTATTGCAGCAACTCGCCGGCATCCAGCACCGCGGTGTGGCCGCCGAGCAGCAGCGCCTCGGTGGGTTCGGTGGTGGCGTAGACCACCGTCGATTCGCCGGCTGCGAACAGTTGCGACAACTCGTCGCGCAATTCCTCGCGCAGCTTGTAGTCGAGGTTGACCAGCGGTTCGTCGAGCAGCATCAGCGGCGCCTGCTTGGCCAGCGCCCGGGCCAGCGCCACCCGTTGTTGCTGGCCACCCGACAGTTCGGCCGGCAGCCGCTTCAGGAACGGTTCGATGTGCAGCTTGGCCGCCAGCTCGTTGACACGATGTGTGATGGCCGCCTTGTCGCCGCCTGCGCCGCGCCGCAGCTTCAACGGCGAAGCGATGTTGTCGAACACCGTCATCGACGGATAGTTGATGAACTGCTGGTACACCATCGCGACGTTGCGTTGCCGCACCGTCTTGGCGGTCACGTCCTCGCCGTCAACCAGCAGCTTGCCCTTGCTGGCGCGATCGAGGCCGGCCATCACCCGCATCAGCGTGGTCTTGCCGGCCTGGGTCGCGCCGAGCAGCACGGTTACCGCATTCGGCACCAGCTGCATGTCGATCGGATGCAGGTGCACGTCGGCGCCGACGCGTTGCTCGATGCCCTGCAGGCTCAGTTCCATGATGAACCCTCGGCGGGTTGTGAGACAGCTTCCCGGCTGTGGGCATCCCGTTCGATGCCGGACTGCCAGTTCGATCGGCACCAGGCCTGGACCTGCGCGCGTTCGCCCTCGCTCAGATGCAGGCCCAGTTTGCTGCGCCGCCACAAGACATCTTCGGCGCTGCGCGCCCACTCGTGGTCATGCAGGTAGTGCAATTCGGCTTCATGCAGGCCGGGCGCGACCTCCGCCCCCAGGCC
>JANNNE010000098.1:0-6255 GCA_031398385.1 Ideonella sp.
CACGCGGCTTCGACCATTCGGCCGGTTGCAAGGTTTTCATGCGCAGCTTCCTTTCCTGGGGCGAACATATCGGCGTTTCCTTAGCACTGATCGGCCGCGGCCTCCCACCCCGAAATTGAGCGCCGCGCAGCACTGCATCGGCATATTTGCGCGTTGCAAATCGACCTGAGGTCGCCGATACCGCGCTTGCCCTCCCCGATTTCCGCGCTGCGCTTCCCGCGGCATGCATGGCACCCGCCGCTGATGGACAAGATCGCTTCCAAACCCAAGGCCGCGCTGTGGATGGCGGGCTGGCTCGCTCTGATGCTGATCATAACGGTGGCCGGCCGCGAGACCACGCGCGAACTGAACGTCTTTCAGATCATGGAAGTGCGCTCGATCCTCGGCTTCTGCATGCTGTATCCGCTGATCCACATCAACGGCGGCTTTGCGGCGATGATTAGCGCGCGGCCGCTGCAGCATGTCTCGCGCAATCTCATTCATTATGGCGCGCAGCTCGGCTGGTTCTTTGCGCTGACCCTGATTCCGCTCGGTCAGGTGGTGTCGATCGAATTCACCATGCCAATCTGGTCGGCAGCCCTTGCGGTGGTCTTTCTCGGCGAACGCATGAGCGCCCGGAAGTGGTTCGCTGTGCTGTTGGGACTGGTGGGCGTGGCGGTGATCGTGCGGCCCAGCACAGGCCAACTCGATGCCGGGCAACTGATCGCGCTGGCCTCCGCACTGGGGTTCGCAATCTCCATCGTGCTGGTGAAATCGCTGACCCGCACCGACGCGCCGGTGGCGATCAGCTTCTGGATGCTGTTGGTGCAAAGTGCGATCGGGCTCGTCCCGGCGCTCGTGGTCTGGCAATGGCCCTCGGCGACAGCCTGGGGTTGGGTTGTGCTGGTGGCCTTCTGCGGCACCTTCTCGCACTACTGCTTCGCCAGCGCGATGCAGCATGCGGATGCCACGGTTGTCGTGCCGATGGACTTCCTGCGTGTGCCGTTGACCGCGCTCGTGGGCTGGCTGGCGTATTCGGAACGGCTGGATCTTTTCACGGCGACGGGCGTCGGCCTGATCCTGGCTGGCAACGTGCTGAATCTGCTTCGTTGGCCGGGTGGAGGTGGGTGGTTCCGGCGCACGCGCAAGGCGTGAGGCGCCTTCCACGATGCTCACGAATGGCGTATCTGCGATGCAGTGGAAAACCATGCACATCGGGCTCCCAGAACGCGCGATCGAGGAATCTGGTCAGCAGCATCTTGGTCTCCATTGGTGGCCGGATGTCCCAGCTCAGAACGCATCGTAGGGACGAGTGCAGCTGCTGAAAATCGATCTCTCGCCAACGGCTTGTTCTCGTCCGGCGAACGCAATCGACGCCATCAGCCGGCCGCTGCCGATCGCTGCCGATCGCTGCCGATCGCTGCCGATCGCTGCCGATCGCTGCATATGTTCGATCAGGGTAACGCGACGTGACTCAGTCGGCTGCCGGTCATCGCGCATGCCGAACAAGCCTTGCTGGCGGGAGCGACGGAAGCGGCGGGTTAATCTCCCTCTCCCTGGACGCTGCCCTATGTCCTCACGGCAAACCTGTTCATCGCATGCAAGAACTCCAGCGTACTTCCGCGCCCGCCGAATCCAGGGCCATTCCCTTGCTGATCATCCTCACGCTGGTGTGGGGCACTAACTGGCCGCTGTTCCCGATCGCCGTGCGCGAGGTTTCAGTATGGACCTTTCGAAGCGTGAGCCTGTTCGGCGCGGGACTGGCCTTGCTGGCGTTCGCGCGGCTGCGCGGCCACTCGCTCGCGATCCCGCGGTCGCACTGGGGCACCGTCCTGGGCGCCTCGATCGCGTACCTGGTGGTGTGGAACATCGCCAGCACCTATTCGGCGATCCTCATTCCGTCCGGTCAGGCAGCGATCCTCGGCTTCACGATGCCGCTGTGGGCGGCGCTGATCGGATGGCTCTTGCTCGGCGACCGACCCGGGCGCCGTTTGATGCTGGCCCTGGCCATTGGCGGACTGGGCGTGGCGCTGCTGATCGCCGACGGCGTCGACGCCTACGCCAGGGCGCCGCTCGGCTTCGCACTCGGGCTGCTGGCCGGTCTCGGCTGGGCCGCGGGAACGCTGATTCTCAAGCGACGGCCAGTGCCGGTGCACCCGCTGGTCCTCACCGGCTGGCAACTGCTGATCGCCGCACTGCCGATCGCGGTGGGCGCCATCGCATTCGGAAGCGGTGGAGTATTCATGCCATCGCTCACCACCCTCCTCGTCATCGCCTACATCACCCTCGTCCCGATGGCCATCGGCAATGCCGCCTGGTTCACGATCGTCGGCCTGCTGCCGGCGAATGTCGCGGGCTTGTCGTCTGTGATGGTGCCGGTGGTCGCGATGGTTGCCGGTGCACTGGTGCATGGGGAACCGCTCGGCCTGGTGCAGTGGGCCGCAATGATCTGCTGCGGCGTCGGGCTTGCGCTGGCGCTGATGAGGCCGAGGGCAGCGGGTGGAGGAGGGTGATGTGGGGAAGGCCGATGGCGCTGACGATGAAGCCGGGGTCAAGTTCGAGATGGCCGTGCATGGCGTTCGACCGATTGGCTAGCTATGGCTAGCCGTCGATCTGCGCGTCATCCGCGCCCACACTGCCGGCTTGGCGCCGATGCTGTCGAGTTTCGGGCTGATGGGCGATAGCTGGGGGTCCACGCCGGCGCCGATCGGGGCGTAGCGCATCGGCAGGATGTCGTAGGCGGGCGCAACGCCCTGGTACTCGCCGTCTTCACCGACCAGGACGAAGATGTTGTCGAAGTGGCGATCGCCGTTGCCGATCAGTTCGCTGAACGCAGCCATCACGTCGATGTGCAGGGCTTCTTCGGCCGACAGGTAGCCTGCCCTGAGGCAACGCGCGGCGAAGTCAGTCCAGTTGTCGCGTGCGCCGAAGAACCCATCGTCGATGAAGCCGCCCGACAACATGCCGACGCGGCCGTTGCGGCCCACTCGGTCGAAGCGCTGCACCTCGAGAAAGACGTAGTCGCTTGATTCCACCAGCTGCGTCCGGGCCGCTGGCACACCCACCACTTCGAGCGAGCGCAGCGCCAGGTGCAATCCGCGGCAGATCGCCTACCTCGTGTCCGGGGCCTCACCATGCACACCCAGACAAGGTGTTCGCATCCTGCAGCCGTCGTCAAACTGGCTGATGCCCCCACAACGCATGGTGCTCCACTTCCGGACACCTCAGCACATGCGCCGCCACTTCGCCAGGACGCTCCTCATGCAACAGGTGCCCGCCACTGTGCAGCACCTGCAGACCGCCCGCGTTATCGCGTGGCAGCAGCGCGCGCACGCGGTGGGCGTCGGCCGGTGGCACGGCCTTGTCGTTGGAGCCGACCAGCAGCGTCAGCGGGGTGTTCAGCCGTGTCAGGTCGGCAGCCAGCGGCTTCAGGTCCCAGCGCGCCATCATGCCGAGCGCGCCAGCCGCGTGATCGGCGTCGCGCACCAGCTGGCCGTAGAGCGCGAGGCCCTCGGCATCGATGGTCGAGCCGGTACCGCCGACCAGGCGTTCGACGGCGCGGCGATCCCAGTTCCGGCGGGCGAACAGCTGAGGTGCCAGCGAGGTGGCCGCCATCAGCCGTGCCGTCGGCGGGAACAGCAGGCCGGGTAGACCGGCCAGCGGCATGAAGGCACCGTTGATGGCCACCATCGCATGCGCGGCCACACGGCCGTCGAGCAGCATGCGCGCGCCGATCGCCGCGCCGGCCGAATGGCCGATCAACAGCGCGATCTCATCGATCTGCAGCGCCTCGAGCAGGCTCGCCACAAGAGCAGCCATGCCCGGCAGCGACAACTGCTGCCGGGATGCCGGTGTGCCGGTGAAGGCATGGCCGGGCAGGTCCATCGCGATCACCGTGAAATGCTGCGCCAGCACCGGCATCAGGCCGCGCCAGGAATGGGTCGATGCGCCGGTGCCGTGGATCAGCAGCGCCACCGGGCCGGCGCCCATGCACTGCACATGCCAGCGCAGCCCGCCGGCCTGCACGAAGCGGCTTGCCGCGCGGTGCGGCCAGGACAGCCCTTCGCGCTCCCACGCCAGCGCCATGCTCAGGCCCTGCCAGAAGGCGAACGCACCGCCTGCGACAGCGCAGCCGACGCGGCATGCGGCAACGGCAGGTAACGCGCGCCCATCGCGGCGGCGAGCTCGCGAGCCGTGGGTTGCGGCTGCGGCGAGGTATCGAGCAGCAGCGTCGAAAAGCCCTCGGCCTGCAGGCGCCGCGAGACGATGAACGCGTCTTCGCCGGCCCGGGCGCGCCCGGGGCTGCCGTCGAGCGCGATGTTTGCGCGGCCATCGGTCAGCAGCACCACCACCGGGGTCGCACCGCGCCGACGCACCGCGTCGGCCAGCGCATGCGCTGCCGCGATACCGGCGGCCAGCGGTGTGCCGCCACCGCCCGGCAGCCCGGCCAGGCTGCGCTTGGCGCGCACCAGCGAGCGGGTCGGCGGCAGAAGCAGCTCGGCGGTGTGGCCGCGGAAGGCGATCACCGCGACGCTGTCGCGCCGCACATAGCAATCGGCCAGCAGCAACTCGACCGCGCCCTTGGCCTCGGCCAGCCGGTGCAGTGCCGCCGAGCCCGATGCATCGACCACGAAAACCGTCGTGGTTTCACGCCGCTGCTGAAAGCGCCAGACGTGAAAGTCTTCGCGGCGCACGCGAACGCCGGGCCTGCGGGTGGCCGCCTCGTTGCCGTCGGCTTTGTTGCCCGCCATGACCTCAGCTCCGGCATCAGCAGCCTGGCGCAACTTCTGCCACGGCGCTGCGGCGCGCAGTGTCTCGATGAGGTTCAGCCGTGCGCCACCGCGCGGCTCGCCGCGCCGCACGCCCACAGGCCGGCCACGCGAGTGACCGAGCTGCATCGCGCCGACGCGCCCGGCCGACGCCGCAGCACGTTGCGCAGACTGGCCGATCGCCAGGGCAGCGAGCAGGCCTCGCGGCACCGCGGCGACCGCTGCCTGCAGCACCAGCTCGTCGAGCGCACCCTCCGGCATCGGCACGGCGTCGACATCCGCCTCGGCTTGATCGCCTTGGCTGGTATCAGGCTGCGCAGGGGGATCGGCAGAAGCCTCTGCGGGCGACGGCGCTTCTGCGCTTGCAGGCACATCTGCCTGATCGCGATCGTCGCTGTCGTCGCTGCCTTCCGTTTCGCCGGCGTTGTCCTGTTCGGGTGGCTGTGCCGCAGGCACCCGGGTCGCGCGATGCGCCAGCACCAGGCCAGCGGCCAATGCGGCGTCGCCTGCGTTGATCGAGCTGCGGCCGTCGAGCGCGGCCACCGCGCGCGCCACCCGGCAAGCGAACAGCGGCGCACGCAGCGAGTCGATACCGAGTTCGAAGGCCGCAGCGCACAGGCTGTCGGTGAACTCGCTGTCGATCTGCACCTCGGCCAGCAGGGCACGCGCGGCTGCGACGTCTTCGCGGGTGAAGGCCGCCTCGCCAGCGTCGATGCTGGGGCGCTGCGGCGCCAGCTGCATCGAGAACGCCAGGCGCTCGCGCAGCCGCGCCGGCAGCTGCTCATCGTCGCCCAGGCCCTCGTCGAGCGCCACGACGCCGATGCGGCTGGCGCAGCGCGCGGCGATGCCGTGGCGTTCGGCAAGCACTTCTTGCAGGTCGATCACGGCGGCCAGGCGCGCCGCGGTCGCCGCGTCGATGCGCTCGGCCATCGCCAGCAACACGATGCCGCCGTCGGCTTCGGCCAGCAAGCCCCGCTGCGCCACCGGCCGGCCGGCCTGCAGCGTGGACGACAGGTCGAGCCCGCCGAGCAGCCGATCGTCCTCGATGTGCAGCGGAACGCGCCGCCAAGGCGTGCCGGCCGGCAGCAGCCCGGCCAGCAGCGCCAGCCAGCGCTCGCGTGTCGGCCCGGCATCGCTGCGCAGGTGCACACCGCCCAGGCCGACCGGGTCGACCGCGAGCAAGGCCGCGACCAGTTCCGCTGACAGCGGGTCAGTGTTCACCGCTCGGTCCGGGCGCTTTGACAGCGATGGTCAAACGGGGCACGGCCGGGGCTGGGGTTCATGTACCGAACAGCTCGGCCACGGCGCGTTCGACACGCACGCTCGAGCCGGCATCGTCGAGCGGGTTGCGTCGCAGGCGATGCCGCAGCGCCGGCGGCGCGACGCGTTTCAAATGCGCGTCGACCACGGTCGCATCGCCTTGCAGCGCCGCCAGCGCACGCGCCGCGCGGATCAGCGTCAGCTCACCACGCAAGCCATCGGTGCCGAGCGCCATGCACAGCTGCGC
>JANNNE010000107.1:0-6306 GCA_031398385.1 Ideonella sp.
ACCCGGCGAGACGGTGACGATGCAGCATTTCATCGCCGAGCGCTGAAGAGCCAGAGGCTGCGCATCGACCCAGCGTCAGGAACTCGAACCCGTTGCCGTCCTGATCCTTGAGCTGCTGCCTTGACACCAGGCGATGCCCGGCAACAGGCCGCGCAACCTGATTACCATCCACGCATGAGCTTCGTAAACGGCCGGTGAAGACCGCCGCCTCCACACTGCCGGTGCTGGTGGCCGGCGGCGGCATCGGTGGCCTGGCCGCGGCGCTGGCGTTGTCGCGCCAGGGCCTGGAGGTGAAGGTGCTGGAACAGTCGCCCGAGTTGGGCGAGATCGGTGCGGGCATGCAGCTCGGGCCGAATGCCTTCGCCGCCTTCGACGCCCTGGGCGTCGGTGACGCGACGCGCGGCCTGGCGGTTTATACCGACGAGATGGTGATGCACGATGCGTTGGATGAAACGCTGGTCGGGCGCATCCCGCTGGGTGACGCCTTCCTGCGGCGCTTCGGCAACCCGTATGCGGTGATCCACCGCGCCGATGCGCACGCTGCCTTGCTCGACGCCGCGCATCGCAGCGCGCGGGTTGAATTTGTCACCTCGACGCGCGTCGCCCGTGTCGAACAGACTGACGCCGCGGTGAGTGTGTTCGACGCGCGCGGCGGCCACCATGAAGGCGTCGCGCTGATCGGCGCCGACGGCGTGAAGTCGGCTGTACGCGAACAGTATGTCGGCGATGCGGCACGCGTGTCGGGCCATGTGGTGTACCGTGCCGTGGCCGAGCGCAGCGACTTCCCGGCCGACCTGCGCTGGAACGCGGCCAGCATCTGGGTCGGCCCGAACTGCCACCTGGTGCACTACCCGCTGCGCGGCGGCGAACAGTACAACGTGGTCGTCACCTTCCACAGCCGCGATGCCGAAGAATGGGGCGTGCGCGAAGGCAGCCGGGAAGAGGTGCAGGGTTACTTCGAGGGCATCTGCCCGCGCGCACGCCAGCTCATCGATTTACCGAAGAGCTGGAAGCGCTGGGCCACCGCCGACCGCGAGCCGATCGCCACCTGGGCCTTCGGCCGCAGCGTGCTGCTGGGCGATGCCGCGCACCCGATGCTGCAGTACCTGGCGCAAGGCGCCTGCATGGCGCTCGAAGACGCGGTGACGCTGGGCGAGGCCGTACGCGCCGAAGGTGCGTTGAACAGCGGTGACTTCGCGTCGGCTCTCGCACGCTACGAACGTTCGCGCGTGGCGCGCACCGCGCGGGTGTTGCTGTCGACGCGCGAGATGGGTCGCCTCTATCACGCCAAGGGTGTCGAGCGGCTGGTGCGCAATGATCTGTGGAAAGGGCGCACGCCCGAACGCTTCTACGATGCGATGGAGTGGCTGTACGGCTGGACCGTCGACAACTGTCTGGCCAGATGACCCCGAACCACGACCCACGGGCTTGCCACCGTCCTGGATCCGGAGGGAAGGGCGGCGGAATGGAAACGAGGAGCAAGGCATGAGTTCAGAACTGGGACGAATCGAGGATCTGCCGGCCGACTATGTCGAGAAGCTGCGGTCGCACAATCTGGTGCCGCTGTGGCCCAGCCTGCGGGCGCTGTTGCCGCCGACCGTGCCGAAGGTGCAGACCCAGGCAACGCATTGGCCTTACGAAGTGATCCGGCCGCTGCTGATGCGGGCCGGCGAACTGACGCCGATCGAGAAGGCCGAACGCCGGGTGCTGGTGCTGGCGAATCCGGGCCACGGCCTCGACAAGATGCAGGCCAGCGCCGCGATGTACCTCGGCATGCAGTTGCTGCTGCCCGGCGAGTGGGCACCATCGCATCGGCACACGCCGAACGCGGTGCGCATGGTGGTTGAAGGCGAAGGCGCGTGGTCGACCGTCGACGGTGAAAAATGCCCGATGAAACGCGGCGATCTGATCCTGACGCCAACCGGTCTGTGGCACGAACATGGCCATGACGGCAGCGAGCCGGTGATCTGGCTCGATGTGCTCGATCTGCCGCTGGTCTACTACATGGAGGCCAGCTACCACGTCAACGGTGGCCGGCAGTTGGTCAAGCCGCAACACGGAGAACGGGCCTACGCGCGCGGCGGCATGCTGCCGACGCCGGTCTTCGAGCGATCGAGCAAGGCCTATCCGATGTTGCGCTACCCCTGGGCCGATGCACGCGCCGCACTCGAATCGCTGGCGGACGACCAGGCCGATCTGGAGACGGTGCAGATCACCTATGCCAATCCGGAGACTGGCGAGCATTGCGAAAACATCCTGGGCTTTTATGCGCTGATGCTGCGGCCGGGCCAGACGCTGCAATTGCCGGTCCGTTCGCCGGCGATGGTGTTCCATCTGATCGAAGGCGAGGCCGAGATCATCACGGGTTCGCAGCGTTTTGCGTTGGCCGAGGCAGATACCTGCTGCACCCCGGGTTACAGCGGCGTCGGTCTGCGCAATCGTTCATCGACTTCCCCGGCATTCCTGTTCATCGCCGACGAAACGCCCTTGCACCGCAAGCTGGGTGTCTTCGAGTCGCGCAGCTGAGTCCCCAAGGCCGACCCATCCCGCGCCCATCTCACCCATCCCGCGCGGCCGCCCCCGCGGTGCGCGCCAGCATGCACCGAATCAACCCAACCCGTTCGCCCATCGACATGACCCAACCTGCCTATCTGTGGAACCCGCCCCTCGTTCAATCATTGCCGGTGCGCGGACGCCCAGAGCGCCTGCCGATCAACCGATTGTTCTTCGTCGGCCGCAACTACCACGCCCATGCGATCGAAATGGGCCGTCCGGTCGACAAGTCGAAGGAGCGGCCGTTCTATTTCACTAAAGCGCCGCAGACCCTGGTGCAGTCGGGTGCGACCGTGCCCTACCCGAGCGAGACCGCCAACTACCACTACGAAATGGAGCTGGTGCTGGTGATCGGCAAGCCCGGCTTCCGGGTTGCCGCCGCCGATGCCCACGAGCTGATCTACGGCTATGCCTGCGGTCTCGACATGACGCGACGCGATCTGCAGCTGATTGCCCGTGACAAGGGACGACCCTGGGACCTCGGCAAGGACATCGAAAACGGCTCGGTGGTGTCCGAAATCGTGCCGATGCCTGGCCATGTCATCACCGAGGGTGAACTGGCTCTGACGGTAAACGGCCAGCCGCGGCAACTGTCCAACATTTCGCGTCTGATCTGGGACATCCGAGAGCAGATCGCCGACTTGTCGCTGTTCTATCGCCTGGAGCCGGGCGACCTGATCTTCACCGGTACGCCGGAAGGCGTCGGGCCGGTCGTGGCGGGTGATCGGATCGACGGCCATGTGGCCGGCGTCGGTGCAATCTCGTTGACGATCGGCCCGGCCGACTGACCCGGACTCCCCCTCCGGCGGTATTTTCGCGCGGCGCTGCCATGCCGGGCTTCAATAGCTGATATCCGCACGTTCGCCTTGCCCGCTCGAGGATCGTCGTCAAGAATTCCGGGCCCCTGGACTGGGGTCGGATCGTCATTGGATGTGGTGCGGTGCTTTCCCAAGGCCGCCGCTGACCGTCACCTGAATGTGGAGACAAGCTTGAACACCATGCTCGCAACCGTGGGCGCCGCGCTGGCGCTTTCGGCGATCTTGCCAACCGCATCGGCGGCCGATGTGACCCTTCGTTTCCACCAGTTCCTGCCGCCGCAGGCAGTCTTGCCGAAGCTCGCGATCGAGCCGTGGGCGAAGAAGATCGAACCCGAGAGTGGGGCGCGCATCAAGGTTCAGCTGTCTCCCAGCATGCAGTTGGGCGGCAAACCGCCCGAGTTGTTCGATCAGTTCAAACTCGCTGCCTAAGCGCCCCGACTGATGGGCAAGTATCAGAAATAATCGGCAGCTCGTATCCAGGGTCTCTTCATGAACATCTTCATCTACCGGTCGAGTCAGGCCTTGGCCTGGATCGGCGGACTCGTGCTCACCGCGATGGCCGTCCTCAGCGTTGCCAGCATCATCGGTCGAACGCTGAGCAACTACGGGCTCGGTCCCGTTCCCGGTGATTTCGAGCTGGTCGAAGCCGGCACGGCGCTGGCGGTGTTCTGCTTCCTGCCCTGGACCCATCTGAAAGGCGGTCATGCCCTGGTCGACCTGTTCTGGAAAGCCTATCCGCCCGCGCTGCAGCGGGTGCTGATGGTTTTGGCGGACGCCCTGATGCTGCTGGTGTGGCTGCTGCTGGTCTGGCGCATGGGTGTGTCGATGGAGGACTACCGCGAAAACGGCGAGGTCAGCTTCATCCTGCAGATGCCGGTCTGGTGGGGTTATGCCGCATCGATGGTGCCGGCCGTCTTCGGCTGCCTGGTCTACACCTGGCGCGTGCTCGAGGACATCGGCCTGGCGCAGCCGCCAGCCGATTTCCGGATGTCGGCGGGGGAACACTGATGGACACCTTGCAACTGGCCGCATGGTCGTTTCCTGCGATGCTGGCGCTGATTTTCCTGCGGGTGCCGATCGGCCTGTCGATGCTGGTGCTCGGTCTGATCGGCAGCTGGATCGTGTATGGCGATTCCTCGCCATTGCTGAACCAGATGAAGACCATGGCCTATGGCAGTTTCTCCAACGGTTCGCTGTCGGTGGTGCCGCTGTTCCTGCTGATGGGGCAGTTCGCATCGATGGGGGGCATGTCGAGGGCCTTGTTCAAGGCCGCCGAAGCTTTTCTCGGGCATCGGCGTGGCGGTGTGGGCATGGCGGCCATCGGCGCCTGTGCCGGTTTCGGATCGATCTGCGGTTCGTCGATGGCCACGGCTGCGACGATGGGGCAGGTCGCCTTGCCCGAACTCAAGCGCGCCGGTTATGCCGGCAGTCTGGCCACCGGTGCGCTGGCCGCCGGCGGCACGCTCGGCATCCTGATCCCGCCCTCGATCGTGCTGGTGATCTACGCCATCCTGGCCGAGCAGAATATCGCCAAGATGTTCGCGGCTGCCTTCATTCCCGGCATCCTGGCAGCGCTGGGCTACATGGCGGTGATCAACCTGTCGGTGCGCCTGAATCCCAAGCTGGCCGGGCAGCTCGATCCGATGCCGTGGCCCGAGCGCTGGCAGGCGCTGGCCGCGGTCTGGCCAGTGCTGGTGATCTTCGTGATCGTGATCGGCGGCATCTATGCCGGCATCTTCACGCCGACCGAAGGCGCCGCCGTCGGTGCGGTCGCGACCGGCCTGCTGGCCTGGCAGCGCGGCGGCCTGGATGGTGCCCGGCTGCGCGAAGCCTTCGAGGCCACCGCCGCCGGCACGGCCATGGTGTTCATGATCGTGCTGGGTGCCGCTGCCTACAACACCTTCCTGGCCTTGTCGCAGTTGCCGCAGGAACTGGCCAGCTGGGTCGGTGAGCAGGGCCTTGGGCCGTATTCGGTGCTCACCGGCGTACTGGTGTTTTATCTGATCTTCGGTTGTGTGATGGATTCGCTGTCGATGATCCTGCTGACCATCCCGATCTTTTTTCCGATGTTCATCGGCCTCGATTTCGGCCTGCCACCGGAAGAAGCCGCGATCTGGTTCGGCGTGCTGGTACTGGTCGTCGTCGAGGTTGGATTGATCACTCCACCGGTGGGAATGAATCTGTTCGTAATCCAGTCGATGGCACCCGACATCTCGATGCGCGACACCTACCGCGGTGTGATGCCGTTTGTCGCCAGCGACCTGCTTCGGATCGTGATTCTGGTGCTGTTCCCGAGCATCACGCTGTTCGTGCTGAGGTTCTGAGTCGCACCATTCGGGCTCTCGCGCGCCGCACCCGCATCGGAACGCCGTTGCTGGGTGGCTGAGTTGCCTTTGCCGGCATTCGCTGCGATGGCTTGTCGCGCCTATGTCGACGTTCCCGATCAGGCGGTGCATCCACCCGTGGCCCGCTTGCGTATCGTTTCAGGATCGCCCCACGGGGCCCTGCAACGACCAGCCTGCGCCACTGTTGAACGTGCCACCGCTCACCACCTCGAAGCCGCACCTGAACGGCGTGCGCCGGCTGGCCTTGCTGCTGGTCGTCATCTGCCTGCCGCTGCAGGGGTTGGCAGTGGTTGTCGAGCGTTTGCAGGGGGTGTTGCATACGCACCAGCCATTGGCTGCATCGGTGTCGAATTCGACCGAACTCGACCTTTCGGTGCTGCACCACGATCTGCCGTCGAAGCGGCGGGTTCTCGTCCATCTGACTCACGGGCACCAGCAGGCTGTTGCTGATCAGAGTCCGCAAGCCGCCGCTGAGCACCCCGAGCAGGCCACTGCTGAGCAGCATCACCACGCCGAACCCGATCGCCATGACCACGCGGTCACCGATACCAGCGTCGTGATCAGCGCGCAGACGCAGGCGGCCGAGGTGA
>JANNNE010000117.1:0-4129 GCA_031398385.1 Ideonella sp.
GCCGCCACCTCGGCGTGGGTGGTCATCGCACCGATCTTCACCGTGCCGCCGGATACCTCGATGCCTTTCATCTCGGCGATGCCGCCCAGATCGATCAGCGATTCCGGCGCGGCCAGGCCAAGCTTCATCGAGGCCAGCAGCGACTGGCCGCCGGCCAGCAACTTGGCATCGCCCGTGGTCGAACTTTTTGCAGCATCGGCCACCGAGGCCGGCCGCGAATAGGCAAAAGCTTGCATCTTGTTGTCTCCTGTCGCAAGGTTCAGCGCTTGCTCGATTGGGCGGCTTGCCAGACGGCGAACGGCGTGGCCGGCATCGGCACGTCCTTCACACCCAGCGCGTTGCAGATCGCATTGATGACTGCCGGCGGCGAGCCGATCGCGCCGGCCTCGCCGCAGCCCTTCACCCCCAGCGGGTTGTGCGTGCACGGCGTGCCACTCGCCGTCTCGACCGTGAAGCTCGGAAAATCGTCGGCGCGTGGCATCGCGTAGTCCATGTAGCTGCCGCTCAGCAACTGGCCCGATTCGTCGTCGTAGACGCCGTGCTCGAGCAGCGCCTGGCCGATACCCTGCGCCAGCCCGCCGTGCACCTGACCTTCGACGATCATCGGGTTGACGATGTTGCCGAAATCGTCACACGCCGTCATCCGGTCGATGCGGGTGTGGCCGGTGGCGGGATCCACCTCGACCTCGCAGATGTAGCTGCCGGCCGGGAAGGTGAAATTGCTCGGGTCGTAGAAGGCGTTTTCGTTCAGCCCCGGCTCCAGCTTGTCGTGCGGAAAGTTGTGCGGCACGTAGGCCGTCAGCGACACCTGCGCGAACGGCACCGATTTGTCGGTACCGGCCACCGTGAAGTTGCCACCCTCGAACACCACATCTTCGTCGCTCGCCTCCATCAGGTGCGCGGCGATCTTCTTGCCCTTGGCGATCACCTTGTCGACCGCCTTGACGATCGCCGTGCCACCCACCGCCAGCGAGCGGCTGCCGTAGGTGCCCATGCCGAACAACACCTTGCCGGTATCGCCGTGTTCGATGCTGACATCGGCCATCGGGATGCCGAGCTTGTCGGCCACCACCTGAGCGAAGGTCGTCTCGTGGCCCTGGCCGTGGCTGTGGCTACCGGTGAAGATCGTCACCTTGCCGGTCGGGTGCACCCTCACCTCCCCGGCCTCGAACAGCCCGGCACGTGCACCGAGTGCACCGGCCACCGACGATGGCGCGATGCCGCAGGCCTCGATATAGGCTGAGTAACCGAGGCCGCGCTTCAGGCCCTTGGCCTCGCTGGCCTTGCGTCGGTCTGCGAAACCGGCCACATCGGCAAGCTCGATGGCGCGCGTCATCGTCGCGTTGTAGTCGCCGGTGTCATAGGTCAGGCCGACCGGTGTTGCGTATGGAAACTCGGTGATGAAGTTGCGGCGGCGCAGCTCGGCCGGGTCGATGCCGAGCTCGTGCGCCGCGGTCTCGACGATGCGCTCCACCGCATAGGTGGCCTCCGGTCGCCCGGCGCCGCGGTAGGCATCGACCGGCGCGGTATTGGTGAACATCGCCTGCACCGTGCAGTGGATCGCCGGCGTCTTGTATTGACCAGCCAGCAAGGTGGCGTACAGGATGGTCGGCACCGCGGTGGAGAACGTCGACAGGTAGGCGCCCAGATTCGCCTTGGTGTCGATGCGAAAACCGGTGAAGTGCCCGTCCTTGTCGAGCGCCAGCTCGGTGGTCGTCGCATGGTCACGACCGTGTGCGTCGGACAAAAAGGCCTCGCTGCGATCGGCAGTCCACTTGATCGGTCGGCCGACCTGCTTGCTGGCCCAAACCAGCGCGGTCTCCTCGCCGTACAGGAAGATCTTCGACCCGAAGCCGCCGCCGACATCGGGCGCAACCACCCGCATCTTGTGCTCCGGAATGCCGAGCACGAAGGCGCACATCAGCAGCCGCTCGACGTGCGGGTTCTGGTTGGCGACATACAAGGTGTAGCTGTCGGCATTCGAGTCCCACGAGGCATTCGCGGCGCGCGGCTCGATCGCGTTCGGGATCAACCGGTTGTTGCGGAAGGTCAGCGTCGTGACGTGCGCGGCCGCCTTGAACGCCGCGTCGACCGCATCCTTGTCGCCGATCGACCAGCGGTAACACTGGTTGCCGCCGGCTTCGTCGTGAACCAGCGTGGGCGCGTCGCCGGCTTTAGCGACATCGACCACCGCCGGAAGCTCCTCGTAGTCGACCTCGATCAGCTGCGCGGCGGCCTTGGCCTGCTCCTGCGTTTCGGCCACGATCAGTGCAACCCGGTCGCCGACATAGCGCACCTTGCCGTGCGCCAGCACCGGGTGCTTGGGCTCGGTCATCGGTGTGCCGTCGATGTTGTTGATCAGCCAGCCGCACGGCAGGCCGCCGATCTCCTTGAAATGTTCGCCGGTGTAGATGCCCAGCACGCCGTCCGCCTCGGCGGCTGCGCTGGTGTCGAGCGACGTGATGCGGGCATGGGCATACGGCGAGCGCAAAAACACGCCGTAACTCTGCTGCGGCAGCACGATGTCGTCGGTGTACTGGCCCTTGCCGGTCAGGAAGCGGGCATCTTCGGTGCGCTCGACGCGCCGGCCGATGAATCCTTCAGGTGCGTTCATGTCAGGCCCCCTTCGATGCGGACATTGCGGCCGCACCCGTCTGGATGGCCAGCACGATGTTGTGATAACCGGTGCAGCGGCACATGTTGCCTTGCAGGCCGTCGCGGATCTTCGCCTCGCTGCTGCAGTCGTGGTTCGAGACCAGATCCACGGCACTCATCACCATGCCCGGTGTACAGAAGCCGCATTGCAGGCCGTGGCAGGTCTTGAAGGCGGCCTGCATCGGGTGCAGCGTGCCGTCTTTCGCGGCCATGCCTTCGATGGTCGTCAGTGACGCGCCGTTGGCTTGCACCGCCAGCATGCTGCAGCTTTTCACCGCACGGCCGTCGAGATGCACTGTGCAGGCACCGCATTGCAGCGTGTCGCAGCCGACGTGGGTGCCGGTCAGCCGCAGGGTCTCGCGGATGAACTCCGACAGCAGCGTATGCGGCTCGATCTCGCGGTTGACGGCTTTGCCGTTGACGGTCAATTCGATCTTCATGGCCATGGGACTCCTGTGGCGGTTGCAGCGATTTGCGGCGATCTGCAGCGGGCTGCAGAAAAGAAGGTCGATCCTAGACTGCAGGCTGCGCCATCGCATCAACTCGAAAACCCTTAGTTGCCGCTCCGCCCGGCGACGCCACTACAGAAATCTCGACTGCCCGCTTTCGGCCTCAACGGCCACGCCAGCGATGCGCCAGGTCGATCCATCGCGTTGCAACTGATAGACCGCAAGCCACCGCGCCCCGTCGGCGTCGCGCAGGTGAACCTTCTGGATCGCGTCACCATCGAGTTCGGTCGCGACGAAAAACGCCACCGTAGCCGGCTTGATCACCATCGGATATCCAGCCTGAACCATCGCCATGAAACCGGCCGCGTTGCCGAAGCGGGCGCGAATGGCCGGCGTGGCATGCGAAAACGCCTTCTCGGCGTCGTCGTCCGCAAACGCTGACAGTTGGGCCTGGACCACCGCCTGCACGGCACGCGCGTCGCGCTCGCCGAACTCGGCAGCGCCCGAGGGCCGGATGAACAACAACAAGAGGCCGCCGAGCAGCGCGACCGCGAGCAATCGCCAGGCTTTCCAGCCATCACCAATCGAGGGTGTGAACATCGGTCGCTCCGCTGGTCGTGCTTCGTGGTCTGTGTTACGCGGCAGAGGCGCTGCCGGATGCGCGTCGTTTCGTAGGAGCGGCTTCAGCCGCGCTTGTGGGCTCCCATGGCGGAGCAGGCGCGATTGAAGCCGCCCCTACGAAAGATTGCAGCCACCCGCGACAAAATGCGGGCATACGACTTGCCAACCAACGACCAATGGCCAGCGACAAGCTCGATCACTACCGCCGCAAACGCGACTTCGGAAAGACGCCGGAGCCGGCCGGCACGGTTGCGGCCAGGCAACGCTCTGCTGCTGCGTCTGCGCCTCCTCCGGCTCGCGGCCAGCCGCTGCAATTCGTCGTGCAGAAACACGCGGCGAGCCGGTTGCACTACGACTTCCGGCTCGAACTCGACGGCGTGATGTTGTCGTGGGCGCTGCCAAAG
>JANNNE010000121.1:0-27407 GCA_031398385.1 Ideonella sp.
GGCGGCGCTGGGGGTGGCCCCCGGGGGGCGGTGCGGGTTTTTTTGGGGGCGCGCCTTCTGGCGCTTTGGGTTTGTATGTGTTGCCACCGCCCCTCACGCCGCTCCCACAGAACGCCAGCCACCTTGCAGAACAACGCTGGCGAGCCCGGCATCGTCGAAAGCCGGGCTTCACCACCCGACACGGATCGACGCCCTGTCGATCCGTGCCATCAAGCCCACTCGTCTCAGAATGTCAGCCAGGTGCCTCTCAAGCCCTGCTGCTCAACGCCGGTCTTGCTCCAGTCGCAAACGCCCTGCGGGAATGTCGCCTGCAAGCGTGTCGCCTGGGCGGCGCTGAACGCCACCGAATACGATGCCGCGTCAGCCGCCTTCAGCTGGCACTTGATCACGTCGGCCGCGATGTTCGCGCCGGCGGTTACGCGAGGCGAAGGTGGCGCCGGGTAGATCGTCGAACATTGACCGCTGCCGGTCTGTTGCGTCTCGACGATCTTGGTCGGCGCGGCATCGCGCGTGTTGCAACCTTCCTGCAACGTGGCCGGCTTGTTGCGGACCACTTTCTCATGTGCGCTGCCGGCCGCCGCGTCGGACGCGATATTGGCGAGCCACTGGTCCATCTGCTTCAGCGCGTCGAGCAGCATCGGGCTGGCGCTGGAGTAGTAGCCATAACGGAAATCCTCGACCAGCATGACCTGGTTGTTGGCGTCGCCGTTGGCCTTCTTCAGCCGCTCGCGCATCGAGAACGAGTGGTAACGCAGGTGGATGTCGCCGATCGGGTTGTCGTCGCTGTAGGCCCGGTAGTCGATGATCGGGATGTCGCGCAGTCCACCGCCGCCGCTGGTCAGCCGACCGGTCTGGTACGACTGCTTCATCGCCTCGGCATCACCGACAGTGCGCGCCGTCGCGAATCGACCGTCAACGTCGTAGCCTCCCACCGCCGCGTTCAGATTCAGAAACTGATCGACCGTGATCTTGCCGGCATTCAGCGCCGCCAGGCCGTATTGCACGCCGACGTTGTCGATCGGGCGGCGCGCAAAACCGGTGACCGGATCCTTGCCCAACACATTGACCATGTGATCGAAGACATTGCAGCGTGCGCCGGTACGGTTGGTCACCGGGTCGTAGCGTTGCGCCGCCGGCAGCACCGACGGACAGAAGGTGTCCGGTGCGATCCGCAACGCGCCGTCGTAGACGGTGCCGGTGTACATCGTCTTGACGCTGAGGATGCCGGCCGTCGCCTCGATTTGTGCATCGGTGAAGCTGCCCGGTGCAACGTCGCGGAAATAGCGGCCCATCAGGCGCTGGTCGGTGATCGACTGGACCGTCGCGAACGCCACTTCGGGGAAGCTGCAACCCGGCAGGATGCCGTCGAGCAGGCCGGGGTAGTTGTCGGCAATCTGGTGCTGCTGGTACGAGCCGCCCGAGCAGCCCCAGCCGATCGTGTGGCGCGGCCGGCCGTAGGCTTCGATGAAGCGCTCCTTGACCATCGCCATCGATTCCGCGGCGGTCAGATCCTGGCAGTTGTTGCCGAATACGTTGAGCGACGAGGACGCCAGCGCGTAGCCCTGCTTCAGGATGTTGTGGTCGAGCACGCCGCCGGTGTTGGCGCCCTGGCGATACCAGCCGCCGGTGCAGCCGCCGCCGAAGGTGTAGACCAGCCGGCCGTTCCAGCCCGCAGGCGACAGCTTGAAGGTCGGCTCGGCTTCGCGAGTCGGATCGTGCAGCATCGATGTCTGGTAGATGGCCCGATTCGCGGTGCCGGTCTCGATGCGCACCACATACGGCACGCTCCGGCCATCGTTGGTGGTCGTGTTTTCGACGTCGGCCGGCAGCGTGGTGCGCGATGGCAGCGGCTTGAAGCTGCTGCCGGCCCGATACACATAGTCGACCCGCCTCGTGATCGAGCAGTTGGCATCGGTCGGTGCACCCAGCGTGCTGCCGTCGGGCATCGTGAACGCTTCGGTCTGGCAGATGAACGGCGTCTGGTGCGGGCCGGAGAACATCGGCCCGACGCGCGGGGCATTGGTCAGTACCAGCTCGCTCGACTTGATGGTGCGGCCGTCCGTAGCGACCAATTCGGCTCGCAGCGTATTCCGGCCATTCGCCATGCCGGTGATCAACGCGGTCGGCCGGCCGTCCTTGCCGGCGCTGAACGAACTGGTCACGTCGTTGCCATTGAGGACGTAGCGCAGGCTCGTATTGTTGGCCTGATCAGCGATATCGGCAGCCACCAGCGCGTCGCCGCCCGACACCCAGGCAGGAGAGGTTGACGACAGCACGCTCAGCGCGATCCGGGTGCCGTCTTCTCCGCCGCCACCACCGCCACACGCAGACAGTGCAACGCCGATGGCTGCAGCGGTTCCGATCGCCAGCACGGCGGGGCGCCGCACGACGAGACGAGTCGACGTGAGTGGCTCCAAGCCTGCGGGCTGGATTGACGGCGTGGCTGCCGGCACGGCGTGTGGCCCGGCCTGGGCCGGGTGCTTGCGAGGTCCTGTCATGGTCATGTCTCCTGGGTGATTGCTGTGAGCGCGCAACCTCGAGCGCGTTCGATCCGCCCCGCGTCAGACGATTTCGATGCAGCGGATGTGGCGGCCTCGTACGGGCGACGCTGGCCATCATCCCGCTGCACCGGCTTGCGGATCGCCGATAACGGCTCGCACGCAAGAACAACCATCGGCATTGGCAGGTGATTCCAGACTATCAGCGAGCCCTGGTGTCGAGAAATACTATTGCTCTATGAATCGATCACGAAAAACTATCAATTTCACCTTGCAGCAACTCGGCGTCTTTCGGGAGATTGCCAACTGCCGCAGCTTCAGCAATGCCGCCGTCGCACTGCACATCTCGCAGCCCAGCCTGACGGCTTCGCTGCAGAAACTGGAGGCGGCGCTGGGTGTGCGTCTGTTCAATCGCACCACCCGCCGGGTCGAACTCACCGACGCCGGGCGGGAACTGCTGCCGACGGTCGACCGCGTGGTGGCCGAGCTGGGCATGGCTCAGGAGAACCTCGCCGATCTGGTGCAGCTCAACCGGGGTCGTGTGGTGATCGGCGCCTTGCCGTCGCTGTCGGCCGACCTGGTGCCGCGGGCCTTGCACCAGTTTTGCGCGCAGTACCCGGAGATCGACGTCAAGCTGAAGGACGCGGTCTCGGACAGTCTGATCGCCATGGTCCGCTCGGGGGAGGTCGATTTTGCGATCGGCAGCATTGAAGAATCCTCGCCCGACATCGTCTTCTCGTCGATCATGCGTGACACGATGCACCTGGTCTGCAGCGCGGGCCACCGCTTTTCAAGACGCCGCCAGGTGGCCTGGGCCGAGATCGCCGAGGAGCCCTTCATCGCGATGGGACCCGGAACCAACGTGCGCACCGTCACCGATCGGGCCTTTGCAGCGATCCGTCGGGTCAAGGCCGCCGAGTTCGAAGTCGCGTTTTTGTCCACCATGTTCGGCCTGGCGCGGGCCGGCCTCGGGATCGCGGTGCTGCCGCACGCGGTCTTCCAGGTCTTCAACGTGGCCGGCATCGCGCACGTTCCCCTGATCAACCCGGTGGTTCGGCGCGATATCGGATTCTTGACGCGACGCGGTCGCGAGCCCTCGCCAGCCGCGGCGCGTCTGATGCAAGCGATCATGTTCTTGCTGAAACGCCCGAGCGAGACGAGCAGGAAACCGAGGTCTGCCAGACCGCCGGCTGTCACCGGCGAGCTGGCACAGAGCTGACCGCGCAACGCTCAGACAAACCCCTTGGATCGCGCGCCCCGCGGAAACTTTTCAAAGCCACCACAACTGAACAAACGACGGTGCCGCAGCGCCGGGCCGACACGTCGCCTCAGGACATGCGCTGCAGACGTTCCGCCTCCTCGAACCGGGCATCCTCGATCTCGCGCAAGAGGTCGGAGAGATCGACGGCACCGGCCTTGGGCTGATACCGCCCGGTCAACGGCATGTCCGGCGTCAGCAGGCCGCCGGCGTAGAGGGACCAGATCTCGGGCCCGAATCGGGTGGCCAGCAGCGTCGGTTCGAACTGGCCGAAGAAGTTGCGCAGGTTGTCGACATCGCGCAGCAGCATGCGCGGCGCGTGGTTGTTTCCGGCGGCATCGACGGCCTGCGGCAGGTCGATGATCACCGGCCCGTCGGCGGCCAGCAGGATGTTGAACTCGGACAGGTCGCCATGGATCACGCCGGCGAACAACATGCGCACCACCTCGTCGAGCAGCGTGGCATGGTGGCGTTTTGCATCGGCCGCGCTGAACGGCAGATCGTTCAGCCGCGGGGCGGCGTTGCCGTCGGCGTCTGCCACCAGTTCCATCAGCAACACGCCGTCGTGAAAATTGATCGGCCGCGGCACCCGCACGCCCACTGCTGCCAGTCGGTGCAGCGCGTCGACTTCGGCACTCTGCCAGGCTGCCTCCTGCTGCTCGCGGCCGAACTTCGTGCCCTTGGCCATTGCGCGCGCCTGACGGCTGTTGCGCACCTTGCGGTTCTCGGTGTAGTCGACCGCCTGGCGGAAACTGCGCTGCTGAGCTTCCTTGTAGACCTTGGCTGCGATGGTCTCGCCGCCGCTGCGCACGACAAAGACATCGGCTTCCTTGCCACTCTTGAGTTGACGGACGACAGAATCGATCAGGCCTTCGTTGATCAAGGCCTGCAGGCGGGCGGGTGCTTTCATGCGCCAATTCTGGGCCCTTGGCGCCAGCGAGCAGTGCCGGCCCGAAAATCGGCGTGTCGAACCGATGTGGGCGGTTATGCTCCGGCCATGATCAAGTCCGCATGGTGTCTTGCTTCCGTCGTGTCGATCGCCAGCCTGGCCGGATGTGCGTCGCCGTCTGAACCGGGCGCACCGACTGCGCGCGCGCTGGCATGCGGGGTGCTGCCCAACTGCGTCAGCTCGCTCGACCGCGGCGCTGCGCCGCTGCGTTTCGAAGGTGATCCCGCGCAGGCGATGGCGCGCTTGCGGCGCACGCTGGCCGGCTTCCCCGAGGCGCGGATCCTGGGCAGCGATGCCGGCGGCATCAATGCGGTCTTCACCACTACGGTGGGCTTCGAGGACGAGGTGGCGTTTCGGATCGACCCGAAGCAGCAGCGCATCGACTACCGGTCACGCTCGCTCATCGGCTTGTTCGACTTCGGCAAGAACCGCTCACGCATGCGGGAGCTCGTCGAGCGCTTCGGCGCCGCTGGCGGTTGAGGCTGTCAGGCCCGCAGAACCGAGTCGATCTTCGCCTTCGCGGCGGCAATGCCTTCGGTCATCGCGTCGCGGTCCGATTTGCAGGGTGCGCCGACCAGCGGGCGCTTCCCGTCGACCACCGCCTGATAGCCGAATCGCCCATCGCCGACCGGAATCGTGTCGACGATGAAGCGTATTCCTCGGTAGACGTCATCGTGGCGGTCCATCGTCATTCCGATCAGTGAAAGGTTTGCGCCCAGTATGCACCGCGTCGTGGTGCTGATGCGATGGAGGTCGCTGCGCGATCGACCAGCAGCTTGTCGATTCAGGGCCGACGCACACGCAGCGTTTGCCACGACCAATAGGGGCCGTGCAGGCGATCCATCCGCACCTCGCCGCCACTGGATGGCGCATGAACAAAACGGCCGTCGCCCACGTAGATCCCGGCATGGGTCGGTCGACCGCCGCCGAACAACACGAGGTCGCCGCTGCGCAGATCCCGCTCGCTCCACGGCATGCCGAAATCCGCGAGACCAGCCACCGTGCGCGGGGGCGCCAAGCCGGTTTGCGATCGGTAGACGAAGTTGATCAGTCCGCTGCAATCGAACCCGCCGTCGACCGTGTTGCCGCCGTAGCGGTACGGCGTGCCGACCAGCCCCAGCGCATGGATCGCGACCGCCTGCGCCTGCCGGTCATCGAGGCGCGGGTAGTACGGCGTGCGAGCGCCATCGCGTGGGGAAGATGCACAGCCCGCTGCGACGACGGCGATCACCATCGCGATCATGAGCAAACCGCGACGCATGGCGGTTGCAAAACGGGCAGCGGCATGCGGGGAGACGGGGCGAGAGAAAGACATCGCTCCGGAGGATGCCACGCTTGGAGCGACCGTGCGAAAGGATGAATAGTAGTCAGGTTTTGGCAGTTCGGCTCCGCCGCATGGGGTGTGGAGCGGGCGCGCTGCGGCGGGGTGCCCTGTTCCGTTCATGTCCCCCGGGGCCGAATCGCACCGAGCGCTCGGTTCCGGGCCGAACGTCCACTCCTCCTTGACTTCACTCCACACCGCACCCCACCGCAGCGCTGGCCACCACCGTGCTTGTCGAAACTTGGGCGAACCACGCTGGTGGCAGGCTCGGGGTGATGGGGTGCAGGGTGACCGTAAGTAAAGGAGGAGGGCCGGATCGAGTCGACTCGGAGCGCACGGTGGTGAACCGGCCCGGGGGACATGGAGGTCACCCGGCACCCCATCACCCCGAGCACGCTCCAGCACAGAGCCCGCCAGTCGGGTTTGAAACGGGTCGACCGCAGTCCTCCGCCAGTCGCATGGTGAACGTCATGCGCAAATGCGATCGGATGGTGTCGACCGGGAATCTGCAGCGAGGGGGTGACCAACCCGTTCGATACGAATCTTGGTGTCTTCCCGACGCAGTTGGCGCGCCCGAACCGCACGCGGGATCTGCCGCATCAGACCGCCCCGAGCGACCGCGTCAGAAACGCGGCCATGGCCTGCATGACCGTGGCGTGGCCGCCATCGGTCTTCACCGCCTCGCTGCCGGCCGGGTAGAAGTGCCCGGCCGCCGGCACGCGCCAGGACTCGCAAGCCACAGCGCAGGCCGCCATGTGCGCCCGCATCGGTTCAGCCTGGGCCCGGATGTAGTCCAGGTCATGTTCGCTGCTGACCAACAGGGCCGGCGGCAGATTCGCACCGGCGTGCACCCAGCGCGTCAGGTCGTCGTCTGCCATGAATCCCGACAGGCTGACGACCGCCGCCGCGCCCACTTGTTCACCATAGGCGCAGTTCAGCGCCGTGCGTGCGCCGGCAGAAAAGCCGCCGATTGCGATCCGGGCCGGGTCGATGCCCAGTGCACCGGCCTGGCTGACCAGGTAGCGAACCGCCATCGCCATGTCGTCGGTGGCGGCTGCGTTGCCGGCCCATACCATCTGCGCGGTGGCGGGCGGCAGGCCCATCAGCCGGCGCACATGGGACACGCGTGACAAGGGCACCCGATCGGGACTGCCGATCACCGGCGTGTCACCCGGGTCGGGGTCCTCGGGCACCAGGCGGTAGTCGATCGACGCCGTCACATAGCCGCGTTCGGCGAACGCGCGGCAATAGTCGGCAACCGGGGTGTTGCGCTGATCGCCCTGCTCGAACTCGTCGTTGCGTTTGTCGCCGCGGTGGAAGGCGCCGCCAAAGGCCATGACCAGGGCCGGCCGGGCGTCGCCAGGCCGGCAATCAGCGCTCTGGTACAGATCCAGAGTCAGCGGTCTGTAGCGTGCGATGCTGTTTACATGAATGCGTCCTTGACCGTAGACAAGGTCATGCGTGATGCGCAGCGCGTTGGCCATTTTTTTCCGCTCACTGCGGCTGGAGGTTGGCCCGTTGCGCCACCTCGGCCCATTGCTTCACCTGGCGGCGTGACTCGGCGGTCCATTGCGCGGCCGTGAGGGCGGGCTCGATCGGCACCGAGCCGCCGTCGACGATGCGCTTGCGGATCTCGGGTTGTGCCAGTGCCTTGACAAACGCCGCGTTCAGCCGCGCAAGTACCTCGGGTGGCGTGCCTGCCGGCGCAAATGCGGCATGCCAGCCCACGCCGTCGAAGGCGATGCCTTCTTCGTTCAGTGTCGGTTTATCGGCCAGCGCCGGAAGCCGCTTCGGGCCGGTTACTGCCAGTGCTTTCAGCTGGCCCTGCTTGACCAGCGGTGTCATCGATACCGCGTCCAGCAGCGCCACGTTGACCTGGCCCGACATCAGATCGGGCATGGCCTGCGAGCCGCCCTTGTACGGCACATGGGTCATCTTCACCTGCCCGAGCTGGTTGATGCGCTCGCCGACCAGGTGCGACGGCGTGCCATTGCCGAACGATGCGAACATGAACTTGTCGCCGTCGCGGCGGGCCTGGGCCAGCAGGTCGGCCATTGTGTTCAAAGGGCTGTCGGGCCGGGTCAACACCAGCAACGGCACGATGGCAATCTGCGCGACGCCGACAAAATCCCTGGCCACGTCGTAACCCGGCGACTTGAACACCGACGGCGCGATGACGAAGCCGCCAGCGGTGACCAGCAGGGTGTGGCCGTCAGGTGCACTGCGGGCCACCTCGGCTGCACCGAGCGCGCCGCCGGCACCGGGGCGGTTCTCGACGATCACCGTCTGCCCGAGCTCATCTTTCAGGCTCTGCGCCAGCAACCTGGCCATGATGTCGGTGCCGCCGCCGGGGGGATAGGGCACGACCAGTTTCACAGTGCGGCTTGGAAAACCCTGGGCCGCGGCCACCGCGGTGGCCAAACTCAAGGACAACAGACTGAAGGCGCGGATCAGGATGGTTCGCATGGCTTGCTCCGGTTGGGTTGGGCCATTCTGCTTCTGCAAACCATCAGGCGCTACGGGTAATATCAGATCAAGTCATAAGCAAAACCATATGCCTGAAACAGCCCCGGTCTGGTTCCGACGCCTGCGCATGCGGCAGCTTGAAATGTTGTGCGAACTGGGTCGCCAGCCCAGCCTGACCGCTGCAGCGGAGGCCCTGCACATGACGCAGCCTGCGGTATCGCAGCAACTGGCCGACATCGAATCGGCGCTGGGCGTGCCGCTGTTCGACCGCCAGCGCGGCCTTCGCCCCAGCGCCAGTGGTCAGGCGCTGCTGCGTTATGCCACGCAGGTGCTGGCGGGTGCGCATCGTCTGGGCGACGAAGTGCTGGCCATCCAGTCCGGCGCCATCGGTCTGGTGCGCATCGGCACCATGCTGGTGGCCGCCACCGTGCTGGTGCCGCGCGCGCTGGGCCGGCTGCAGTCCGACGCCACCGCGCTGCGGCTGGAGCTGACAGAGGACATCCAGCAAGGCTTGTGGCCCCGGCTGATGCGGGGCGAACTCGATCTGGTGGTGGGTCGCATCGACGCCCAGGTACGCGCCGCCGGCCTGCCGCATGAGGTGCTCTACGAAGACCCGCACGTGGTGGTGTGCGGCCCTGCCCACCCGCTGGCAACGCAGCGTCGGCCGAGTTGGGCCAGCGCGCTGCGCCACCCCTGGGTGCTGCCGCCGCGCGACACGGCATTGCGCCTGGCGATCGAAGCCAGTCTGGGAGCGCTGGGCCTGCCGATGCCGGACTCGCGCATCGACTCCGGCTCACTGGCGGCCACCCAGGCCCTGCTGCAGCGCACCGACTGTCTGGCCGTGATGTCACGCACTGCTGCACGCCACTACCAGGACCAGCAACAGCTGCACGCTCTGCCTTTGGTGCTCGGCACCGAGGTCGGCCCGGTGGGCATGGCCTGGCGCGATCAACAACCCAGCCCCGCGCTGCAGCGTGTGCTGCAGGCACTGCGCATCGAAGGGAAGGTGCTGGCAGGCCGGAACTGAGAAGGAGAGGGGTCGCGTTGCCCGGCGGCGAAGCGGGTTTGCGGCTGCAAGGCAGCGACGGCGGCCGGACATTGCCGGCAGCCTCGGCGCGCCAGAGCCACACGAATCGGCGAATTGGCGACTGGACAGCGGTCGCTGGTGTGGGCCGGCAGGCGACCCTGAAGAGACATCCGTTGTGCTGATCTCGCGGCATCAAAGCCGCCGTTCATCCCCGCACAGAGCCGGCCAAAGGAGGCCCCGCAGCGCAGCGCGCAGTTTGGCAAGAGGCCTCATGGCGATTGAGGCGCAACCCACGGCTTGAGACCTGGCGGACTCACCACTTCGGGCCCCTCGTCTGCAACTAATCGGCCAGTAGCCCAAACGGGCGCTGGATGGCACCCGGTCAGTACGCGCACCACCGCCTCAGCGGTTGAAGGGCCGGTGGCGCTGCATCAGAAGGGCTGGCTCCAGCGTGCGCTAACCAGGAAGCTACGCCCGGAGGCAGGCTCGAAGAAGCGTTGGTTGCCTTCGTTGACGATGACACTGCCTGCCACGCGGCGGTCTGCCAGGTTGTCGACGCGGCCCAGCAGTTCGAGCTGGCCGGTTCCCAGGTCGAGCCGCCACAACGCCCGCAGCCCGAGCAGGCCGTAGCCGGCGGCGAAGTCGGTATTGGTGTCGTTCACCGCCTGGCGTCCCTGGCCACGCACTTCCAGACCGAATTCGGCCCGCCCCGGCGTCCACGCCAGCTCGGCGTAGGCGCTGCGGTCTACCGTGCCGGCAATGCGGTTGCCCCTCGGCACCGGCACGTCCGGCGCCAGGCACGGCACGGTGCTGCAGACCGAGAAGCCGTTCGTGTAGGTCGCCGACAGCCAGGTGCCAGACAACTGCGCGCGCCACGCGCGGGCGATGCGCCAGCGCAGGTCGAACTCGGCACCGTAGCGCCGCGTGTCGTCGACATTCGTGAAGGTGGCGCGGCCGCCGCGGTTGGTGGCCACCCCGATCTCGTCCTTTGTGCGGGCGTCGAACAGGGCGGCATCGAGGCTCAGGCCCAGCGCGGGGGCGCGCCACTTGGCGCCCACTTCCACCTGATTACTGCTCTGGCCCCTGAGCTCGGTGTTGAAGCCGGCACTGCCATTGGGCCGGTAAGCCAGTTCGTTGAGGGTCGGCGACTCATAGCCGCGGCCGGCACTGACGTAGAGGTTCAAGGCCTCGCTGGCGCGCCACTGCAGTGCTGCCACCGGGTTGGTGAAGCGGTAAGACTGTGAACCTGAATCGTCGAGGTTGCTGCCCCGGACATAGCGGTCAGTGGAGCGGAATTCCACGCGACCACTGCGCACGCCCAGCGTTGCCACCCAGCGCCGATCGAGTTCGATCTCGCCTTGCGCATACGCGCTCCCGGCGTCGATGCGATTGGTCTCGTCGCGGCGCAGCCCGCCGGTCACGCCCAGCACCTGGTTGGCGCCGCTGCCGGTGAAATTCTCGTAGCCGCGCCGGTCCTCCCTGCTTTGGTCGAAGGTGGCCCCGGCCACCAGCTGCGCAGCGCGGTCGCCGGCCAGCGCCCAGCGCCAGACCAGGCGGGTGTCCACGCCCTGGTAACTGCGGTCGAAGTCGATCACACCGCCGGGCTGACGTTCGCTGATGGCTGGGGTGGCGGTGTTGACCTGCGTCGCGACCGGGATCGCCTGCCACTGTGTCACTGAACGCTGGCCGTAGTAGGCGGTGACCATGCTCTCTCGCAGCGCGCCGGCATGGCCGAAGCGATGTCGCCAGTGCACGCCTCCCTGCGCCTGGCGGGTTTCCTTGCGTGTATTGAACTGCATGGCCTGGGGCGTGGTCTGGTCGGGATCGGCCTCGAATTGCGCGCGTGTCAGGCCCAGCGGGTCCAGCGCAGGTTGATCCAGTGCATTGAGCACGACGACGACGCGGTCAGCTTCGCCTTCGTAACCCAGACGCACATTGCCCAACGTGCGCTGCGCTGCGCTGTGCGGGCGAAAACCCTCGGACTCCAAGCCGGTGAGCGAAGCGCGCACGCTGAATCCACCGGGCAGCGGTGCCTCGACGCCCAGGCGCAACTGGGCGAGGCCCGCGCTGCCGGCATCCACGCTCACCGAATAGGATCGCTGCACGGGCGCGGCGCTCAGCAGCGAGATGACGCCGCCCGAGCCGTTTCCATACAACGCCGAGAACGGACCACGCAGCACTTCGACGCGCGCGGCGCCAGCGAGGTCGAAATGCGAGACCTGGCCCTGTCCGTCGGGGCCGGCGGCAGGAATCCCGTCGGTATACAGCCGCATGCCGCGCACGCCGAAGCTGGCACGCGCGCCAAAGCCGCGCGAACTGATCTGCAGGTCCTGCGCGTAGTTGTTGCGCAGGTTCACCACCAGGCCGGGCATGCGGCCCAGGGCTTCGGACAGGTTGACCATCGGGCCTGCGCTGCGCAGTTCGGCGGCGTCCACCACGCCCACGGCGTAGGGTGTGTCGAATACGCGCTGCTCGGTGCTGCTACCGATGATGACGACCTTTTCCAGCGGCGCCGGGTCCGGCGCAAGCTGGGCCGCGGCTGGCGGTGCCAGCGCGGCCAGGAACAGGGCTACAAGGGGGCGAAGCTTCCACGCGGATCGAGTTGAACCAGGCGGCCAGGTTGAGGATGTTTTCATTGGTCAGGGGTCGGGCCATCACGGCCATCACTTCGTGTTTGCGCTCACCGCTGCGGTAGGCACGCAATTGTGAGGCCAGGTAGATCGCCGGCTGGCCGGCGAGATGAGGGGCATCGGGCGTGACCGACAGGCCCAGTGCGCCGTGGTATACGGTGCAGGCCTGGGCTTTGGCGCGGCCGGCTGCCGCATCCTGAGCTCCGGCTGTGGCGGCCGCCCCGCAGAAGTCGGTCGCCAAGACAGCGTCAGCCGGACGGCGCGTGCGCTGGGCATCTCGCGCACGACCGTGTACCGCCATCTGCGCACGACGGGTGGTCCTCGGTGCCTCGGCTGCACATAGATCGCCACGATCGGCCATTCTCCCCGGGATTCGTCCGGGTTTACGCGACTTGCTCGGGCGGTCTGACTGCGGTCTCATCGTCGGCGCTGGATGCTTCAGTAGCCGAAATGGGGAGAGGCTGCGTCAGCAGTCGGGTGGATCAAAGACCACCTTCAGCCAGTTCACACAACAAGGGAGATACGCGTTATGGCACAGATGACACGAAGAGTTTTGGCGGCCTCGTTCGGCTTGGCCCTGTCGGGCAGCCTGCTTGCAGCCCCACCGACCGTGGCGGCGGAAGACTTCGTCGACAAGATCGATTCCCCCTGGGACATGGCGTTCATGAAGGACGGCACCATGTTCTTCACCGAGAAGTGCAAGGGACTCTCGGTCCGGATGCCGACGGGTGCCATCAACAAGCTGCATGGTGTGGGCAGCACCGCCGGTTACGCCTCGGCCAGCGCCGACCTGTTCTGCGATGGACAAGCCGGCATGATGGGGGTTGCGATCGACCCGCAGTTCGCCAGCAATCGCTTCATCTACGTCTACTCCAGCTCCAACCTGGGGGGCAAGCTGGGCAACCGGGTCATGCGGTTCAAGCTCAACGATGCGATGAATGCCGTCTCGGATCGCACCGACATCGTGGGGGACATCGGCTACAAGCCCAAGGCGTCCAAGCATCCCTTCGGTGGTCCGGGTGCGCACAACGGAGGTCGCATCCGCTTCGGCCCGGGTGATGGTTTTCTTTATGTGACCACGGGCGACAACCACCTGGGCATTGCGCCGCAAAGTCCGACCTACATCGGCGGGAAGGTGCTGCGAATCGACAGAGATGGCAAAGCCGCCCCCGACAACAAGCCTCCGGCCGGCTTCGATCCGCGTGTGTTCACCTACGGTCACCGGAATCCCCAGGGCATCGCATTCCGTCCGAGCGACAACCGCCCGTTCACCGCAGAAAACGGCCCGTGGCACAGCGATGAAGTGACCGCACTCTCCAATGGCGGCAACGCCGGCTGGGATCCTCGTCCCAACGTGGGTGGCCGCAAGGACTGCCCGGACGACTACTGTGGCTACTCGCCCAACCAGATGGGCGCCATGGATCCCAAGAAGCGCGCAGCCTTCATGCCGATGACCGACCTAAAAACCTACCCGAAGGCCATGAAGCCGGCCTGGAACAACAAGGGCTTGTCGCAGGGCATGTTCTGCAACGCCTTCTTGTCGGGTGCGCAGTGGAAGGACTGGAACGGCCAGATGGTGGTCGGTTATGCCGGCATCGGCATTCACGGGACTTCCGTCGGCAATCGACTGGACGTGCTGAAGGTCAGTGCCGATGGCGCGTCTGCAACGAAGACCGATTTCCCCTGGCCGACCGTCGCCGGACGCTTCCGCGCCTGTGAAATGGGTTCGGACGGCAACCTGTACGTGGCGCTCGAAGACCAAGGCAAGATCATCCGCGTGAAGCCGCAGTAACTGCAAAAATGCCAACGCGCTGCCTCACGGCAGCGCGTTTTTTTGCAGGAGAAAAGAGATACCGATGAGAACCACACTTCAATGGCTTGCCGTGATCGGCGTGCTGGTCAGCGCGGTCCCCGCGCGTGCGGACTACGACCTTGTCGTGAAAAAGAACTGCCTCGCCTGCCATCAGGTCGACAAGCGGAAGTACGGCCCCAACTTCAAGGAGATCGCAGCCAAGTACGTCGACCAGAAGAACGCGACCGACGTGCTCGCCCGGAAGATCCGCCGTGGTGGAACAGGCGTTTGGGGCCAGGACGTGATGCCCCCGCAGTCGCAGGTGTCGGCCAAGGAGGCGCGCGTGATCGCAAGCTATGTGCTGTCCCTGAAATGATCGGGCGGTGCCTGCGGCGCGTGCGCTGTGTTTCGTGACCCCCACGGGTGCGGCGATGGGCCCCGTGTGCAGAAGCTTGCTGGTGATCGCCTTGGCCGCTGCCGGAGTGCCTAGCCATGGCCAGAATTTCTATTACGTTGAAGCGGGCCTGGCCTCCTGTCCAGCAGTGGCTCCTGCGACAAGCAGCACTGCACCGAAGGCAGTGCCACTCGGTATTCCCTTGCCCGGGCGCATCCATGTCAACTGTGGGTTCGACCAGGGGTCTTACACGGTGACCTTGAACTCCACTGATCCCGGCGCGACGTTTTCGCCCAAGACCTTCGTCGTCAATTTCGGCCACGTCGTCGGGAATCCTGCCTTTGCCGTCACGTTCACGACGGTCGGCGTCCAGCGTGTCTCGACGACCATCACCTCGAACATGGGCAGCCCCGCGGTAAAGGGCCACTTTCTCAGTCCAGCCAACGAATTCAACATCGTGACTCGGTGATCGGTCTGGGTCGGCGAACGGTGCGTGGATCGGGCTGCTCAACGTCCAGCGGGCAGACGATCTCGGCGCCCAGGCCATCGGCCAGCGGCTGCACGTATGGCAGCGCCTTTTGATTCAGGTAGGTCACCGCGAGCGAGCCGCCTTCGGCACGGATCGCCTGCGCACAGCCATAGGCGATGCTGTGCTCGTTGGCAATGCCGACGATCAGGCCTTTCTTGCCCGCCGGCCGCGGGACGGTTTGCGTCGGCGTCATCACCGTGTTCATGTCGGCTTTCATCAAGCGATCAGCACGTATTGACGGGGCGCATCGTCGGTCTGTGAAGTGGGCATCGCCGAATCGATCCAGGGCTTCAACACGCCACCGCCGCGATTCACTCCACCTTCAGGTTGGCGTCCTTCACGAGTTTGGTGTAGTGCACGGTTTCCGCCTTGATGAACTGAGCGAAGTCGGCGGTGCTGTTGCCCACCGGGTCGGCGCCCATCGCGGCGAAGCGTTCGCGTACTTCCGCGTCGCGCACGAGCTTCGCCATTTCCGATTGCACACGAGCGATCACCGCTGGCGGCGTCGCGGCCGGTGCCATCAGGCCGTTCCAGCTGTCGGCCTCGAAGCCGGGAATTGCTTCAGCCACCGTTGGCAAGTCGGGCGCCAGCGGACTGCGCGCGGGGCTCGCCACGCCCAGCCCGACCAATTTGCCGGCACGGATATTCGGCAGCGCGGTGACGGCGGTGTCGAACATCACGTCCACCGTGCCGCCCATCAAGGCCTGCAGCGCGGGTGCGCTGCCGTTGAACGGCACATGCAACACGTCGACCCCGGCCTTCAGCTTGACCTGCTCGACCGCCAGGCCGCCGCTGGTGACAATGCCGAACGAGCCGAAATTGATCTTGCCCGGCGCGGCCTTCGCCATCGCAACCAGATCCGCAGCGGTCTTGGCGCCCAGCTTGGGGTTGGCCACCAGAAACAGCGGATAACGCGCTGCCATGCTGATCGGCGCCAGGTCCTTGGCCGGGTCGTAGTTGATCTTGCCAGCCATGGTCGACGGCGCGAGGGTGATCGCGGTGGGCGAGGCCAGCAGCAGCGTGTAACCGTCTGCGGGGGCTTTTGCCGTCAGCGACGCAGCCAAGGTGCCGGCGGCGCCCGGGCGGTTGTCGACGATCACCGTCGCACCCAGGCCCTGGCTGAGCTTGTTGGCGATGATGCGTGCCATCACGTCGGATGCGCCGCCAGCCGGAAAACCGACCAGGATCTTGATCGGCTGACCGTTCGGCCAGGCCGGTTGGGCGGTTGCGAGCGGGGCGGCGGCCAAAGCCAGCAACGCGAGAATGGCGCGGCGAGTGGATGGTCTGGTCATGATGTCTCCTTGTGACGGCAAGTGGCTGGGCGGCGGATCGGCGGCTCGGAATTTCAGAAATAACCGCCCTTGCCGGTGATCTCCTCGATGGTCTGGCCTTCGGCAACCCAGCCGAATATGACCTTCTCGTTGCGTGTGATCTCTTCGCCGCGCAGCAGCACTTCTTCCGCGATGGCACGCGGAACGGCGACGACGCCGTCCTGGTCGCCGACGATCACGTCGCCGGGTCGCACGAATACGTCGCCGATCTGCACCGGAATCTGATAGTGCGAGATCAGGCACCTGCCGAGGCTGCCGTTGGGGCTGCGGTAACGGTGGAAGACGGGGAAGTTCTTCTCCAGGATCTGCGCCGTGTCGCGGACGCCGCCGTCGATTAGCGCACCGCGCACACCCTTGCGGACCACGGTCGCGGTCATCACGCCGCCCCACAACGTGGCGCTCTGGTCGCCGGTGGTATCCCAGACCACGAAGGCGTCCGCGTGCATGGCGTCGAGCATCTCGGTGCGGAACGTCATCTCGCCGCTGATGCGGGTGCTCGGCGCGCTCTTCACGGTGAACGCGATGCCGGCCACCGTGGGGCCCGGACGAAGGGCCTGCAACGCGCCAGAGAACGCCTGATCCATCAGGCCGTGCTCGCGCATCACGTCGCACACCACCGCCGCCTGCAGCCGGCGGTAGCGGGCCAGCAGTTCCTCGGTGGAAATCGAGAAATCAACCTCAGGCAGCACCTCGCGCTCGGCGATCAATTTGTCGAGCCGCATCATGCGGGCCTCTTTCTGGAGCGGTCGCTCGTCGTTCATCGAATCTCCTGCAGTGATTGTTGATCTCATATATGAGACAATGTCTCGCCTATGGACCACATTAGCCCAGCCGTTCCCGGTCGTCAACTGCCTCACGGTGAGTCTGCCGCGCCTGCTGTCGAGCGCACCGTCCGCCTGCTCGAACTGCTGGGCACGCAGCCGCGAGGCCTCGGCGGGCAGGCGTTGGCCGATGCCACCGACATGCCACGCGCCACGCTGTATCGGATGCTGAAGGTGCTGGCTGCGCATGCCTTCGTGCAACAGGCGGCGGATGGCGGCTGGCAGCTCGGGCCGGCGCTGGCACGCCTGGGCCAGCGCGCCGCTCGCTCGACCGACCTGCTCGGAGCCGCGCCACCGGTGATGCATCGACTGGCCGCCGATGTTCGCGAGACGGTGAAGCTGGTGGTGGTCGACGGCGTCGAGGCGCTCACCGTGGCGGTGGCCGATCCCCACCTGGAGGCGCGCGTGACGGCGCGGGTCGGCACCCGGGTGCCGCTGCACATCGGCGGCTCGCAGCGGCTGCTGCTGTCCCATGCCGGCGCCGCCGCCTGGCGGCGGGTGCTGTCCGGTCCGCTGGAGCGCCGCACCACTCGTACGCTGGTCGATCCGGCCAGGCTGCGCGCCAGCCTGGAACTGCTTCGACGCGGCGACTCCGAGCAGAGCGTGGGCGAAGGTATCGATGGTGTGGGTGCCGCAGCGGCGCTGGTGCGCGGCAGTGGCGACCGCGTGCTGGCCGCCCTGGTGGCGGTCTATATCCACGCCGGCAAGCCGGCTCGTCAGCTGCAGGAAATCAGGGCCCGGGTCGAGGCCGCAGCCGCCGACCTGTCATCGCTGCAACTGGAGGTGGTGCGCGCCGAAGGAGCGCCGACGCAACGCTGAAACCACCGGCAGACACGGGGTTGCGAACGAAGCGCTGCCGCCCGAATACCGCGATGCCCTGCTGATGTGTCGCCCCGACCAGCACATCGCCTGGCGCGGGCAGCAGGCGCCGGCCGACGCGTTTGGGCTGATTGACCACCTTCGCGGAGCCGCTCCAGGTGCCGCGTGACGGGACGGTTTGCCAATGGCCCGGCCGGAAGCCGTTCGGTGAGCCAGTTTGAACGCTGCATGCAGTGCGCCTGCCGCCGCTGAATCCGGGCCCGTGGGACACTGCAGCCATTCCCATTGTTCCTCCCGGAGAACCCGATGAATCAGTACCAGATCGCCGTTGTCGTGGGCAGCCTGCGCAAGGAGTCGTTCAACCGCAAGCTGGCAACCGGCGTGGCGCGGCTTGCGCCGTCGGATTTCGCGTTCAAGCAGATTCGCATCGACGACCTGCCGCTGTACAACCAGGACGACGATGCCGATCAGGCCGAGTCGGTGAAGCGGCTCAAGTCCGAGATCGCGTCATCGCAGGGCGTGATGTTCGTGACGCCCGAATACAACCGCTCGATGCCCGGCGTACTGAAGAACGCGATCGACCACGCATCGCGGCCGTATGGCAAGAGCGCGTGGGCCGGCAAGCCGGCCGGTGTACTCGGCGCGTCGGTCGGACCGATCGGCACCGCGCTGGCGCAACAGCACCTGCGCAATGTCTTGTCCTACCTCGACATGCCGGTGCTCGGTCAGCCCGAGGCTTTCATTCATGCCAAGGACGGTCTGTTCACCGACGACGGCAGCATCGGCGAGGCGAGCCAGAAGTTTCTGCAGGGCTGGATGGACAAATACGTGGCCTGGGTCAAGGCGCACGCGGCGGGCTGATCGCGCGCCGGTGCCACCTGGTCGGTTGCACACGGCCGGCAGCGAATGGCACGATCAGCCTGATCGATCTGTTTGAAAAGGCGCAAGCCGATGCGACGCCGATCATCGGGCACGGTCATGGCGCAGCGAGGTGATCGTTCCACGCCAATACGGCTCGCGGCCTTGCGGTGTGAGCCAAGCCGCTTCGCCGGTCATCGGCAGCCGCATGTCGCCGTGCTGTTTCACATCCGACCAGCGACCTTCCCACGGCGTCATCACGATGTTGCCGGCGACCGTGCGTCCGCGCGCCTCGGCACGAACGCTGCTCATCGTGCCGTCCCTCGGCAGCACGGCACGGAAGAAGCGTTGAACCGGCGCCGGCAGGCCGACCAGTTCCATCGTCGCGCGCACTGACCACCAGCGTCGGGGCTGGAATCGTCTCCAGCGCATAGGGACCGAGGGCCTTGCCGAGCCGGGTATCGTCGCGCAGTCCCGCAGCGCGGACCGACACTGGCAGGATGCGTTCGGCCAGGTTGGCGACCCGTGCGCGCTCGTCAGTGCTTGCTGTCGACCCCGCCCGGCAGCCCATCAGTCTTGCGTTTGCGCATTTCACCCGCTAGACTGTTTCATGTAACGATTCACAGAGCCTGACCACATGGCCACCTCGACCGCAGAACGCGTTAAGAAGCACCGCGATGCCTTGCGCGCGGCGGGCTTGCGGCCGGTGCAGATCTGGGTGCCGGACACGCGCAGCGCAGGTTTCGCGGCCGAATGCAGACGACAGTCGCGCCTGATCGCACGGGCGGGCAGGCCCGAGGCGGATACGCTGCAATGGCTTGAGCAGGTGGCCGACACTGACGGCTGGCGCTGAACCGCGGGCGAGCCCCGTTGCAATGATCCGTGGCGATCTGCTCACCGTCGCATTGCAGGGCGACCTCGGCAAGCCGCGGCCGGCGCTGGTGATCCAGTCGGACCTGTTCGCCAATCACCCTTCAGTGACTGTGCTGCCGGTGACCGGCAGCTTGCAGCCAGCCCCGCTGTTTCGCATCGGCATCGAGCCCGATGAGGCCAATGGCCTGAGGCAGCCATCGCAAGTGATGGTGGACAAGCCGCAGTCAATTTCACGGGCCCGCCTGGGACCGGTGTTCGGGCGGGTCGACGACCAGACGATGCTGGCGGTGAACCGCGCACTGGCCGTGTTCCTGGGCCTGGCCTGAACCCGCGCGCCGATGAACGAAGCCGAAACCCGCGCCGAGCACATCGACCCCGCCTTGAGGGCGGCCGGCTGGGGCGTGGTCGAAGGTAGCCGGGTTCTGCGCGAGCATGGCATCACGCTGGGCCGGCTGCAGGGCGGGGGGGGGGCGGCAAGGGTGGTCGAAGCCTGAGGGCCAAGGCAGAGATCGCCGACTACGTTCTGATCTGCCGCAACACCGAGTTCGCGGTGATCGAGGCCAAACCATTGCAGCCGACTCGGAAACGATTCGTGCTGGTGTTCCGTGCCCGCCCTGCCAAACACCGTGCAAGCCCGGGGCTGCGTTCGTCAAGGTCTGCACTAAGATGGACCAGCCTGCCGTGACTCCGGTCCGGATCCTTGGTGTGAGCATCACTGCGCAGCACCGCGACACCCCTTTTGCAACCTCGACAAGGACTACCTGATGACATCGCGCCTGATCGATCGCAACCGACGCCGGATCACCACCATTGCCTTGCTCGCCAGCCTGACCGTCGCCGGCTCGGCCTGGGCCTCGAAGAAGGACGACACCGTGCGCTTCGCCTACGACCAGGCACCGGAAAGCGTCGACCCGTTTTTCAACAATGTGCGCATCGGCGTGATCATCGGTGCCAATGTGTGGGATACGCTGGTCTACCGCGACGCGACGACCAACGAATACAAGGGCAATCTGGCCAAGAGCTGGAAGCAGATCGACGAACGCACGATCGAGTTCGATCTGCGCGAAGGCATCAAATTCCACAACGGCGAAGTCTTCGACGCCGACTCGGTGGTTTACACGCTCAACTTCGTCGCCGACCCGGCCAACAAGGTGACGACGCAGGCCAACGTGAACTGGATCGAGAAGGCGACCAAAATCTCGCCGTACAAGGTTCGTGTCACGACCAAGAAGGTATTCCCGGCCGCGATCGAATACCTCGCCGGACCGGTGGTGATCCACCCGGCCAAGTATTACGCTGAGGTCGGTCCGAAAGGCATGAATGCCAAGCCGATCGGCACCGGGCCGTTCAAGGTTTCGCAATACACGCCGGGCAAATCGATCACGCTCGAGCGCAACGCCGACTATTTCAAGGATTCACCGAAAGGCACGCCGAAGATCGGCAAGCTCGAGGTGCGCTTCATCCCCGATCGCCAGACCCAGATGGCCGAGGCACTGGCCGGCGGTGCCGACTTCATCATGCACGTACCGAAGGATCAGGCCGATCAGGCGGCCAAGGTGCCGCACCTGCAGGTGGTCAGCGGCGAAACCATGCGTATCGTTTTCATGCAGATGAATACGCAGGACGGCTCGCCAGCTCCGCAGCTGAAGGACATCCGGGTTCGCAAGGCGATTTCGCACGCGATCAACCGCGAGGCCATCGTCAAGAATATCGTCGGCGCCGGCTCGCGGGTGTTGCACACCCAGTGTTTCCCCTCGCAGTTCGGCTGCACCGACGAAGGCGCGCCGCGTTATGCCTACGATCCTGTGCTGGCCAAGAAACTGCTCGCGGAGGCCGGTCTGGCCAACGGTTTCGATCTCGATCTGTACGCCTACCGCGAGCGCAACCAGACCGAGGCGATGATCAATGATCTGAAGGCGGTCGGCATCAATGCGAAGCTGAATTTTTCGCAATATGCGGCGATGCGTGATGCGGTTCGCGCCAACAAGGCGCCGCTGACGCACCAGACCTGGGGATCGTTTTCGGTCAACGATATGTCGGCCAGCACGCCGGTCTATTTCACATTCGAGGCCGACGACGTGACGCGCGACGCCGAGGTTCGCGACCTGCTCAACAAGGGCAACAACTCGGTCGATCCGGCCGCGCGCAAGAAAGCCTACCAGCAGGGTCTGAAGCTGATTGCCGACAAGGCCTATTCGGTTCCGCTGTGGTCACTGCCGGTCTATTACGTTGCCAACAAGGAGCTGAATTTCGCTGCCTATTCGGACGAGATGGTGCGGTTCTGGGAGATGACCTGGAAGTGATGGCGACGCAGGCTCGGGCACGTCAAACGCCTCGATGCACATCTATATCCTGAAGCGGCTGGGGCTCGCGCTGCTGGTCGCGCTGGCGGTCTCGATGATCGCATTCGGTCTGCTGCGCCTGTCGGGCGACCCGGCGATCGCGATCGCCGGCGAAGGCGCGACCCAGGCCGACATCGCGATGGTGCGCCAGACCTACGGCTTCGATCGCCCGCTGCCGGTGCAATATGCCGAGTGGCTGGGGCGCACGGTGCGCGGCGACATGGGCGAGTCGATCTATTTCAAGACCGCCGCCGCGCCGCTGATCCTGTCGAAGCTGCAGACCACGCTGGTGCTGGGAATGCTCGCGCTGGCCTTCGCGCTGGTGGTCTCGATTCCGCTTGGTGTGCTGGCCGCGTTGTATCGCAACAGCTGGATCGACCGGCTGTGCCTGGCGATGGCAGTGGTCGGCCAGGCGCTGCCCAATTTCTTCTTCGCGCTGCTGCTGATCATGTTGTTCGCGATCTCGCTGCGCTGGCTGCCGGTCTCCGGCAGCGACAGCTGGCAGCATTTCGTGATGCCGACGATTGCGCTGGGCTACTACGCCGCGCCGGCCTTCATGCGGCTGACTCGCGCCGGCATGATCGAGGTGCTCGATGCCGACTACATCCGCACCGCACGTGCCAAGGGCCTGCCGGCCGGCACTGTGATCTTCAAGCATGCGCTGCGCAATGCGGTGGTGCCGGTGGTGGCACTGACCGCGGTGCAACTGGGTTATCTGCTCGGCGGCTCGGTGGTCGTCGAAACCATCTTCGCGCTCGATGGCCTGGGTTATCTGGCTTACCAGAGCATCACCTACAAGGATTTCCCGGTGATGCAGAGCATCGTGCTGCTGCTGTCGGTGATCTATGTGGTGCTGACGCTGGCCTCCGACGTGGCCAACGCCTGGCTCGATCCGCGCATCCGGGTCGCCTGAACCATGGCCGTTGTTCCTGCAGCCAGCACTGAATCGATACCGGAGCCAAGCCTGGAGTTGCCGCCGGTGCGCGGCTGGGGCACACGGATCTGGCGCAACAAGGCGGTGAAGGTGGGGGTCGGGCTGCTGCTGCTGATCGTGCTGATGGCGCTGCTGGCGCCTTGGCTGTCGCCGCATGATCCGTATGCCCAGGACCTGACGCAACGCACGGTGCCACCGGTCAGGTACGAGGCTGGCCGCTGGGCCCATCCGCTGGGCACCGATCCGCTCGGGCGCGACTACCTGTCGCGGCTGTTCCACGGCGCGCGCATCTCGCTGTTGATCGGGCTGTCGGTCGCGGTGATCTCCGGACTGATCGGCACCACGATGGGCATGCTGGCCGGCTACTTCGGCGGCAAGACCGATCTGGTGGTCAGCTTCATGGTCACCACCCGACTGGCGATGCCGGTGATCCTGGTTGCGCTGGCCACGGTGGCCTTGCTCGGCGGCTCGTTGTGGGTCGTCATCATGGTGCTCGGCTTGTTGAAGTGGGATCGCTTCGCGGTCGTGATGCGCAGCGCCACGCAGCAGGTGCGATCGCTCGACTATGTGGCCGCGGCACAGGCCGCTGGCGCGTCGACGACGCGGGTGTTGCTCGGCGAGGTGTTGCCCAATGTGCTGCCGCACCTGATCGTCGTTGCGACGCTGGAGGCGGCCAGTGCCATCCTGCTCGAGGCAGCGCTGTCGTTCCTCGGCCTGGGCGTGCAGCCGCCGCTGCCGTCGTGGGGTCTGATGATCTCGGAAGCCAAGGCCTACATGTTTTTCTCGTTCTGGCTGATCGCGATCCCGGGCACGGCGCTGGCGCTGCTGATCTTCGCGATCAACCTGGCCGGCGACGGCCTGCGCGACCTGCTGGCGCCGGAAGGCAGAGGATGAGCCGACCACTTGCCGGCATGGGGGCCGAAAAGCCCGCGCCGAAGACAGGCGATGTGGTGCTGGATGTCGAGGGCTTGAGCGTCGACATCGCGACGCCGAGCGGCGCCTTGCATGCGGTGCGTGATGTGTCGTTCCAGGTGCGGCGTGGAGAGACCTTGTGCATCGTCGGTGAATCGGGCTGTGGCAAATCGATCACCTCGCTGGCGCTGATGAGCCTGCTGCCGCGCAACGCGACCCGGCGCGCGCGCAAGCTCACGCTGGTCGGTGAAGACCTGACGACAGCGTCGGCGCGGCGCATCAATGCGCTGCGCGGCGACCGCATGGCGATGATTTTCCAGGAGCCGATGACGGCGCTGAACCCGGCCTACACGATCGGCAACCAGCTGATGGAGCCGTATCTGCATCACCGCGGCTCGACCGCGGCGCAGGCGCGTGATCGGGCGGTCGAGCTGCTCGGCAAGGTCGGCATTGCCTCGGCCGCCGAGCGGCTGAGCCAGTACCCGCACCAGTTGTCGGGCGGCCTGCGGCAGCGCGTGATGATTGCGATGGCACTGATGTGTGGCCCCGAGCTGCTGATCGCCGACGAGCCGAGCACCGCCCTCGACGTGACGATCCAGGCGCAGATTCTGCGGCTGCTCGCCGATCTGCAGCAGGAGCTCGGCATCGCGATGATGTTGATCACTCATGACCTCGGCGTGGTGGCGCGCATTGCGCACCGGGTCGCGATGATGTATGCCGGACAGGTCGTCGAGGAGGGCACGGCCGAGCAGTTGTTCGCGTCGCCTCGCCACCCCTATACCCGCGGGCTGTTGAGCTGCATTCCGGTGCCCGGCCGAACCGAGCCGGGTGGCCGTCTCGGCACCATTGCCGGTAGCGTGCCGTCGCTGGTTGGCGAGCTGCAGGGCTGCAGCTTTCGCGCGCGTTGCCCGCATGCGCAGCCGGTGTGTGCGCAGACGGTGCCGTATCGCCAGGTCGATCAACACGGCTGGCGTTGCATCCTCGACGAGGTGCCGGTTTGAGCGGCGCGCAACAGCCAGCCGTTGCCGACGGCGCACTGCTGATGCAGGCCCATGCGCTGACCCGCGACTTCACGATCCGCGCCGGCCTGTTCCAGCCCAGACGCACGCTGCATGCAGTCAACGGGGTCAGCCTGAGCCTGGCCAAGGGCGATGTGCTCGGCATCGTCGGCGAATCGGGCTGTGGCAAATCGACCTTGGCGCGGCTGCTGCTCGGCCTGCTGCCCCCGACCAGCGGTCACATCACGCTGGGCGGCACCGACCTGCGTCAGCTCGACCGCAAGGCGATGGCGCGGCGCGTGCAGCCGGTGTTCCAGGATCCGTATTCATCGCTCAACCCGCGCCGCGGGATTGCAGCCATCGTCTCGCTGCCGCTGGAGGTGCACGGCATCGGCAACGCGGCCGAACGCCGCCGCCAGGCGATCGCGATGCTCGATCGTGTCGGCCTGCCGGCGCGTTATGCCGACCACACGCCGGGCCAGTTGTCGGGTGGCCAGCGCCAACGCGTCGCGATTGCGCGCGCGCTGGTGATGCAGCCCGAGATCGTGATCTGCGACGAGCCGACCTCGGCGCTCGATGTCTCGGTGCAGGCGCAGATCCTGAACCTGCTGATGGACCTGCGCCGCGAGTTCGGCCTGACCTATGTCTTCATCAGCCACAACCTGGCGGTGGTCGAACACATCGCGACCCAGGTCGCGGTGATGTACCTCGGCCAGGTGGTGGAACAGACGACGACCGCCAGCCTGTTCCGTGCGCCGCGCCATCCGTATACGCAGGCGCTGCTGAAATCGGTGCTGACGCCCGAGCCGGGGCTCGGTGTTCCCGATACCGGCCTGGGGCTGGCGTTCCCGGATCCGCTGAACCCACCATCCGGTTGCCCGTTCCATCCACGCTGTCCGCAACGGCTCGCCCATTGCGACCGCGTGGTACCGACTCTGCTTGCCGATGCTCAAGGCGCTGCGGCGTGTCATCTGGTGCACCCGGTCGCCGCGCCCGAGCCGGCCGCAGTTGCACTCGCCGACTGAGCCGGCATCTGAAACCGAAACCGAGCCCAGTTCCGAGGACCTTTTCGCATGACCCGTACCGCTGCCATCGCCCGCGCCGGCGAGCAATTCGATTCCGGCGACTTCCGCGCCACGTTGGCGCGGCGCATCGCGGTGCCGACCGAAAGCCAGAACCCCGAACGTGGCGCGGTGCTGGCCAGCTACCTGTCCGACGAGATGCAGCCGGCCTTCGAGGCGATGGGTTTCGAGTGCCGAACCTTGACGCATGCGCGCGCGAAGGCACCGTTCCTGTTCGCGCAGCGCATCGAGGATCCGGCGCTGCCGACGGTATTCGGCTACGGCCATGGCGACGTGATCCGCGGCCTCGAGCCCGAATGGAAGGACGGCCTGTCGCCGTGGCAGTTGACCGAACGCGACGGCCGCTGGTATGGCCGCGGCATCGCCGACAACAAGGGCCAGCATTCGGTCAACATGCAGGCGATGGCGAATGTGCTGGCGCAGCGCGGGCGGCTCGGCTTCAATGCCAAATACCTGATCGAGATGGGCGAGGAAACCGGCTCGTCGGGTCTGCGCGACCTGTGCAGCGAACACCGCGAGTTGTTCCGCGCCGACCTGCTGATCGCCTCCGACGGCCCGCGCCTGCGCGTCGATCGGCCAACGCTGTTTCTCGGCTCGCGTGGCAGCTTCAACTTCGACCTCAGCATCGAGGCTCGGGCCGGCGGCCATCATTCGGGCAACTGGGGTGGCCTGATCTCGAACCCCGGCATCCAGCTGGCACACGCAATTGCCAGCGTCGTCTCGCCGACCGGCCAGATCCGCATCCCCGAGTGGGTGCCGACCGAACTGCCGGCGTCGGTGCGCCGTGCGCTGGCCGATTGCGAAGTCGATGGCGGTGCCGACGGACCGGCCATCGAACCGTGGTGGGGCGAGCCGGGCCTGTCGCCGGCCGAGCGGGTCTTCGGCTGGTGTTCGTTCGAGGTGCTGGCATTCAAGACCGGCAACCCCGAGACGCCGGTCAATGCGATTCCGCCGCGCGCCTGGGCCCGCTGCCAGCTGCGCTTCGTCGTCGGCATCGACGACAGCCAGATCCTGCCGGCCTTGCGGCGCCACCTCGATCGTCAGGGCTTCGAGATGGTCAAGGTGGTGGCCACCCGCGAAGAGATGTTCCACGCCACCCGCATCGATCCGGAAGATCCGTGGGTGCAGTGGGCCGCGAAGTCACTGCAACAGACCACCGGCAAGAAGCCGGCGATCCTGCCCAATCTGGGCGGCTCGCTGCCCAACGACATCTTCACCGACGTGCTGGGCCTGCGTACCGTGTGGGTGCCGCATTCGTATCCGGGTTGCTCGCAACATGCGCCGAACGAACACCTGCCGCCCGAGGTGTTGCGTGAAGGGCTGGGCATCATGACCGGCTTGTACTGGGACATGGGCGCCGGAGGAACACCGACATGAACTCCGCCACTTCTGCACCGACACGCGCTTCGACAGACCCCTCGGCCGACGCACGCAGCAACCCCCGCTACGCCTGTTTCTGCCAGCTCGGCGACCTGCTCGGCGACGGCGATTTCCTGCGCCAGACCCGACATCAGCTGCATCGAAATCCCGAGCTGTCGTTCAAGGAGTTCGCGACCTCGGAGCTGGTCGCGAC
>JANNNE010000164.1:0-25750 GCA_031398385.1 Ideonella sp.
CATCGTTGCCAGCAACTCGAGCTGGCGCCGCCGGTGCCCCTCCCGCAGGCCGAGGTGCACACAGACGGCGTGTATCTTGCGACCTTCCAGATTCGGCAACTCAACCACGCAATGCAGCATGCCCCGGCGCTCGGGGCCCTGGATCGAGATATCCCGATTCTCGAACGAGAGGATCGGAAATTTCGACAACACCGCATTGCCGTGATCGCCGTGCGGATAGATCGCATTGCGTCCGTAAGCGAAATCACCCCAGATCTGATCGGCCAGAAACTCGTAGTGCGGCGCCTGAGGATAGTTGGCAAAGCGGCGCGCATGGCCACGATGCACCCCTTGCACTTCCTGCAGAAAGACGATGTCGGCCCCGACCTCGCGAACGGCCTCGCGGAGATCGTGCAGGATGAAGCGCCGGTTGAATGACGAGAACCCCTTGTGTGTGTTCACGGTGAGCACGCGCAACGTCAATGCATCGTGCAAAGGGGCCGTCGTGACAGGCATGGCGGCGGTCCCGGTCATATCGTATTTTTCCGTTGTGATCACCTCCAGTTTGTAACTTGGGGTCTCAGAAACGCTTGTAGGACAGCGCGAAGACTTGCTGTCGCTGATTCTCCTCGCGGTGCAGCAATCAGGCGCCGCAGCCTAAAATGCGCTGCCACAAGCCCCTGCGAAACGGACCTGCCATGGACACCCGCACCTCGATCTTTCGCCTGCGCATCGAACGCGTGCGTGAAGCCCTGAACAGCCAGGGACTGGACGCAGTGCTGGTGCCGTCAAGCGACCCGCATTTGTCGGAATACCTGCCCGAGCGGTGGCAGGCCCGCGCCTGGCTGTCGGGCTTCACCGGCTCGATGGCCACGCTGGTGGTCACGCTGGACCGGGCCGCACTGTTCGCCGACAGCCGCTACTGGACCCAGGCCGAAGCCGAGCTGGCCGGCAGCGGCATCGAGCTGGTGAAGATCTCGACCGGCACGGCCACCGATCACCTCGACTGGTTGGCCCGCCAGCTGCCCGCCGGCGCCACCGTCGGGGTGGATGCGCAGGTGCTGGGTCTGGCCGCCGCGCAAGGGCTGCGCCAGGCCATGACATCGGCCGGGATCCGGGTGCGCAGCGACCTCGATGTGATCGACGCCGCCTGGCCCGACCGCCCCACGCTGCCGGTGGCCACGGTCTACGAACACCGCGCACCGCACGCGGCGCAGACCCGCGCCGAGAAACTGCTACAGATCCGGGCTGCGATGGCCGAGCGCGGTGCCACGCAGCACTTGGTGTCCACGGTCGACGACATCGCCTGGATCTTCAACCTGCGTGGCTCCGACGTCACCTACAACCCGGTTTTCCTGGCCCACGCGCTGATCGATCGCAACCGCGCGACGCTGTTCATCGGGGCTGGCAAGATCGACGGCGCACTCGAGCAGGTGCTGCTTGCCGACGGCGTCAAGCTGGCCGGGTATTCGACAGCATCGGCGGCCCTGCAGGCGCTCCCGGAGCGCAGCATCATCCTGATCGACCCGCGACGAATCACGCTCGGCCTGCGCGAGCAGATTCCGGCCTCTGCCACCGTGATCGAGGCGATCAACCCCAGCACGCTGATGAAGAGCCGCAAGGGTGCCAGCGAAGCGGCCTTCATCCGCGAGACCATGGCGCAGGACGGCGCCGCGATGTGCGAGTTCTACACCTGGTTTGAGCAGGCACTGGCCGACCCGGATCAGCGCGGCAAGATCACCGAACTGATCATTGACGAGCGCTTGTCGGCTGCGCGCGCGCGCCGGCCCGGCTTCGTCGGCCTGAGCTTTTCGACCATCGCCGGATTCGGCCCGAACGGCGCCATGCCGCATTACCGTGCCACACCCGAATCACACGCCGTCATCGATGTGCCTGACAACGCCGAAGGCACGCTGCTGCTGATCGACTCCGGCGGTCAATACGTCGGCGGCACGACCGACATCACCCGCGTCTGGCCGATCGGCCCAATCACGGCGGCACAGAAACGCGACTACACGCTGGTACTCAAAGGCACGCTGGCGCTGAGCCGGGCGCGCTTTCCGAACGGCACGCTGTCACCGATGCTCGATACGCTGGCACGCGCTCCGCTGTGGGAAGCGGGCCTCGATTTCGGCCACGGCACCGGCCACGGCGTCGGCTATTTCCTAAACGTTCACGAAGGCCCGCAAAGCATCTCGCGCAGCATCCCCGAACCCCACATGGCGATGCGCGCCGGCATGATCACCAGCATCGAACCCGGCGTCTACCGGCCAGGCCAATGGGGCGTACGGATCGAGAACCTGGTGCTCAACGTGCCGGCCCAAACCGAGGAAGGCTCCACCTTCGGCGACTTCCTTGAATTCGAAACCCTGACCCTGTGCCCGATCGACACCCGCTGCATCGACCGCAGCCTGCTGCGCAGCGACGAGATCGACTGGCTGAATCGTTACCACGCGAAGGTGCAGGATCGGCTGGCGCCACTGGTCGAGGGCGATGCGCTGGCGTGGCTGGAGCGGCGTTGTGCGGCGATCTGAGGGCTGGCTGGTGTCCTGTCTGTCTACCATCGGCGAAACCGATACCCGGGGTGCCGTCCGCAAAAATTTAGCCCTGCGAAATCGGACTGGAGATCTCGCGAGTTCGGAAAAATTCAAGCCTGCTGCGCACTTGCCGCGTCTACGGAACGGCAGGCGAAGACGGGCTCCTTTGAATTGAACTTAGGCACCCGAAGGAGACTCCGTGTCGGTCTTACGCTCAATTACAGATGCCGAGTACTCCATCTGGCTCGAGACGGTCATCCCTGGCTACGCCGCAGACAAGGTCGCATCTGGTCAGTGGCCCGCCGAGTCCGCGTTGGAGCTATCGCGAAAGGAATACGGTGAGCTTCTGCCCATGGGGAAGGATACAGAGAACAACCACGTCTTCACAGTCCTGAACGCTGGCGGTGAAGCCGTTGGAACGCTATGGTTCGTCGCCAAGGAAAGAGCCAGCCGCAAGATTGCGTACGTCTACGACATCTATGTTGCCCCGGAGCACCGAAGGCAAGGCCATGCATTCCGGGCCTTCCGGGCGCTGGAACCACAGGTCGCCGCTCTGGGGCTGAGCGGTATCGCCCTGCATGTGTTCGGGCACAACCACGAGGCTCAGGCGCTCTACATCAAGCTTGGCTATGTGGCAACAAACATCAACATGTTCAAGTCGGTGGCGGCGGGTGCCTAACCCGTTACAAGGACTTCCCGTCTGATCAAGCGCTGATTTGTATTCCTCTTGGTCAGCCGGCTGTTATGGGCTTTCAGTTTTGGAGGGACATGAATGCGTGACGAAGGGTGCGGTGCGACACAGAAACAGACTGCACATATACAAACGGCCTTGTTGCGTTGGGCCGCACAAAGCCGCGCCGTATCGCTCGCGAATGCTTGACGCAACGTACCGTATAACGTACGCTACAAGCCTCGTACCGGAGGCTCAATGACCACCCTGACCGCTAGCGAAGCTAGAGCGAATCTGTATCGCCTGATCGCCCAAGCGTCTGAGTCGCATCAACCGATTCACATCTCTGGCAAACGAACGAGTGCTGTCCTTTTGGCGGCAGAAGATTGGCAAGCGATCCAGGAGACGCTGCATCTTCTCTCGGTACCCGGCATGCGTGAATCCATCAAGGAAGGCATGGCCGAGCCACTTTCAAAGAGTGCGAAGAAGGTTGCCTGGTGAGTTGGGAGGTGGTCTTCTCACGTCATGCGCTCAAAGACGCGAAGAAGCTCACCTCGGCTGGACTGAAGACGAAAACTCAAGAGCTCCTGGCCGTGATCGCCGCAGATCCATTTCAGAAACCGCCGCCCTACGAGAAGCTCGTCGGTGACCTGGCCGGGGCGTACACCCGCCGAATCAACATTCAGCACCGGCTGGTGTACGAGGTCTTCACAAAGGAGCGTACGGTTCGAGCACTCCGCATGTGGACGCACTACGAATGAAAGTGCGTGCCAACCCTTCTACAAGGACCACGCCTCCACGCCGGGAACTGATCCCGCTTGATCGATCTCCTCACGAGCCGGCGATCAGCGGCGTCCACGGCGTGGACCTGAATCACCTGTTTGACCAGGTCGACGCCGACGCGAGCAATCATCGGCATGATTCAGGTAATCGGCTAATCTCGCTCATGGCGCCTCTCCTTGGCTCCCCTGAACCAGAAAATTGGTGAACGTCTTGACGTCGCCCACAAAAGCCATCTGCGACTTCAATCGGAATATCGCAACTCGATCTTGGTGCTTCGACACCGTTAACGGTAGGGGGGAAGAGTCCGTTCGCATTCCTTTCCGTGGTCACTCGCAGCGCCAGGATCGCTACTTCGATTCTCAGCCGTCGTCAAAGTAAAGGAGCCCCATGAAACTCGGAGCCTTTTCCGTCAGTCTTGCAGTCAAGGACATCGCTGCTTCACGAACCTTCTATGAGAAGTTGGGGTTCACCGTTTTTGGCAGAAGTCAAGAGCATCGCTGGCTGATCATGAAGAACGAATCCACGATCATCGGACTGTTTCAAGGCATGTTTGAAGGCAATCTTCTGACCTTCAACCCGGGATGGGATAGTGATGCCAAGAATCTTGATGAATTCACTGATATCAGAGACATTCAACGTCACTTGAAAAGCCAAGGTCTTCAACTCGGAACTGAAGCGGACGAGAATTCCAGTGCTCCGGCAAGTTTCACAGTCACCGATCCAGACGGCAACCAGATACTCGTCGATCAACACCGCTGAGTGGCCTCGCCCATCGGCCGGAGACCGCATGACTCGAAGCGGAGCACCAGCGCAGAGGCCACCGCCCAAGGAAAATCCGATGCCAGCATTCAGCGCAGTGTTCGCAGAGCTTCACCAGATCCTGGCGCCCTATGCGGCCAAGCTGGATATCAAGCGGGATGACGAAACGGAGCTTTATGTCGACACGCGACACATCCAGAAAAACAGGAAGCCGCTGTTTTTCGCTGCGGTGCAGCTGAAAAAATCGTTCGTCAGCTTCCACCTGATGCCGGTCTACGTGAAGCCTGAGCTGCTGGCCAGCGTGTCGCCCGAACTCAAGGCGCAAATGCAGGGCAAGTCCTGCTTCAATTTTTCCGCCGTCGATCCTGCGCTCTTGAAGGAACTGGCCAGACTGACCCAGGCCGGCTATGCCAGCTACCAGGAGCAAGGGTATGTTCAGTAGCCATCGCCATTGCCTTTCGGCCAAACGCCGACATTCGAACCTGGGTGTGAAGACACATGAGCAAAGTATTCGTCAACGTTGGATTGAGCCTCGATGGCTACATGGCGCCGGACGGCATGACCATGGAGCATTGGGACGAGCCGGGCTACAAGCATTGGGGCGCCAAGTGGGGTGCGATGATGGCCTGGGCCCTCAACCAACAGTTCCTGCGCGAGCGCCTCCAGCTCGGGCCGGGGGGCGAAACCGGCCCCGTCAATGACCTGCTGCGCAACACCATGGAGCGCATCGGCGCCAACATCATGGGCAAGCGAATGTTCGACCAGGGCGAGCGGTCCTGGCCAGAGGAGGCGCCGTTTCATACACCGGTTTACGTTCTGACTCATGAAAAACGTGAACCCTGGGTGCGCCCCGGTGGGACCACTTTCCATTTCGTCAATGACGGGCCGGAGCACGCCCTGGAGCTGGCTCGCGAATCCGCAGGCGGAAATGACATCCGGATCTCTGGTGGAGCGGATGTGATCCAGCAATACCTGAATCTGGATTGCGTCGACGAGCTGGAAGTCGCCTTGGCCCCGGTGTTGTTCGGCGGCGGGCGGCGCCTGTTCGAGAACCAACGCGAGCCTGGGCCGCAGTTTCGAATCGACCAGGTTCTGGATGCTCCGGCCGCCACCCACTTGCGCTATGTGCGTCGATGACGACAGCCACAACGGACGGCAGACAGGCCATTCAACGCATGCGCAGTTTCATCCCGGACGAAGATGCCCCGATCGACGTCGTGCCCTACGACCCGTCCTGGCCCCAGCGCTTCATCGACGAGCGTTGCCGCCTTGCCGAGGTACTGAAACCGTGGCTCGTTGCCGACATCGAACACGTGGGCAGCACAGCAGTCCCGGGACTCGCAGCCAAGCCGGTTATCGACATCGCTGCACCAGTGGCGTCGTTGGAGGGGTCACAAGCGGCCATCAAGGCGGTTCAGCAGCTGGGCTACCAGTACTTTCCATACAAATCTGAGCAGATGCACTGGTTCTGCAAACCGTCGGCCAGCGTCAGAACCCATCACTTTCTTATCAGTACAGCTGGGCGATCGCGCGCAGGTTCTCAGGTGTCGTCGTCGGAAAGCCGAAGAACTCGAGATAGGCCGGGATCTGCTCGAACAACATGTCCGAGCCGACCTGATAGCGGCAACCACGTTGCCGGGCGATGGTCAGGAACGCCGTCATCTCGCTTTTCATCACCACTTCGCCGACGAAGCTTCCAGCCGAGAGCCGGTTCATGTCGACCGGCAGCTGATCACCGTCGTTCATGCCGAGCGGGGTCGCGTTGACAACGATGTCGAAGCCGGCCGGATCGTTCGATCCGGTCGTCACGACGAGTGCCGGGTAGTGATGACGCAATCGGCCGGCCAGTGCATCAGCCGATTCGGCGCGTCTATCGAACAAGGCGATCGCAACGGCACCGACAGCGGCGATCGATGCGGCGATGGCCGAACCGACACCGCCCGCGCCGACAATCAGGACACTGGCGCCTTGCACTTCGCAGCCCTTGCGCAGCAGGCCGCGCACAAACCCCTCGCCATCGAACATGTCGCCGATCAATCGGCCCGCATCATCGCGGCGCACCGCATTGCAGGAGCCTGCTATGCGCACCGCCGGCGATGCCTGGTCGAGCAGGTCGACGACGCCGACCTTGTGGGGCATCGTGATCAACGCGCCGCGGGTATTCGCAAGCTTGAAGACCGCGCGCAGGAAGACCGGAAAATCGTCCGCCTGGCAGCCCATCGGAGCCACCACGCAATCGATGCCCGCCTGTTCGAAATACGGGTTGTAGATCATCGGCGCCTTGAAGGCGTGGGTCGGAAAACCGATGTGGGCGATGAGCGAGGTGTTGCCGGTGATTCTCACGGTGATGTGATCCTTGCGCGTCGGGCGGTCGGGTTCAGTCGCCGCCCGCCGAGGCCTTCAGGCCGACCAGTGCAAGGCGCAAGGCGACGGCGGTGATTGATCGACGCCCGGGATCGGAATGAAATCGACGCTGTAGATCGAGAACTCGCGATACCGATCGACGAAATAGAGGTGGGCGCCGCCGGGGCCGTGAATTCCGGGGATGTTGAGTTCCATCACCTGCGCGTGCATCGGCACGTCCCAGGCACCGAGCTCGAGGGCACGCACGTAGGCGGCTCGCGCATCGCGCACACGCAGGGCCAGCGCGCGAATCCGCGGGGTCTCGTCCGTGGTTGCCTCGTTGCTGCGCATCACGCCGGCGTGGGCATTGACGACCACATTCCTCGCAGCTTGCCGGTACAACAGGATTTCTCGCGAGCGGTGGCGCGCCACCGGGCGGAAACCCATCGACTCGAGAATCTGGCCCAAGGCCTGCGGCTTGCTGGTCGCGTATTCGACATACTCGATACCGTCGAGACCGGGCGGATCGGGTACCTGACCAAGGCTCTCTCGTTCGGGGCTGGTGTCGTGCATCAGAACTCCTTCACAGCGTCTGGCGGCTAGCCATTCTTCCCAGAACCGGGATCGCCTGCGCGCGCGGTCAACCCGTGTAACCCGCCAGCCTCGGCAGGAACAACACGAAATCGGGCAGCAGCGTGATCAACACCAGTGCGCCGATCATGACGAGCAGAAACGGCGCGACATCCCGGACCAGGTCGCGCAGCGGAACATCGGCGATCTTGGTCATCATGAACAACAACAGGCCGTATGGCGGCGTCACCAGGCCAAGCATGATGTTCACGATGGCGACCACGCCGAAGTGCACGGGGTCGATGCCCAGCGCCTGTGCGGTGGGCAGCAGCACCGGCAGGATCACCAGGATGATCGTCGAGCCCTCCAGAATGCAGCCGAGCACCAGCAGGAACACATTGACCAGCATCAGGAAGCCGAGCGGCGACAAGTCGTAGGCCTTCAGCATCAGGCTGAACGTCTTCGGCACGTTTTCGATCGTCACCACGTAATTGAAAACCAGCGCGCCGGCGATCAACATGCCGATCGAGATGCTGATGCGCGCGCTGGCCACCAGCGATCGCCCGACATCGGCCCAGCCGAGGCTGCGGTACAGCACGGTGGAGATCAGCAGCGCATAGGCGGCGGCAATGGCCGCGGCCTCGGTCGGCGTGGTGATGCCGCTGTACAGACAGCCCAGCAAAATGACGGGCAGCAGAAGCGCCGGGAAGGCTTCTTTCGTGATGCGCGGCAATTCGCGCAGCGGCACCTTCTCCTCGACCGGAAAATTGCGACGCCTGGCCAGAAAGCCGATCAGCCCGAGTTGCACCGCACCCAGCAACAGGCCGGGCAATACGCCGGCGATGAAGAGATAGCCGATCGAGGTATCGGATACCAGCGCGTACAACACCATCGGGATCGACGGCGGCAGGATCGGCCCGATCACCGCCGAGACCGCGCTCAGCGCTGCAGCGAAGCTCTTCGTATATTTGCCGTCGCGGGTCATCATCTCCTGCATCAACTTGCCCGAGCCGGCGGCATCGGCAAGCGCCGAGCCCGACATGCTGGCAAACACGATGCTCTGGAGCACATTGACCTGGGCCAGTCCGCCCGGGAATCGACCGACGATGGCATTGCAGAAGCGCAGCAGGCGGTCGAGGATGCTGCCGCTGCTCATGAACTCAGCGGCCAGGATGAACAAGGGAATCGCCAGCAGCAGATAGCTTGCGTACATGCCGTTGAGCAATTGCTCGGCGGCCGTGCCGAGGTCGAGACCGGCGAGGTAGAGGTACAGGATGGATCCGCCGATCATCGCGTGACCGATCGGCAGCCCGAGCAGGCTGAGCGCGAGGATCGCGCCGAGCGTCAGTGAAAACGGGCCGGTCAGATTCACAGCGCCGAACCCGTCTGTGCCGGATCGGCGGCCGGCGGCTGCCTGTTGCGCAGCAACTGCCACAGCAGCCACAGATACCGCACGATGACGGCAAGCGCGAAGACCAGATAGATCGAGAACAACCAGTCGAAGCGGATCTTCAGGTAAGACGTGCTCTCGACCTTCATGAAACTCACGTAGGAATAGGCCGCCGGCATCGACATCCCGTACAAGGTGATGATGGCGATGGCGCAGATGCCGCCCATCACGAGCCGCGCACGACGGCCGGCGCCACCGGACAACAGGTCGAGGCGGATTTCGTCATCCTCTTTCAGCACGAAGGCCGCGCCCCACAGCACCAGCCAGAGCCAGGCGACGACCGACAACTCGGAGGTCCAGCCGACCGGCAGGTTGAAGGCGTAGCGGAAGACGATCTGGATGATGAACGCGACGAAGATGACCGCCAGCAGAACGCCCGCCACGCCCTCGGCGAACCGGTGCAGGCGGCCCGCGATCAGGCGCAGTGCTGGCACCCGACGCTCACTTGATCGCGTTGATCTTTTCCAGCATGCCAGGTGGCCAGCTCTTGGCTTCGTCGGAGGCGAGGTAGACCTTCTGGGCGTACTCGCGGAAGGCGTCGATGTTGGGCTTGTAGACGTCCAGGCCACCCTTGCGGAAACCGTCCGCCAGCTCGGCCTCGCGTTTGGTGTGCTCAGCCGCACTCCAGGCCAGCGCCTTGTCGGCAGCCGCCTGCACCTTTTGCTGGGTGGCCGGCGACATCGCCTGCCAGGTCTTCAGGTTCATCGTCAGCAGGTCGAAGGCGACCAGGTGCGAGGTCAGCACGACCTGCGACATCACCTCGAAAAACTTCATGTTCTGAACGTTCGGCAGCGGGTTGTCCTGGCCATCGATGGCGCCGGTCTGCAGGCCGGTATAGACCTCCGCATAGGCCATCGGCGTCGGGTTGGCACCGAGCGAGCGGCCGAGCAGCTGCCAGGCGTCGCCACCGGGCATGCGCAGCTTGACGCCTGCCAGGTCGGACGGCGTGTTGATCTTCTTCTTGGGCTTCAGACCGACCTGACGGGTTCCGAAGAAGGTGGGTCCGAGGATCTTTACCTTGACCTGGTCCTCGACCATCTTCTTCATCTGCGCGCCGGTCTCGCTGGCGAAGAATGCATTCAGGTGATTGGCGTCGCGGAACAGGTAGGCCGAGGTGAGGATCGACCAGGCCGGAATCTGCTTCGAGAAATCCTGCGGTGCGATGTTACCCATCTCGAGGTTATCGCGCTGCAAGGCCACCAGTTCGGTGCCTTGCTTGAACATCGTCGAATTGAGAAACGGCTCGACCTTGAACTCGGCCTCGACGTCCTTGGCGAAGCGCTGCATCATCTCGGCGCGGATGTCCTTGTCGGAAAAGACCGCAGCAAAGCGCAGGTTCTTGGCTTGTGCCCAGGCCGGCAGGACGGTCGACGCGGCGAGAGCGGCTGCCGAAGCCAGTGCGCTGCGACGGGTGGTGGCGTAGTTCATCGGGAGGTGTCCTTTCTGGTTGAATCGGTTTCGGCAGCGATTTCGGCGATGAGCCGCAGCCCGGCGGTGTAGGAGCGCCACCCCATGCCCTGGATCGTACCCTTGACGGCCGGCGAGATGATCGAATGGCCGCGCCAAGGTTCACGTGCCGCAATGTTGCTCATGTGGACTTCGAGCACCGGAAACGGCATCGCCTTGATGGCGTCGTGCAAGGGCACGCCATGCTGCGTGAGCCCGGCCGGATTGACCAGCGCACCCTGCACCGAATCGATGTTCTCGTGCAGCTTGTCGATCAGCGCTCCCTCGTGATTGGACTGAAAGCACTCGATCGAGACCTTCAGCTCACGCGCCAGCTCATGCAGCCTCTCATTGATCTGCGCCAGCGTGGTCGAGCCGTAGATGTGGGGCTCACGGCGCCCGAACAGGTTCAGGTTCGGGCCATGGAGCACCAGCAGTTTGGTCATTGTGCGCAAGGTCGTGTCGTGCCCGGGATGCCCGATGATAGCTTTTTTGGAAAGACTTTCTAATATGGAAACTACCTGGTGTTCGGCTTCGATCGGCCGGGCCGGATCCTGACGTAAAGTCCGAAGCAAATGACCGCTGCCCTGCAAAGAAGCCTGGGAGTTCTGGAGATCCTCGCGGCCAACCCGGATGGCTGTTCGTTGTCTTCGCTGGCCCAGCAACTCGGGATGCCGCTGAGCGCCGGCCATCGCATCCTGACCGAGCTGTGCGAAGCCGGCTATGTGCGCCAGGTGGCCGAACAGGGCGCCTATGTCCTGACCATCAAGCTGGTCGCGCTGGGCTTGAGTTTTCTGAGCAACTCGGGTGTCGTGGACATCGCGCAACCGCTGCTGGATCGATTGGCCAAGGAATCCGGCGAACTGGTTCGACTGGCGGTTCGCGACGGTGACGACCTGGTGTTCGTAGCGAAGGCCCAGGGCGCGCTGCGCGGGCTGCGTTATGACCCCGACATGGGGCTGTCGGTGCCGCTGTCCTGCAGCGCGGCCGGCCATGCACTGTTGTCGACGCTGCCCGACGACGAAGCGCTCGCGATGGTCACGCGCCAGGGCCTGTGCGACGCCGCCAGCCACGGCCCGCGCGCGCCCGCCAGCGTCAAGGCGGTGCTGCCGTATCTGCGCGCCGCACGAAAGCGCGGCTTCAGCATGATCGTCGAAGTGTTTGCGCCCGGCATGTCGGCGATGTCCGCGCCGATTCGTTGGCGTGACAGCCCGGCACTCGGTGTGGTGACGATCGCCGGCCCGCTGGTCAGGCTGACCGAGCCCCGCATGCTCGAACTCGGCCCGACGCTGATGGCGACTGCCGCCGAAATCGGCGGCGCCAGCCAGGCATCGGGGTTCTTCAAGGGGCGCTGAATTTGACTGGACGCGCGTGTTCGAGCTTCGGCGGAAGATACTTCCGCATGCCCCTCCCCTGCGCCACGCGCACCGGGATTTCCGATTCGCGCTCGATCGCATCGGCCAGATCAGCGGCGCCATGGGCAGGCAATCCATCCAGCCGTTCTGAGTCAGGAGGTGCATCATGAGCCAATTCGGCCCCCGCATTCGTCTTTACGTGGACGCCGAGCTGCAAGCCGCAGCCAACGCCGAAGCACCAGGCGACGCGACAACCGCGTTCTCCCATCTGGAGCGGGCGCATGTCCTGGGACGGGCGTCGACGGTCCAGCATGTACAGGTTCACTGGCGCATGTTTCTGTGGGGTCTGCACCAGCGCAGCTTTCGGGAGTGTTCCGGCCAGATGCTGCGCATCGCGGGCGCCGCCTCCAAGACCTTCGTCGGGCTGGTCCCGCACCAACACGGGCGGCACGAACGTCAGCCCGGTCAAGCCGATGCCCGTTCCGACCGAGTTGCAGGCGATCATCGAGGAAGCGGGCACGCGATGACTAGAATCCAGTCCCGGGTCGAAAGCCGACGGGGAACTGGTCGAGCAGCTGCAGCCCACCCGGTCGGTCAACCGCAGAGGATCGATAGCGCACTCACTCGCCCAACGACCCGGGCGACGCATCCTGCTGCCGCTCGACATCGAGGAGCGATCACATGAACGGTCATTGCCTGTGCGGCGCGGTCACCTTCGTCGCGCCCGAATCGAAGGAAATCGGCGCCTGCCATTGCGGGGCCTGTCGCCGCTGGGGAGGCGGCCCCTTGCTGGCTGTGCATTGCGGCCCGAATGTCGCTTTCCATGGCAGCGAACAGATTGCGGTCTATCCGTCGTCGGACTGGGCCGAGCGCGCGTTCTGCAAGACCTGCGGCACCCACCTCTACTACAAGCTGCTGCCCACTGGCGAATACTTCGTGCCAGCCGGCGCGATCGACTCGAACGACTTCGAGATCGGCAGCCAGATCTACATCGACCGCAAGCCCCACTACTACGCCTTCGCCAATCAGACGCCAATGCTCACGGAGCAGGAGTTCCTCGCGAAGTACGCTGGTCCGGGCAACGAGCCTGAAACCTGAAATCCGCGGAGATCGAGAAACCATCCGACCAGGTGCCTTTTCACCAACCCATTCGCCGCGGTCAATCCGATGTACGTCGCGAAGGCCGAGCGCTGGTCGATGAACTCGCCAAGGGCAAAGCCATCGACAAGGTGCTTCGGCAATGAGTGGCCGCACAATCCGCCCTGCAGCCACCCGCTGACCAGTCGCGGCATGAAACTCGAGTCGGTGAGAAAACACGCCCTGTCGCTCGAAGCGGTGAGCGAGGAGCCACACCACACCTACTCGTCGTTTCGGGTCCGGGGCAAGATCTTCGTCACTATTCCGCCCGACGAAGCCTTCATTCACATATTCGTCGGCGAACAAGACCGCGAGACGGCCTTGGCGCTGTACCCCGAGTTCATCGAGAAGCTGTTCTGGGGCAGCAAGGTGCTCGGGCTGCGGGTTTGCCTGGCGACTGCAAAGCCGGCGGTGGTCCAGTCGCTGGTCAGCAAGGCGTACGACCAGAGGGTTCGGAAAGACGCCGGACCAAAGCTCCCGCGCAAACGAGGGAAGCCCGCTTAGCCGTCCGTCAAGGGTACGCCTCAAGGGTGCGCGCCAAGGGGGGCATACCGGGCGCGTTCACGGCGACACCGACAAGCATCTCGCCCGGCGCAGACGGTCGAACCCGGCTGTGCCCCGCAAAAACCGCGCGTCAACGGCCGGCCGGGCGCGGCAAGGTGAAGCCGGCGCAAGGGTCGGCGCGCGACGCCATCGGCGTGGTCCACACGACGTCGAACAGTCCGGCCGGCGCTGCAGACTCGCGGCGTGGCGCTTCGGCGAATTCGATCGACAACATCCGCACGCCCGGCTGCCGGATCGCCAGCAGCTGCGGCACGCCGTAGTCGCGGCGCACGTGTCCGTTGCCGGCCAGCAGCACGACCGGGCCCGGTCGTCCGGTCGCGCGCAGATCGGCGACTCGCTCGGCCAGAGCTGCCGCCATCGCGGCGTCGCGGCCACGTTGCGCCGACACCATGCCCGGCAGATGACTGGCAGCCAGTTGACCGCAGTGTCCGGCCTGCAGGTCCTGCTCCAGCGCCAGACGCGCGGCCGCGGACAGCGGCGCGGCATCGAGGATGGTTTTCAGATCCACCGGCAGCGCGGCCGTGCCCTCGCGTGCGACACGCCGGGTGGCGTCGCGCGCCAGATTGCCGCCGTGCAACGAGTGGCCGGCACGCGCGATCGTCTCGAACACCGGCTGGTGCAGGGGCCATGACCAGCCGCGCGAATCGAAGCCCGCCGTCTCGAGCAACTGGCGCAACGCATCGCCCTGCACGCCGGACGGCAGACGCAGGGTCGCGCCGCGGGGCAGGTGTTCGACCACCACCGGCACCGGTCGTCCCAGCGCTGCGAGCAAACCGGCCCGGCGCTGGTGATGATGCGGGTTGTCGTGAACCTCGCCCAGCAGCACGATGTCGATGCGCCGCATGTAATCGAGAACATCGGCGGCACTCGACGGCCGCCCGGATGTCAGGTCGGCGATAGCGTCCCCGGCGGACCCCGATACGTCGGGCCGTTGCGGGCTCGGCGCGCAGGCACCGAGCCCGGTCAGCGGCAACATCACCAACCCGAGCGGCCAGCGCAGGTGCCCGCCGAGCCATTTGCGTCGATTCACCAGCCCGGCCTCCGAGTTGAAATTTCGCCGCAGTCTGCCATCAATCGTCTGCCGCAGCTGCAAGCAGGGCCGGATGGACATTCTTCCGCTGTCGTGTCGAAACCGACCGTCGATGTTCGTCGCGACGATGCGGGATCCTTCACAACCACCACGTTATCGAACCGGAGCCGGACACCATGCCCACCACCCTCACCCCCTACCTCAGTTTCGACGGCAACACGCGTGAAGCCTTTGCGTTCTACGCCCAGGCGCTCGGTGCAGACATCGAAGCGATGCTGAGCTACGCCGACATGCCGGCGTCGCCAGCCCCGGCCGACGGCTGCACCGATAGCCCCGCGCCAGGCGGCGACGGCATCATGCACGCCAGTCTGCTGTTGCCCGGCGGCGCGCGACTGTTTGCAGGCGACACGCCGCCCGGAATGCCGTTCGATGGGTGCACCGGCATGATGCTCGCACTGCAGTACGACACGGTCGAAGAGGCGAATGCCGTCTTCGATGCGTTGCTGCAGGGCGGCAAGGTGACAATGCCAATGGCGCCGGCGTTCTGGGCCAGGACATTCGGCATGTTGACCGATCGCTACGGCATCAGCTGGGCGGTCAACGGCGAGCCCCTGCCCATGCCGTAATACAGGCACACGCGCACCGCCTGAGTGGCCGGGCTCCCGGCGCAACGACCAATCGACACAGAAAGCCCGAACATGCATGGTCCCAACCCCCGACTCAGCGCCCTCTTTCCCGGCTTTGCGCAACAACGGGTGCGCGTCGAACCCGGGATCGAGATCAACGCCGTCGTGGGTGGCAGCGGACCACCGCTGCTGTTGCTGCACGGGCATCCTCAGACGCTGGCGATCTGGCACAAGGTGGCGCCGCTGCTGGCCACACGATTCACCGTCGTGGCGGCGGATCTGCGCGGCTACGGCGACTCGTCCAAACCGCGCGGCGCAGCCGATCACGCCAACTACGCCAAGCGCGTGATGGCGCAGGATCAGCTCACACTGATGCACACGCTCGGTTTCGATCGGTTCGATCTGCTCGCACATGATCGGGGCGCCAGAGTGGCGCACCGCCTGGCGGTCGATCACCCGCAGGCTGTCTCGAGGCTGATCCTGCTCGATGTCGCGCCGACCTTGTCGATGTACCGGCAGACCAACGAAGCGTTCGCCCGTGCCTACTGGCACTGGTTTTTCCTGATCCAGCCGGCGCCGCTGCCCGAGCGCCTGATCGAGGCCGACCCTGGCGCCTATGTTCGGGATGTGATGGGCCGGCGCAGCGCCGGCCTGGCACCGTTCGATCCGCGTGCGTTGGCCGAATACCAACGCTGCATCGCGCTGCCGGACGCCGCCCACGGCATGTGCGAAGACTACCGCGCTGCCGCCACCATCGACATGGACCACGAACGCGCCGATCTCGAAACCGCCCGAATGATCGAGTCACCGACGCTCGTGATGTGGGGCCGCGACGGCGTGATCCAGCGCTGCTTCAAGCCGCTCGAAGAATGGCAGCGCCTGGCCCGCACGGTCGAAGCCGAGATGCTGCCCTGCGGCCATTACATCGCCGAGGAAGCCCCGGAAATTCTGCTGACGCGTCTGCTCGCCTTTTTCGATCGGGTACCTGCCTGACGCACAGCGCGCAGGTACGTGCGATCGAAACGAGCGGTCAGGGCACCGTCACAGTTGGCACAAGAACGCCGCGCGATCGGTTCAAACCCGCCAGGCCGGCAGTTGCAGATTGCGCCAGATCGCGACCGAGCGCAAACCCGCCGTGACCGCCACACATGCGATCAGTGACAGCCAGCCCGGCGTGGCCAGTTGCCACATACCGACGTAGACCCAGCCGCCGATGAAGGCACACACGGCATACGGGCGATGATCCTTGAAGGCAGCAGGAATCTCGTTGCAGACCATGTCGCGCAAGACACCGCCGAATACGCCGGTGATGATGCCCATCAGCACCGCGACCAACGCAGGCATCTGCAACAGAAGCGCCTGATGCACGCCGGTGGCGGCGAAAAGGCCCAGGCCGATCGCATCCGGCCACTGGATGGCGCGTTCGGTAACTGAAAAGTGCCGTTGGCGAAGAAACATCATCGCAAGCACACACAACACCAGGATGCCCCACAGCACCTCGACATGGCGAACCCAGAAAAACGGCCGCTGGTCGAGCAGCAGGTCGCGCACCGTGCCACCGCCGAAGGCGGCGAGAAACCCGACCACGCAGACGCCGACTGCATCCAGACGCTTGCGCGCAGCCTCGAGCACGCCGGACAAGGCGAACGCAGCAGTGGCGCCGAGCTCGACCAGCAAGCGCACCGTCTCGCCCCAGTAATGAGCATTCTGCATGCCGGATTGTCGCGCCTGGTGCAGGCGCGGCCGTCGATGCGTCAGCTTCCCAGTTGCACCACCCAGGCCACCGCAGCCGAGCACAACAATGCAATCACCAGCGCCCAAGCCCGGTTCCTGGGGGCGTCTGCGCTGGCCGGTGTCCCAGGCGGCAGCGTCTTGTCGCCGCTGATCATCGGACGGATCAGGACCCGCTTCTTGACCAGCACATAAAAGCCGATCGCCGCGATGTGCAGCCCGATCAGGCCGAACACGACCCATTGCCCGTAGCTCTTGTGCCAGGACGTCGCGCTGAGGGCCAGGTCGCTGCTGACGAGGCGGTTGAGCGGGCCGACGGTGGCGATTTCATCGTCGGCGACCAGCCCGGTGGAAAGCTGCACGATCAGCACGAACAGCAGCGCAAACACCGAGAAGCTGCCCAACGGGCTGTGTCCGACATCGACATGCTCGTCGGCCCGGGAGCCACTGCGCAGATAGCGCAGCACCGTGCCTGGTGCGTAGATGAAACTGCTGAAACGTGACCACCGGCCGCCGATCAGGCCCCACAAAATGCGAAAGGCGAGCAGCGCGAATACCGCGTAGCCGAACCGGAAATGCCAGACCATGGCCGCGCCACCAATCTTGGCGCTGATCAGCGAGCCAGCAACAACTGCCGCCAGCAGCCAATGAAAAACCCGGGTCGGCAGATCCCAGACCCGGATCGACCCGGCAGACGGTTCGTTCATGCGCATGACAACGTCGGCGAAAACCCGACGATACCGCGGGAACGGTGTCGTCGTGAATTCAAGAATCGAGAAAAAGTCTGCAAGCTCAGCAAATTTGCGCCACCGTTTGTACACTGCCGTGCCCGCGCCGGTTCCGGGCTCGGCAGCCTTCCCCCCCCTGGAGACCTACCCATGCGTATCAAATCACTCGCCGCCATTGGCGCCCTCGGTCTGTTCATCGCGGTACCGGCGACCGCGCAATTCCGCAATGCAGAGGCGGCGGTCGATTACCGCAAGAGCGCCTTCACGGTGATGGCCAACCATGTCGCACGCATCGGTGCAATGGTCAAGGGCGACACGCCCTACAACGCGGCAGCAGCCACCGCCAGTGCCGATGTGGTCGCGATGATGTCGAAATTGCCCTATGAGGCATTCGTCGAAGGCACCAGTGGCACCAAGAAGGGGGCCCCGAAGCCCAACGTCTGGACCGAGCGTGCGAAGTTCGACGACTTGGCGAGCAAGCTGCAGACTGAAACGGCCAAGCTCGCGACCGCCAGCCGCAGCAACAACCTCGACGCGATCAAGCCGGCATTCGCCGAAGTCGGCAAAACTTGCAAGGCCTGCCACGACGACTTCCGCAATCCCTGAAGCGCTGGTTCAGGCGGGTAATCCGGGGTCGAGCGCCATGCGAGCGCGGCTTGAAGCCGTGCCGCTGGCGCACCGGTGTGCCCGCCCCGAAACGCCGTTTTCTACGGCTGGTTAGAGCGGGTACTCTACGCAAAGTGGGCGAATTGAGGTGTGTCCTCTACGACTCGTCGGCAAAGTAGCGACATTCCCGAAAGGCAACGGTCCGCAGTTAGCGGTCGGCACGGTCGGGTAAGCAGAGTCAACAACCGGAGTCACACATGTCCTCGAAGAATCTTTCCAGCGTCGCCACCGACGTCATCACCGCCTACGGCATCACCGCCACCAACGTGATCAACACCTACCGCTTCGGCGGTGAGCGCATCGCAGGTTATGTCGATTCGCGTTTCGCCACCGTCGTCAATCGCGGCGCCTCGCTGCTGCGCAACGACATCCGTTCGAAACTGATTGGCAACGAGCAACGCGTCAGTGGCTACTACGTCAAGGGCATCCACTTCGGTACCGACCGCGCGCAGACCGCGGTTGGCGCGGCCGTCGATCTGGCGACCAAAGGCGTCAGCCTGGTGGCCCAGAATGCCGATCGCCTGGATCGCCTTGCAAACTTGAATGCACTGGGTACGCTGAACCGCGTCGTGATGCCTGCGGCTCAAGTCGTCAGCCTGGTTGCCGAGCGCATCGAAGAAGGCAGCAGCAAGCTGGTGACCCGTGTCGCCGGCAAGCCGGTTCCGGCCAAGGCGGTTGCGACGCGCAAGCTGAACGCCACCACCCGCCAGGCTGCGGCCACGCGCAAGCGTGTCACCAAGGTCGCGACCAAGCGGGTCAGCAAGGTCGTCGCCGAAGCTGCAACCAGCACCTCGAACGCCGCACGCCGTGTGGCGCGCAAGGCCAAGGCAACCGGCAAGGCTGCCTGATCGAAACCGTACTGAACCGCGGCCCCGCGCCGCGGGATCAGAACCGTGGTCCTTCAGTCTGCCTGAAGCCACGGACTGGACTCCGCCGGTGACCGACAAGCGCAAGCGCATCGTCGTCATCGGCGCCAGTTTCGCCGGCCTGACGGCAGCGACCAAGTTGTCGAAGCGTCACGCCGTGACCGTCATCGACCCGGTCAACGAGTTCGAATGGGTGCCCAACATCCACGAACTGCTGTCCGGCGTCAAGACACCCCGGTCGCTGCGTCTGGATCGTGCGGCGATCATCCGGCGAGCCGGCCATCGGTTCGTGCAGGACAGCGTCAGCGAACTGGACCCCGATGCCCGTCGCTTGTCGACGGCCGGCGGACTGACACTCGATTTCGATCTCTGCATCGTCGCGCTCGGCGCGGCGCTGAATACCCACGGCTTTCCGGGCGTCGATCGTCAAGCCATCGCATTCCGCAGCATCGCCGACGCGGTATCTGCCCGTCAGCGTCTGGACAGTCTGTCGCAGGACGGCAATCCCCCACACATCGTCATCGCCGGCGGCGGCGTGGTCGGCGTCGAAGTGCTGGGTGAAATCATGCGAACGCACCGGAACGTTCCTGGTCTTCGCATCGACACCATCGAGCCCGCTGGCCGCCTGCTTCCGATGTTGCCATCCTCTCTGGACGCCGACCTGCGCGCGTTGTGCGCAGCGTATCCGGTACGGGTCCGGGTCGGAACCGCGATCACCCGTGTGACGCCAAAAGGGGTCCAGCTGAGCGACGGAAGCCGACTGCACTCGGCACTGACCTTGTGGACCGCCGGGATGGCACCGCCCCCGCTGTTGTCGGCCTCCGGCCTTGCCCGATCGGCGAAGCAGCCCTGGGCCGAAGTTCGTCCGACCCTGCAGAGTCGCCACCACAGCCACGTATTCGTGATCGGCGATGCGGCCGCCTGGCCGCGCAAGATCGGCAAGCAGGCCTATCACGCCATCGACATGGGCGAACACGCCGCCGCCAATGCCGAACGACTGTTGGCAGGCAAGCCGCTGAACCCCTTCAAGCCCAGGCCCCGGACGATGCTGATCTCGTTCGGTGATCTCCAGACCTATCTGGTCGCCGGGCAAAGCGCGTTCGCGAGTCCGTTGCTGGCGGGTGCAAAGGAAGCGGTCTATCAGGTGTTCATGGCGCAGATGGCGCCGGGCGGGCTCACCTCGACATTGACCGGCGCAGCCCGCCGCTTGGGTCGCGGTTGGCAAAGCCTGGCGCTGCCGCAATTGCGTTCACTGGCCGAGCGTCGCAAGCTGCCAGACCTGCGCCGGCTGGGAACTCGCAAAACGGCTTGATCGCGGCTTCGCGATTCGCCGTGCGATGCACGCAGCCAGGTAACGAAGGCAATGTCCGTGCGGGAATTCGTCACCACCTGGGACGAGGTGATGAACCTCGATCGATTCGACCTGGCATGAGCCGGTGACCCGCCAAGTCCCGGCATCTGCCGGGGTGTTCGGGGGCATCGACCGGCGAAGTGCACCGATCTCAGCTGTCAACCACCACCACATCCACGCCATCGACCCCGCTGACCTTGCCCACTTGCCTGAGTCGATCGAGCACCGCGTCGCTGTCCGGCATCCGATCGCGATTCAGCAGCTCGAGCCGCACCGCGTCTGCATCGATCCTGAGCCGTCCTTCCTGAAGGATATCCGGCACGCTGGCCGAGAACCGGTGACCCAGCTGCAGCGCGCGGCCGAGAATTTCAGCCCGGCGCAACTGGCTGGCGCTCAGCATGGTGGCGAGCTTTTGCTGGCGCTCACCTTCGAGGCGTCCGCCATAACGGGACATCACGGCAATCCCGATGAAAGCCCGCTCCGCATGCGAGACGCCGACGAACGGAAACTGCAGCAGGCGCTGCAAGCTCTGCTCGGCCTTCACTTTGTCGTGATCGCGCCAGGCGATGTCGGTCAAGGCGCAGACCGCCAGCCGCAGCCGCCGATCGGCGCGGCCTTCGCCGGGAAACAGCTCGTCGGTCCAGCGCGCCAGCGCAGCCGCGAACTCCGCCACCCGGGCGGTCGGCAGGCCGACGGCCTGCGCACCCTCTAGCAAGGGATCTCGCGCCTGTTCGGTTTCGTCGAGCTGCGAATACAACCAGCCCTCGCGCAAGCCCGACAACGAGAACACCACCCGCTCGGGTTTCAGGTTGCGCAGCACCCGGGACAGCACCAGCGCAGCCGCCGGCAAGGTGTCGATGCGGCGGCTCGGGACATCGGGCAACGCGGCCACCTCTTCAGGAGACATCCTGGAGATCTTCTTCGCTAGCGCACGCGCCTCATCGGCCGAGATTTCATGGCCGTGCACGACACTGATCGGAGCCGCGTTCATGGCCAGATGGACCCGTGCCAAGGCGCGCCAGCCGCCGCCGATCGCATAGAAGACCGGCTCGGTCAACATCGGCGGCAACTGGTCCCGCAGGATCGCGTCGATCGCCTTCTTGGCCGAGTCGATGCCTTCTCGCAGCAGCTTCAGCACCGGCAACGCGCCGAGCGGCATGCTGACCAGCCGCTCACCGACCCGGTCGCCGAGCACCTCGGCCACCTCGAGACTGCCGCCGCCGAGGTCGCCCGACAGACCTTTCGGTTTATAGAAGCCCGAGATCACGCCGTAGGCTGCGTAGGTGGCCTCTTCCTCACCGGTCAGGACACGGGTCTGCAATCCGGTGCTGGCGCGAATCGCATCGACCAGGTCGCCGCCATTGAGCGCGCGCCGCGTTGCCTCGGTCGCGATCACGTGAACCTGCTCGACCCGCATCGCCTTGGCGATGGCATTGAAGCGGCGCACCGCATGCACCGCCCGATCGATCGCCTCGGCGGTCAATCGGCCCTCGTCGTCGATGCCGGCGCCGAGCGCACACAGCGACTTTTCGTTGAAGCGTGGAAATGGCGATCGACTCAGGTCGTCGTAGACGACCAGGCGGATCGAGTTCGAACCAATGTCGATGACCGCGAAATGCTGCTGGACGCGCCCGAGCACGCGTTCGGTGTCGATCTCGAGGATCGATGAATCGTTCGTCATGACAATCCCCGCGCTTTGATCGCCTGAGTCTGCCTGATCCGCCTGACGGGCGGTCGGGAGCGGACCCGGAATCGCAGCGCAATCACCCGGCGGATCGTGTCGAATCGAGCCGCGGGCGTGCCGCTCGATCCGGCGCGTCTGAAGCTTTACCCCATCTTCACATGGCGCAACCAGCGCGCAGCAAGACGTTTTGACAATCTGCAGCATGAACTCCATTCGTCTGCCAACGATGCTGCCGCTGGTGATCGCCACGCTGCTGTCGGCGTGCGCGGCCATTGCTCCGCCTGCCAGCGCGCCACTGCCCGCCGGACTGGTGCCGTCGACCTGGCATGCAGATCCGGCATCGGCGGCGCAAGACGCCACGTCGCTGGCCGACTGGTGGCAACGCTTTGGCGATCCGCAGCTTTCCAGCCTGGTAACGCAGGCATTGCTGAGCAACACCAATGTGCAGAGCGCACGCAGCGCGCTGCTGCAGGCACGGGCTCAGGCCGATGTGCAGCGGGCCGGTCTCGGGCCGCTGGTCGGCGCATCAGCCTCGGCACAACGCAGTCGATCGGGTGGCAACGATGCAGGCAACCGTTTCCAGGTCGGCTTCGACGCCAGTTGGGAGCCCGACATCTTCGGCGGCAACCGGCGTTCGCTGAACGCGAGCGAAGCCGACGCCGACGCGACCGCGGCCAGCCTTGGCAACGTGCGGATTTCGCTGGCCGCCGAGGTGGCGCTGAACTACATCGAGTTGCGCAACCTGCAGGCCCGCCTGGCGATCGCCCGCAGCAACCTGGTGACCCAGACCGAGACGCTGCAGATCACCCGCTGGCGCGCACAGGCCGGGCTGGTGTCGTCGCTGGATGTCGAGTTGGCGGTCAGCGCGGCCGAGCAGACCGAAGCCCAGATCCCGCTGTTGCAGACCAGCGCAGCGCAGGTCCTGAATGCACTGGCCGTGCTGACCGGCCAGGCCCCGGGAGCATTGAATGCATCGCTGAATACGCCGACACCGCTTCCAGCAGTCCCGGCCGGGCTCGCCCTGGCATTTCCGGCCGACACCTTGCGCCAGCGGCCGGATGTGCGCGCTGCCGAGTTGCGAAGCGTCGCCGCGCTCGAACGTGTCGGCGTGGCCGAAGCGGCGCGCAAGCCGAGCTTCCAGCTCAGCGGCTCGCTGGGGCTGTCGGCGCTGACACTGGGTGCACTGACGAAAGGCGCCTCGCTGTTGCAATCGGTGGTGGCCGGGTTCTCGGCACCGCTGTTCGACGGCGGCGCGGGCAAAGCCCAGGTGCGCGTGCAGGAATCGGCCTGGGATCAGGCGCGGCTGGCCTACCAGGGCGCGGTACTGGTTGCGCTGCAGGACGTGGAGGACGCGCTGGTGGCCCTGCGCGGCGATCAGCAACGTCTGTTGCGGTTGCAGGCCGCCAGCCGCGCCGCTGCCAACGCCGAGTTGCTGGCACGCCAGCGCTATGCCAGCGGCCTGATCGATTTCACGACCGTGCTGACCACGCAGCGCAGCCTGTTGTCGGCGCAGGACAGTGAAGCCAGCGCCCAGGCCAGCCTGATTGCCGGCCATGTCCGCCTGTACAAGGCGCTCGGCGGCGGCTGGCGCCCGGATGCCGAATCCGGCGCCGACCGCACCACCGCCGCCGCTTCCAATCCGACCCGATCGCCATGAACGACAGCACCGCACCCGCCAACGACCTCCGATCGCTGCTCGGCAACGACCATCCACCACGCTGGTGGCAGCGCCGCTGGTTGTGGATCGGTCTGTTTGCGCTGCTGCTTACCGCTGGCGGGGTCTGGTTCTGGCAGGCCCAGGCCAAGACCAATGCGCAGCCGAACTATGTGACCGCGCCGTTGCGCAAGGGCGACCTGACGCTGAATGTTTCCGCCAACGGCACGCTTCAGCCCACGCGCTCAGTCAACATCGGCAGTGAACTGTCGGGCACCGTGAAGCGGGTGCTGGTCGATGTCAACGATCGGGTCAAGACCGGCCAGGTGCTGGTTGAGCTCGATACCTCGAAGTTTCGCGATCAGGTGACCCGCTCGCGCGCGTCGCTGGCCGCCGCGCAGGCGCTGCAGGCACAGAATGCCGCGACCGTGAAGGAATCCAAGGCAACGCTGGCACGCTTCGAGGAAGTGTCGCGCCTGTCCGGCGGCAAGGTGCCTTCGGCCACCGAGCTCGACACGGCACGCGCCGGCGTGGCACGCGCCGAAGCCAACCTGTCGAGCGCGGCGTCCAACGTATCGGTGGCGCGCGCCACCTTGTCGACCGACGAAACCAACCTGTCGAAGGCGTCGATCCGCTCGCCGATCGACGGCGTGATCCTGAGCCGCACGGTCGACCCGGGCAATGCGGTGGCCGCCTCGCTGCAGGCGGTCACGCTGTTCTCGGTGGCCGAAGACCTGACGCAGCTGCAGCTGCAGGCGAGCGTCGACGAGGCCGATGTCGGCCTGGTGCAGGTCGGCCAGAAGGCCAGCTTCACCGTCAGCGCCTATCCGTCGCGGCGCTTTCCGGCCACCATCGGCCGGGTCGCATTCGGCTCGACGACCAGCAACAACGTGGTCACCTACACCACCACGCTCGATGTCGACAACGCCGACCTCGCGCTGCGACCGGGCATGACGGCGGTTGCCAGCATCGTCGCCACCGAGCGCAACGACGTGTTGCTGGTACCGAACAGCGCACTGCGCTTTTCACCGCAATCGACCCCCGCAGCAGCAGCGGACGATTCGGGCGGCAGCATCCTGTCGAAGATGATGCCGCGCCCACCGCGGCGCAACAACCGGACCAAGGTTGCCGGCAGCGAAAACAGCGCGCCGGGTGCACGCCAGTTGTGGATCCTGCGTGACGGCGAAGCGGTCGCGGTTTCCGTGCAAACCGGCATCAGCGACGGCCGCGTGACCGAGGTCAGCGGCAAGGACCTGGTGCCAGGAACGGCCGTCATCACCGACCAGCGCAGCGCGGGCGCGGCATGACAGCGAGACAGCCGGTCGACCCGACACCGCTGATCCGCCTGCGCGGCGTGACCAAGGTTTACGGCAGCGGCAGCACCGCCTTTCAAGCCTTGAAGGGTGTCGACCTCGACATCGCCAAGGGCGATTTCGTCGCCATCATGGGGCCCAGCGGCTCCGGCAAATCGACCGCGATGAATACGCTCGGCTGCCTGGATACGCCCTCTTCCGGCGAATACCGGTTTCAGGGCGTGCGTGTCGATTCACTGAGCCGCGACGAGCGGGCGCGCCTGCGTCGACGCTACCTGGGCTTCGTATTCCAGGGCTTCAACCTGCTCGCAAGAACCTCGGCCCAGGAAAACGTCGAACTGCCGTTGATCTACCGCGGCGAGCCGGCCACGCTGCGTCACACGATGGCCGCGCGTGCGCTGGATGCGGTCGGTCTGAAAGGCTGGGAACACCACACCCCGGCTGAACTGTCCGGCGGCCAGCAGCAGCGGGTGGCAATTGCCCGCGCCATCGTCACCGAGCCGGCGGT
>JANNNE010000170.1:0-1614 GCA_031398385.1 Ideonella sp.
GTTACCGTGAAAGCCATGACTGCGCAGGCGCAAGCAATCCTCCCGCCGCAGTGCGGGATATGAATATGCGCTGGGCCCGACCCCTCGAATTCAGCGCGGCTCAGATCGTTGGGTCAAGCACTGGAGGAAGCAGCGGTTTTCGGAGTCGGCCAGCGGCCGATCTTCCTGAGCTGCTTGATCCAGCGCGGCGCGTTCTTGGTCGCGCTGATGGCGGCGTAATCGATAGCCTGGTCGATATAGGGCTGGCGGCGACTGAGCAACACGTAGATCAACCGGATCATCTTGTGCGCGACGGCGATGATGGATTTCTTGTGCGACTTGCGCACCATCAGGCTGCGGTATTTGGCCGCCAGCGTGCTCTTGGTCGATCGGGCCGCGTTGGCGCATTCGCACAGGATCGAGCGGATCACCGAATTGCCATGGCCGGTGCGGCCGGATTTGCGCTTGCCGGCGCTCTCGTTGTTGCCCGGGCTCAGTGCGGTCCAGCAAGCCAGGCTTTCGGCACGGCCGAAGCGCGACATGTCGTCGCCGATCTCGATCAAGATCAGCGCAGCGGCGATCTCGTCGATGCCGGGGATGGTCTGCAGCAACGGGTGCGCCCAGGCGTAGGGCTGCATCGCGTCGAGCAGGTAGGCGTCGATCTCGGCGAGTTGGGTCTGCAGCGTGCGGATGTGCGCCTCGATGTGGCCGAGCACGAACAGGTGCCGGGCGCTGAGGTCGCCGTCCAGGCTGGCCCGCAGGTCCTCGCGCTTTTGCTTGAGCTTGCCGCGCGCCAGGTCCAGCATCTGCTCGATCGGTTGCCCGGTGATCAAGGCGCCGACCATCGCGCGCGCCGATACGCCGTCCATGTCGCTGACGACGCCGCCGAGCTTGATGCCGCCGTCGTCGAGGATCTTGTGCAGCCGGTTGATCTCGCTGGCACGCATCGCGCCCAGTTTGCGCCGGTAGCGCGAGAGCAGGCGCAACTCGCGCAGATCCTTGGGCGGGATGAAGCTGGACCTGAGCATGCCGAATCTCGCCAGCACGGCCAGCCACTCGCTGTCGGCCACGTCGGTCTTGCGACCGGGTACGTGCTTGACCCGGTGGGCGTTGACGACCCAGGCGGTGACGCCGGCGTTCTCCAGGTGGGCGTACACGCTTTTCCAGTAGATGCCGGTGCTCTCCATGACCGCCAGTTCGATGCGCAACTCGACCAGCCAGGCGGCAAGCTCGCGGCAGTCGCGCCGAAAGCCGCCGAACTGTCGGGTCTCGCGCTGCATCGAGCCGTCGGGTTGCTCGAGCAGCACGGTGACCACATGCTGCATTCGGTGCACGTCGATACCGGCCACGCGCCGGTACAGCGCTCGCATTCCAAAATCGTCTTCCATCACGGTGCTCCTGTGGTTAAAGTGCCAGGTGGCACACAGGGCGTTCACCGAATCGGCCGAATGCAAGATGCACCCGACCGAGGGCTGGAAGACTCCTCGAATCGTCACCGATTCGGGCCTCTTTACCGTTCGTGCTGCAACCGGCCCAGATCAGTGGGCCACGCTGCGCGACAGTCTGGGGTTCGAGCCAGCCCGGTGCAGGTCCGGTTAGGCGACGGGGTCGGGCCTTCAAACGTTTTGCGACCTC
>JANNNE010000225.1:0-4350 GCA_031398385.1 Ideonella sp.
CCTAACCTGGCACGGTTTCCCCGCATCGGCCGGCGCTACGTTGACAACGCGCCGCAATCGGCTGAGGCACTGACCCGGCTTGCAGCGCTGCCGGCCGGCGCTGCAAATTCCTTGCGCGAGTACCTGCACGGCGACTACCTGATGCTCTACGCTGCAATGGACGCCCGGGCCACGGTGTATCTGCTGTCGATTCGACACCATCGACAGCTCTCGTTCGATTTCGCTCGGCTGTGGCCAGCATCAAATTGACTGCGGGGAGAACAGTCTTGTCGATTGCATCAAGCGCCAACGAGGCCACAACGCGCTCGCAGGTCATCGATACCCAGCTGGCGCAAGCTGGCTGGAGCAAGTCGCGCCGCAGCCTCGTCGAAGAGTTCGTATTGATGACCAAAGAGCCGGACCGCACTTTTGACGGGCAGCAGTTCGCAGACTACGTTTTGCTCGGCAGCGACGGCAAGCCGCTGGCTGTGGTCGAAGCCAAGCGGACATCGCGTGACGAGTTGGCCGGCAAGCGTCAAGCCGCCGACTACGCCGACGCCATCAAATCCAAGTTCGACCACGACCCGTTCATCTTCCTCACCAACGGCAAAGAGATCCAGTTCTGGGATCGCGCGCGTTACGCGCCGCGAAAGGTCTCCGGCTTCTACACACGTGACGATCTCGAGCGTCTGCGCCACCAACGACAGTTCGCACAGGCCTTAGACAGCATCACGATCAACGCAGGCATCGCCGGCCGCGACTACCAGAACGAAGCCATCCGCCGTGTCACGGAAGGGGTGGACGCCGCCAAGCGAAAGTTCCTGTTGGTGATGGCTACCGGCACAGGCAAGACGCGAACGACCATCGCCCTTGTTGACGCCCTCCTGAGAGCGAAGCGGGTGCAGCGCGTGCTCTTCCTGGCGGACCGTCGGGAGTTGGTGCGCCAGGCCATGTCGGAATTCAAGACCCATTTGCCCAATGAAAGCCTGGCACGTATCGAGTCTGGCGAAACATCCGGTGCACGCATCCAGTTTTCCACCTACCCCAGCATGATGCAGGTGTATTCGCGGCTGTCAGTGGGCTACTACGACCTGATCGTGGCCGACGAGAGCCATCGCTCGATCTACCAGCGCTACAAGGCCGTTTTTGACCACTTCAATGCCATTCACCTCGGCCTGACGGCAACGCCGACCGACTACATCGACCACAACACCTTCGAGTTGTTCGATTGCGGCGATAGCGTACCAAGCTACTACTACAGCTACGAGCAGGCCGTCGATGAAAAGAACCTCGTGAACTACCGCGTGCTGGACGCGCAAACCAATTTTCAGCTGAAGGGGATCCAAGGCGACGCCCTGCCACAGCCGCTGCAACAGATGGCGCGCGATCAAGGCGTAGAACTCGACGAGCTCAATTTCGACGGCACCGACATCGAGAAAGGCGTCATCAACCAAGGGACCAACGACGCCATGGTGCGCGAGTTTATGGACAAGAGCCGCAAGGACATTCGCGGGCTCCCTCACAAGTCCATCATTTTTGCAGTCAGCCACGCCCACGCCAAACGCCTATACGAGAGTTTCAATCGCCTGTACCCGGAGCTGCAACGCCAAGGCATGGCTGAGATCATCGACAGCCATATGGAGCGCGCCGACAGCACGCTCGACGACTTCAAATTCCGCACCCTTCCGAGAGTGGCCATTTCAGTGGACATGCTCGATACAGGCGTCGACGTTCCAGCCATTCAGAATTTGGTCTTCGCCAAACCTGTCTTCAGCAAGGTCAAGTTCTGGCAGATGATCGGCCGCGGCACACGCCTCCACGTCGACAAGGCCACTGGCGAGATCAAGAAGGACTTTTTGATCATCGACCACTGGAAGAATTTCGCCTACTTCAAGCTCAAGCCAGACGGTGAGGTTGATCACCCCAGCGAGCCCTTGCCCGTGCGCTTGTTTCGCCTGCGGCTGAAGGCGTGGCAGTTGCTGCACGGCCTTCAGCCCGATGCGCAGAGCACGCGCGACGCGGTTGCTGCACTGCAAGCACTGCTGCAGGCGCTGCCACGCCAAAAACTTCGGGGACTTCCTCATCAAGTCGTAGGGATTCATGGCACGGAGCTCCCGGCGCTAGGAAGCGGATTGACCGCAATGGCAGCCTACGTCGAGCCTGGTCGGTTAATTTGCCGTAATGCTCGTCCCACAAGTCAAAGAGCGTCTCGAGCCCGATCAGAGTGACGCGACGCTTCTCCTGGGTTCGTGCTTCAGTCTCTGCATCTTTCGTAAAACCTCCCGTGCATACGAATAGGCCGACATCGTCGTCGCCTAGCAGGGCCATGAAGGGACCGGAGCCCCTCCACGCTTACTGACTGCTGCTGCCGCTTCACTTGAACGGTTAGTTGGCTAAAGTGTTTGAGGCACTGGGAAAGTACTTGGTCAACTGGCAGCCAAGTTGCTATGTGGTTTTGCCGCGAATCTTGATGCAACCGACGAGCTCTTGACCTCAGCGCCGACCCCTTCCGCTGATCAACTGCAGGATTTCATCGAACACCGGATTGCCCAGCGCAACCGTCAAGTCGAGTGCGACGTTGCGCCGGTAATAGGGACTCAGATCGAGACCGACGCCGATGCCGTAGATCTCGACTTCGTCGCCGCCGGCCGATCGACGTTCGACGACTTCGCGCAGATGCTGATCAAGGTAGTGTTCATCATTGGCCATCGCCGTGGCGCCGTCCATCGGGCTGCCGTCCGAGACGACGAACAACAGACGGCGCTGTCCGTCGTCGCCGAGGTCGTGTTCGAGCAGGCGGTTGCAGGCCCAATCTACCGCCTCGCCGTCGATGCCTTCGCGAAAGATGTCGGGCTTGAGCAAGGCGGCTATGTCCCGCCGCGCCCGACGCCAGGGACGCTCGGCGTCCTTGAAGATCAGGTGGCGACGTTCGTTCAGGCGACCGGGGGAGGGCGATTTGCCGGCGCGGCGCCATTCACGCATCACCCGCCCGCCGTTCCAGGCCCCGGTGGTGTAGCCGAGCACCTCGCTGTCGACGCCGGCCAATTCGAGCGCACGGACGAACACATCGACCAGCATCGCGATGGCCTCGATGTGCTGCTTCATCGACCCTGAACAATCGATCAGGAAACCGACGACGCTGTCGGCGCGCGCAACCTGCCGATCGGTGCGGAACAGCCGCCGCTCGGCGGGCGACGTGATCAGCCGCGTCAGCCGGCGCCCGTCGATTCGGCCGGCCTCCTGTTCGTCGTCCCAGCCTTCGATGACCGGCCGCGCCAGCAGGGCCTGCAGACGCCGTGACAGACGCGTGACGTTCAGACCCTGGGCCGCAATCCGGCGATCTAGCCGTTCGCGGAATTCGTCAAGCTCGGCGCGGCGCACCAGGCTGGCTGCGAGCAACTCGCTGTCGTACGCGGTCGTGAACACGCGGTATCCCGAATCGGCATCGGTCAGCGTCTTGCTCTGGCCGCTGGCCACCGTGGCGATGCCGTCATCGACTTCGGCGTCGAAATCAATCAGAAGGCTGAAGCCGGCATCGCGGTCGGCCTCGTCCGGCTCGTCGTCCCCACCGTCCGCGGCACCCGCCGCGCGGGCGGCATCGATGTCCATCCGCAGGCGTTCGGTGATGCGCTGCGCAATCACCAGCGCATGCACCGCGAACGCCGCCTGGTTGAGCCGTTCGCGCCGCAGTCCGGCAAGTGCGGTGCCGATCAGCGGCGACAGCGAAATGCGCGTCGACTCGATCAGGTCTTCGGTTTCCTCGAACACCCGCTGGCCGGTGAGCCAGCTGCGCGCCACCTGGGCGACGGTGTACAGCAACATGCCGCGAGTGGTCTCGGTCAGCCGGCTGTGGTGGAACTCGGCCGACCAGGCTTCGAAGCGGTGCCGCAGGTTGCTGGCGATGCCCGGCATGTCCGCGCCGGCCATCGCCTCGACCCGGCATTGCTCGAGCAGTTCGAACACCCAGCGTTGCACCGGGTCGGTGGGGCACAGGCTGCGGTGCAGCGCGGCGTCGGACCAGCGCAGTCGCAGCGCGATACCGTCGGCGGCACCGCGAAACGATGCGAAGTCGTCGTGTTCGAGTGATGGCTGCAGGTGCGGGCCGAACAGCGGCAGCGCCCGGTTGCCGCGGTGCAACCGGCGCGAGCGGAAATACAGGTCGCGCTCGCCGCTGATCGCTCGGATCGAGGCCGCGCACAACTCCTCGATGCGCTGCTGCGCCCGCGTGGAAGCCGGCGTCGCCAGCGTTGGTGTGTTCACGCCGAAGGGCCGCTCGGGTGTTGCAGCGACTCCGCGAGTTCCATATCGAAGCAGCGCTGGAAATATTCGGCAACGATCGGCCGTTCGGCATCGTCGCACTTGTTCAGGAAC
>JANNNE010000276.1:0-15355 GCA_031398385.1 Ideonella sp.
ACCGGCTATGCGGCACTGACGGTCGGAGGCACAACCTCGCTGTACACCGTCAACCTGAGCACGGGCGCGGCGACCGTCGTTGCCGGCGGCGCGGTGGCTGGTGGCGAGGCGCTGCGTGGCCTGGCCCTGAGGCAGTCGGCGAACCCGACCGCGATCGGCCTGACTGCCGACAACCGACTGCTGTCGTTCAATCCGGCCACGCCGAATACGATCACCACCACCACGGCCGTGACCGGCCTTGGCGCTGGTGACAGGATTCTGGGCATCGATTTCCGTCCCGCCAACGGCATGTTGTATGCGTTCGCGACCGGCGGCCGTCTGTACACCATCGACCCGGCAACCGGCGTCGCAACTTTCCGTGCCGGGCTGACTGCGGATTCGACCGACACCACCGCGCCGTACACCTCGGTCAACGGAACGGTTTTCACGGTCGATTTCAACCCGGTCGCCGATAGGCTGCGGGTGGTCAGCAACACCGGCCAGAACCTGCGCATCAACGTCGACACCGGCGCCACGACAACCGACGGTGATATCAACCGCGCAGCGCCGGCATCGGTGATTGCCGGGGCCTACACCAACAGCTTCGCCGGCACCACGACGACCATGCTGTACGACTTCGACGATAACCTCGACGTCTTGTCGCTGCAGAACCCGCCGAACAACGGCACGCTGGTTGATGTCGGCCCGCTCGGGGTCGCGATCAGCGGCATGGCTGCGTTCGACATCGCCGGTGGCGGAAATGGTCTGGCGCTGGCTGCCCTGCGCGCGGGCGCTACCGGGCCGACCTCGCTGTATTCGGTGTCGCTGACAACCGGTGCGGCGACGCTGTATCGCGGCCTGGCAGCCGATGCCGCCCGGATCGGTGGCGCGAGCGGTGCCGCGCTGATCGATCTGGCGATCCGTTACTGATCGGACGCCAGTTTGAAAGGCCTCCGGTTGCAGTTTGAAGCTGCAACCGGAGCGGCGCGCCGGCATCCTCGCGATGCCGGCGCGCTGTCACAATCGCCGTCCATGGCCAGTACCGGTACTTCTCGCGACGGTTTCGATTACGAATCAGCCCTCGAGGCGTGTGCGCGAGGCGAGCGGTTCGCGCTGCGCATGTTGTACGAGCGCGAAGGGCGTTGGTTGCTGGGTGTGGCGACGCGCATCGTGCGCGATCGGGATACCGCACACGATGTCTTGCAGGATGCTTTCCTGCAGATCTGGCAACGTGCACAGACCTACCAGCGCACGCTTGGTTCGGCGCGTGGCTGGATCTATACCGTGGTGCGCCACCGTGCACTCGACGAAGCAAGAAAGCGCCGCGAGGTGCCGGCCGGAGATGACTTGGAAGCCTTGGCCGATGCCCAGGTGCAGACCAGTCTGGGCGCCGCTGAACCCCTGGCCGACAGCGCATCGCTGAACCGCTGCCTGGAGTCGCTAGACGACAAGAAGCGTGAATGCATCGTCTTCGCTTTTGTCGACGGTTATACGCATGAGCAGATCGCGACCGCGCTGGCCACCCCGGTCGGCACCGTCAAGTCGTGGATACGCCGCGGGCTGCTGATGCTGAAGGAGTGTCTGTCGTGAATCTCGACGATCCGCAGGAGCGCAGCGCATCGGCCGGCGAGTATGTGCTGGGCACGCTCGATGCGGCCGCGCGCGCGCGTTTCGAGCAGACGTTGCTGGCCGATCGCGGCCTGCAGGCCGAGGTGTACGCCTGGCAGGATCGATTGCTCGGGCTGGCTTTGAAAATTGCGCCGGTCGAGCCTTCGGCCGGTGTCTGGCCATCGATCGAGCGGCGCATGATCGATGCCGCAGTGGTGTTGCCAATCGCGTTGGCAGGCAAGCCGGAGGCCGCCAACGATTCGTTCTGGCACCGTCTGCGCCGCTGGCCGCTCGGCGGCGGACTGGCGATTGCGGCCTCGCTGCTGCTCGCCACCATCGTGTTGTTGCGCACGGCAGCGCCGTCGAACGAGCCGCGTTATCTGGCGGTGCTGCAGTCACCTGCCGATCAGTCGGCGGGCTGGGTCGTCGAGGCGACCGCCGGCGGAACGGTCAGGCTGGTGCCGATAGCCGGAACCACGCCGGTGCCGAGTGGCAAGGTGTTGCAGTTCTGGACCAAGGCCGAGGGCGCGGCCGGGCCGACCTCGCTCGGCCTCGTCAATGCAGGCCAGGTTGTCGAGCTGCCGTCGAGCCGCCTGCCGACGCTCGAGGCGCGGCAACTGTTCGAATTGACGCTGGAACCGGAAGGCGGATCGCCGATCGGTCGACCGACCGGCCCGATCCTGTTCGTTGGCAAGAGCGTGCTGCTCTGAGCGGCTTGCGGCGCAGGTTCAGCCGCACCGATCGAATCGTCCGTTACTGTGCCGGGTCGCGGTGCTGCTGGCGGATCGCATCGATCTCGCTCAGCAATTCAGACGACAAGGTGGTTTCTGCGGCCGCCACATTCTCCGCCAGCTGGGCCGCGCTCGTGACACCAATGATGGTGCTCGCCACCCGCCATGATCCGACGCAAAAGCCGATCGCCAGCTGGGTCGGTGTCAGGCCGTGGCGGCGGGCCAAGGCGTTGTATTTGCCGGCCGCGACCCGCGCCTCGGCACGTGCCCAGCGGCCATTGCGCATCGATTCGAAGATCGCCAGTCGGCCGACTGCAGGGTCGGCCTGTTCGGGTGCAACCTGGTCGTATTTGCCCGTCAGCGTGCCGAAGGCGAGGGGCGAGTAGGCCAGCAGTGAAACCTGGTGGCGGAACAGCGTCTCGTCGAGCGCGTTGTCGACCGATCGGTTGGTCAGCGCATACGGGTTCTGCACCGTCGCGATGGGTGGCAGGCCGTGGCGATCGGCCTGGTGGATGAATTCGCTCACTCCCCAAGGTGTCTCGTTCGACAGCCCGATGGCGCGCACCTTGCCCGCCTTTACCAGTCCGTCCAGCGCCTGCAGCTGTTCCAGCACCGAGGTCTGCTCGCGTTCGGCGGCCGGGTCGAAATACAGGTTGCCGAACGCCGGCACGTTGCGGTTCGGCCAATGGATCTGGTACAGGTCGATGACATCGGTGCGCAGGCGGCGCAGGCTGTTGTTGCATGACTCGACGATATCGGCCGCGCTCAGGTCCGGGCTGCCGTTGCGGATCCAGTCCATGTTGCGCGACGGACCGGCCGCCTTGGTGGCGAGCACAATTCGTTCGCGATCGCCGGGCCGGGCGGCGAACCAGTTGCCGATGATGGTTTCGGTGGCGCCGAAGGTCTTGGCCCGTGCCGGCACCGAATACATCTCGGCGGTGTCGACGAAGTTGATGCCGAGCTCGACCGCGCGGTCGAGGATTTTGAAGGCGGCGGTCTGATCGACCTGTTCACCGAAGGTCATGGTGCCCAGGCAGATCGGCGTCACGCGCAGATCGCTGCGGCCGAGGGAAACAGGTTCGAGTGTGCTCATGGGCGCCAGTTTATGGGCTGCACCGGCTCGTGTGGCTCACGCCTGCCCGGATCAAGCCGAGCCGGCGACGTCCGCAGCGGCTGCTGCGGCGCGGCGTTCTTCCTGCAGCCGCAAAACGCGGCGCTGCACCTTGCCGGTGGTGGTCATCGGTAACGCGTCGATGAACTCGATCTCTTTCGGATATTCATACGGGGCCAGACGCCCGCGCACATGTTGCTGCAGCTGCTCGATCAGTTGCGGGCTGGCACTGTGGCCAGGCGCCAGGACCACATAGGCCTTGACCAGCGCACCGCGTGCCGCGTCGGGCTTGGGCACCACCGCCGCGTTGGCGACGGCCGGGTGCTTGACCAGGCAATTCTCGATCTCGCTCGGGCCGATGCGGTAGCCGGCGGCCTTGAAGATGTCGTCGCTGCGGCCCTGGTACCAGAGGTAGCCGTCGGCGTCCATCACGGCGGTGTCGCCGGTGCGGCACCAACTGTTCGACGGATCACCGGTGAACTTGCCGCGGGTTGCGTCGTCGTTGTGCCAATAGCCGAGAAAGAAGATCGGATCCGGCTCGCCGTGGCGGTCGAGGCGGTGCACGGCCACATCGCCGGGTGTGCCGCGCGGGCAGGGCTGACCTGCGTCGTCGATCACCTCGATGCGGTGGCCCGGATAGGGCCGGCCCATGCTGCCGGCACGCGCCGGCCAGCCGACCCCATGGCCGTGACGCCGATCGTTCATCGCGCAGTTGCCGACGATGTAGTTGATTTCGGTCTGGCCGAACATCTCGTTCACAGTGACGCCGAGTTCGTTTTCGCAGTATCCGAACACGGCGTCGCCGACCGCCTCGCCGGCGCTCATGATCGCCTGCAGTTGCAGCCGGTAGCGTGAGCGCGGTTGCGGCACGGCTTTCATCATCGCCTTCAATGCGGTCGGGAACAGGAAGGTGTGGCTCACGCGGTAGCGCTCGAGCAGCTCGAACGCCTTGTCCGGCGAGAAGCGGCCCTGCCAGGCGACGATCTCGCGGCCGAAATAGAGGGTCGGAAGCAGGGCGTCCAGCAGGCCGCCGGTCCAGGCCCAGTCCGCCGGGCTCCAGAAAACGCAGGGCGTTTCCTGGAGCCCGGCGGCTGCGCCGAGGCCCTGCTTGACGCCCCCCATCGCCCGCCCCCTCTTCCCCGGGGCTTCGCCCTGCGGGTTGATCGTCACGCCCCCCATCTCCCGCTCCCTCTTCCCCTGGGGAAGAGGGCCTTTACCGGGACGCGCGGAGATTGGGTCGAACCCGAACCAGTTCTGGCTGCAGACGAAGCCGCTCAGGTTGCCGATCAGCGCGCGTTGGGGCAGCAGGGCGCCTTTGGCGGGGCCGGTGGTGCCGCTGGTGTAGATCAGGATGGCCGGGTCGCCGGCGGCGGTGGCAACCGGTGTGAACGTGGCGGGGTGTTGCGGCAGTGACGGATCCCAGTCGAGGTCGCCCTGGCCTTGGGCGGCGCCGACCGCCAGCACGCTGCGCAACTGCGGGCATTGGGGGCGCGCGAGCAGCAGGTTGGCGATGGCGCTTTCGTCGACGATCGCCAGCGCGGCGGCGCTGTTCTGCAACCGGTATTCGAGCGCGTCGGGGCCGAACAACATCGCCAGCGGCATCGCGATCGCGCCCAGCTGCTGGATCGCGATGTGGGCGACCGCGGTCTCCGGGCGTTGCGGCATCACGATTGCGACCCGGTCGCCGCGGCCCACCCCGAGGCCCTGCAACAGGTGGCTCAACCGGTTGGCGTCCTGCTGCAACTGGCCGTAGGTGATGCTGCAGCGGTCGCCTGCCTCGGTTTCGTGGTGGATGGCGATGGCCTGCGGCGTCTCGCGGGCCCAGCGGCCGCAGCAGGCCTGCGCGATGTTGAAGTCTGCCGGCACCACCCAGCGGAACGCCGCGTGCATCGCGTCGTAGTGATCGGCATGCTGCGGATCCGCGCGGGTCGAGGCCGGAGCGGCGGACCGACCGGTGGCGGTGTGTTGGCTGGGCATGTTTTTTGGGCTCCTCGGCAGCTCGGGCGCGCGCAACGGGCTCGCCGCTCGTCAGTCCCTGGCGTAGGCCTGCAGGGCCTCGCCGGTGACGCGGCAGATGCGCCACTCCGGCATCACCACCGCACCCATCTTCTGGTACAGCGCGATCGCATGGACGTTCCAGTCGAGCACGCTCCATTCGAAACGGCCGCAGCCGCGTTCGACCGCCAGCGCGCCCAGGTGCTTCAACAAGGCCTGCCCGATGCCCCGCTGGCGCTGTGCCGGCTGCACGTAAAGGTCTTCGAGGTACAGCCCGGGCTGACCGAGGAAGGTCGAGAAGTTGGTGAAGAACAAGGCGAACGCGACGACGGTGCCGCCGTCGATCTCGGCAACGATCGCCCCGGCAACCGGACGTTCGCCGAACAGCTGCCGCTGCAGTTGCTCGGGCGTCACCTTGACCAGATGGCCGAGATGTTCGAACTCGGCCAGCTCCCGGATCAGGCCGACGATGGCGCTGCAGTCGTCGGCACGGGCGGGTCGCAGCGCAAACGCAGGCGGGGTCGTCGTGGCGGGGCGGTTCGAGCCGATGTCGTTCATGCGGCGATTGTCGCCCCGCGTGAGCCGCTGCGCACCCCTTGAAGCGGCCCGCCTCGGCTTCACGTAGAGTGCCGTCATGTCTGAACATGCCGCAGCCCCCCGATTCGAACCCTACCTCGAGCGTCGCCCGGCGCGCAGCCAGTTCATCGAGGTGCGCGGTTTGCGTGTGCACCTGCGGATCTGGGGTGATGCATCACAGGCCGGCAGCCAGCAGCCGAGCCTGTTGCTGATGCATGGCTGGATGGATGTTGGCGCGTCGTTCCAGTTCATGGTCGACGCGATGGCAGACGACCGCCACATCGTCGCGCTCGACTGGCGCGGCTTCGGTCTCAGCGATTCGTCGGGCGCCGACAGCTACTGGTTCCCGGATTACCTGGGCGACCTCGACGGCGTGATCGACCGCCTGATCGCCGAGGGCGAACTCAGCGAGGTGATCGACCTGCTCGGGCACAGCATGGGCGGCAACATCGCGATGTTCTATGCCGGCATCCGGCCGCAGCGGGTGCGCCGCCTGATCAACCTCGAAGGCTTCGGCCTGCCGGCGTCCGACCCGGCGCAGGCGCCCGAACGCTATGTCAAGTGGCTGGATGAATTGAAGGAGGCGCCGCGCCTGCGTCGCTACGACAACCTCGAAGGCGTCGCGTCGCGATTACGCAAGACGAATCCGCGCCTGTCGATGCAGCGGGCTGCGTGGCTGGCCGGGCACTGGGCCGTCAAGGCCGCCGATGGCTTGTGGGACATCCTGGGGGATCCGGCGCATCGGCGCATCAATCCGGTGCTGTATCGGCGCGAAGAAGCGATCGCCTGCTGGGCCGCGATCCGCGCGCCCTTGTTGTGGGTCGAAGGCGCTTCGAGCGACATCGACAGCCACTGGGGCGGCCGTTATCCGCGCAGCGATTTCGAGGCTCGCCTCGCGGTCGTGCCCCAGGTCGAGCGGGTCGTGCTGGCCGAGGCGGGGCACATGCTTCACCATGATCAGCCCGAGACGCTGGCGGGGCATCTGCAGCGCTTTGTCGAGTGACGCCGGAGCGACGTGCAAAAATCCTGTCTTTACGCATGAGTCACAGGACCGCACCATGGACGTCGAACACATCAATGCCATCGGCAACAAGATCGCTGATCTGAGCGAACGGACCGCTGCCCTCCGGGGGTATCTTTGACTACGATCGCAAAGCACTGCGACTGAACGAGGTCAACGCCGCGCTCGAGAACCCGACGGTCTGGAACGAGCCCAAGCGCGCCCAGGAACTGGGCCGCGAAAAACGATTGCTGGAGAACGTGGTCGAGACCATCGACCACCTGACCAGCAACCTGTCCGACAACACCGAGTTGTTCGAGATGTCGAAGGGCGACGACGACTTCGACGGCTTGCTGGCGATCGAGAAGGACGCCGACAAGCTCGAGGCGACGATCAAGGAACTGGAGTTCCGCCGCATGTTCAATAACCCGGCCGACCCGAGCAACTGCTTCATCGACATTCAGGCCGGCGCCGGTGGCACCGAGGCCTGCGACTGGGCGCAGATGCTGTTGCGCCAGTACCTGAAGTATTGCGAGCGCAAGGGCTTCACGACCACGCTGGAAGACGAGACGCCGGGCGACACCGCCGGCATCAAGAGTGCAACGATCAAGGTCGACGGCGATTACGCCTTCGGCCTGCTGCGCACCGAAACCGGCGTGCACCGGCTGGTGCGCAAGAGCCCGTTCGATTCGTCGGGCGGCCGGCACACCAGTTTTGCGTCGCTGTTCGTCTATCCGGAGGTCGATGATTCGATCGAGATCGAGATCAATCCGTCGGATGTCCGCACCGATACCTTCCGCGCCAGTGGCGCCGGCGGCCAGCACATCAACAAGACCGATTCGGCGGTGCGGCTGACGCACATCCCGACCGGCATCGTGGTGCAGTGCCAGGATGGCCGCAGCCAGCACAGCAACCGCGACGTGGCCTGGAAACGCCTGCGCTCGCGGCTGTATGACCACGAGATGCGCAAGCGCCAGGAAGAGCAGCAGAAGCTCGAGGACACCAAGACCGATGTCGGCTGGGGCCACCAGATCCGCAGCTACGTGCTGGACAACAGCCGCATCAAGGATCTGCGCACCGGCTACGAAGTTTCAGCGACCCAGAAGGTGCTGGACGGCGATCTGGACGGATTCATCGAAGCGAGCCTGAAGCAAGGCATTTGAGATTGACGATCTGCCAGTTGCTCGGTCGCGGCCCCAGGGGGCGCGGCTTGGCGGCTTGGCAGAGCCGGATCTGCCGGGCGTTACCGGCTCGATGCGGCAATGGCCGGCTGGATCCCCCGTCATAGTGGGCACGAAAAGAATTGAGGAGATGATGATGAGAGAGGGAATGGCGACGCTGATCCGTCGCGAAGACTATGTGGCGCCGGCCTACTGGATCCGCTCGGTCGATCTGACGTTCGATCTGGATCCGGCGAAGACGCTGGTGATCAACAAGATGCAGATCGAGCGCAACGAAGCGGTGGCGGCGCAGCCGTTGCGGCTGCACGGCGAGGGTCTGAACCTGATGCGGGTGCAGATCAATGGCGAAAGCGTGTCGTTCCGGCACGAGGCCGATGCGCTGGTGATCGACAGCGCGCAGGACCTGCCGCCCGGGCCGTTCAGCCTGGAGATCCGCAACACCTGTGCGCCGGACAAGAACACCCAGCTGTCGGGCCTGTACACCTCCGGGGGCGGATTCTTCACGCAGTGTGAGGCCGAGGGCTTCCGGCGCATCACCTTCTTCCTCGATCGCCCCGATGTGATGGCGGTCTACAGCGTGTGCCTGCGCGCCAAAAAGGCGAGTTATCCGGTGCTGCTGTCGAACGGCAACCTGGTCGAACAGGGCGACATGGACGGTGGCCGGCATTTCGCCAGATGGCACGATCCGTTCCCGAAACCGAGCTATCTGTTCGCGCTGGTAGCGGCCGATCTGGTGGTGCGCGAGCAGCACATCCGCAGCCGCGGCGGCAAGGATCATCTGCTGCAGGTGTTCGTGCGGCGCGGCGACCTCGACAAGACCGAGCATGCGATGAACTCGCTGATCGCCAGCGTGATCTGGGACGAAGCCCGCTTCAATCTGCCGCTCGATCTGGAACGTTTCATGATCGTCGCCGTCGGCGACTTCAACATGGGCGCGATGGAGAACAAGGGCCTGAACATCTTCAATACGAAGTATGTGCTGGCCACAGCATCAACCGCGACCGATGATGATTTCGCCGACATCGAGAGCGTAGTAGGCCACGAATATTTTCACAACTGGACCGGCAACCGGATCACCTGTCGCGACTGGTTCCAGCTGAGCCTGAAAGAGGGCCTGACGGTTTTCCGCGATCAGGAATTCAGCATGGACATGATTGGCCCTGCGGCTGACCCGAGCAGCGGGGAGGCGGCGGCGCGGGCGGCCAGCGCACGCGCGGTCAAGCGCATCGAGGCGGTTCGTGTGCTGCGCCAGCTGCAGTTTCCCGAAGATGCCGGCACGATGGCGCATCCGGTGCGGCCGGATCAATATATCGAGATCAACAACTTCTACACCCCGACCGTCTACGAAAAGGGCGCGGAGGTGGTGCGCATGATGCAGACGCTGGTTGGCCGCGCCGGCTTCGCGAAGGGCATGAGCCTCTATTTCGAGCGCCACGATGGCCAGGCCGTCACCTGTGACGACTTTGCGCAGGCCGTTGCGGATGCGAACCCGGGCAGTGCGCTGGCGGATCGGCTCGATGCCTTCAAGCGCTGGTATCGGCAGGCCGGGACACCCCGGCTGCAGGCGCGCGGCGACTACGACGAGGCGCAGCAGCGCTATACGCTGAGCTTGCGTCAGGACCCGCAGACGAGTGCGGGCCTGCCGCTGGCCGAACCGATGCTGATTCCGTTGGCAATCGGTCTGATCGGGCCCGGCGGCATGCCGATTGCGTTGCGACTGGCCGGCGAGTCTGCTGACCAGCCTGCAACCACCGAACGCCTGCTGGTGATCGACCAGCGCGAGACCGTGCTGCAGTTCGAGGCGGTCGCCGATCGGCCGGTGCCGTCGCTGCTGCGCGGTTTCTCGGCACCGGTGATCCTGGACGACGGGCTGGGCGACAACGACCTGATGGTGCTGCTGCGCCATGATGTCGATCCGTTCAACCGGTGGGAAGCCGGTCAGCGTCTGGCACTGAAGCGCCTGCTGACGGCGGTGAAAGCGGAGGGCCCGGTGGTGCTGCAACTCGACACCGCGTTCGTCGATGCGATGCGTGCATTGCTCGATGATGCGCAAATCGACCCCTCGTTCAAATCGGCGGTGCTGAGCATCCCGGGGCCGGCCTATGTTGCCGAGCAGCTCAATCCCTTCGACCCGGCGCGCATCCACGCCGCGCGAGCGGCCATGCAACTGCAGCTGGCTCAGGCGCTGGCACCAAGCTGGCGCAAGGCCTTCGAAACCTGCCAGGTCGCCGGACCGTATCGGCCCGATGCGCAATCGGCCGGCAAACGCTCGCTGGCCAACCTCGCGCTGTCGATGTTGTGTCTCGATGCGGCCGCGACAGGCGATGCGATCTGGCCCGGCCGTGCCTACCAGCGGTTCAAGGATGCCGCCAACATGACCGACCGGCTGGGTGCACTGGCGGCACTGGTCGATTCACATGCCGATCTCGCGGTGCCGGCGCTCGAGCGCTTCCACCGCCAGTTCCACGACGACGCGCTGGTGATCGACAAATGGTTTGCCTTGCAGGCCATGGCGCCCGAGCGCGACGGCCGGGTTTTCGCCGGCGTCAAGGCCTTGATGAAGCACCCTGATATGAGCCTGAAGAATCCGAACCGGGCGCGCAGCCTGGTGTCGTCGTTCTGCAATGGCAACCCCGGCGCCTTTCACCGCGAGGATGGTGCCGGCTATCAGTTCTGGGCCGACCGGGTGATCGAGATCGATGCCTTCAACCCGCAGCTCGCATCCCGCCTGGCGCGCGTGATGGACCGTTGGGCCAAGCTGGCGCAGCCGTACCGCGCTGCAGCGCTGCTGGCGGTACAGCGGGTCTCCGCCAGGCCCGATCTGTCGAACGACGTGCGGGAAATCGTCTCGCGAGCCCTGGAATCACAGCCATGACCGAAGCCGGCAAACCGATCAGCCTGACCCGCTACCTGGTCGAGAACGAGCGTCGCACCGGCCGCATACCGGCCGATCTGCGGCAGTTGATCCATGTGGTCGCCCGGGCCTGCATGCGCATCAGCATCGCGGTCGGCAAGGGCGCTCTCGGTGACGTGCTGGGTTCGGCCGAATCCGAGAACGTGCAGGGTGAAGTCCAGAAGAAGCTCGACATCATCGCCAACGAGGTGCTGATCGAAGCCAACGAATGGGGCGGACATCTGGCGGCAATGGCCAGCGAGGAGATGGACGACATCCACATCATCCCGCACCGCTACCCGAAGGGCGAATACCTGCTGCTGTTCGATCCGCTCGACGGCTCGAGCAACATCGATGTCAATGTCAGCATCGGAACCATTTTTTCGGTGTTGACGAAGCCCGACAACGACACCGAAGTCAGCGAGGCCGATTTCCTGCAACCCGGACGCCAGCAGGCCGCCGCCGGTTATTGCGTCTATGGACCGCAGACCACGCTGGTGCTGACCTTCGGCGCCGGTGTCGCGATGTTCACGCTGGACCGCGAGCAGGGCACTTTCATGTTGACCCATGATGCGGTGCAGGTACCGCCCGATACCGCCGAGTTCGCGGTCAACATGAGCAACAAGCGCCATTGGTCCGATCCGATGACGCGCTACATCGACGAATGCCTGGCCGGCAAGGACGGCCCGCGCGGCAAGGACTTCAACATGCGCTGGATCGCCAGCATGGTGGCCGACGTGCACCGCATCATGAGCCGCGGCGGCATCTTCATGTACCCCTGGGACAAGCGCGAACCCGAAAAGGCCGGCAAGCTGCGCCTGCTCTACGAAGCCAATCCGATGGCCTTCATCATCGAACAGGCCGGTGGCGCGGCCACCGATGGCCGGCAACGCATCCTCGACCTGCAGCCGAACAAGCTGCACGAACGCATCAGCGTGATGCTGGGCTCGAAGAACGAGGTCGAGCGGGTGACGGGGTATCACCGCGAGGCGGGTTGATCAGCGCCCGCGCGAGCTTGGCGTCCTGTGCGGGCGCTGCGCGCGCTGAGGTGCCGCGCACGCAAACCATGTTTCGCGCCCCGCTATACTGTTGGGCTGACGTGCCGGTGTAGCTCAGTTGGTAGAGCAGCTCATTCGTAATGAGAAGGTCGGGGGTTCGACTCCTCTCTCCGGCACCACTTCTATCGCCCCGGGGCACCGCGGGTTGAAGAAGTTGGCTTTGTAGCACGGCTTTGTATAGGCGCGGTAGAAGCCGGTAGCGCAAACCGCTCGGCTGAGCTCAATTGGCCAACTGCCCGTAGGCCGACCCAGTTCTGACCAAATCGGTTGTCCTGTGCGCACGCCCTCCAGCGATGCACTGCCGGACATTACGATGCCGGCGCATCGCCTGCACCCGATCGGCGCGGTCGCATGGCGGATGAGGTGCTGGTCGGTAAGCACCGAGGCCGCTGTTCATGACGGCATGCTCAGCAACATGGCGCCACCGGTACGCGACCCGCATGCGGGGCGTAGGGGGCGTCCAACAGGCTGGGGTGCACCTCAAGGTAGGGCCGATTCAGGAAACTCGTTCCTGCGGCGCTATGGGCGCTATGGGCACGATGCGCTCGTCGCGAAGGCGCGCTGTGTCGTCGTCGGCGGCGACAAATCGCAGTTCGATGCTGGTGCGATCCTCGTGCATGCCGGGTGCAACATGGGTGCGATGCAGCGTGCCGCCGCTGAACACGATGGCGTCGCCGGGTTGGCAGACGGGGCGCCAGAAGGTAGCCGCCGCGAACCGCTCGTCGACCCGCCTTGCATCGAGTTCAGCGGGCGGCAGCAGGTCTGGCAGCGGCTGGCGCATCAGTTCCAAGCCGGGCGCGTCTTCGCCACAGGGGGTCAGCGCGATCCAGCAGGTCACCAGCTTCAGCAGCGCATCGGCCGGATACGGCGTGACGAAATCGAAATACAGCGCGCCGTCCTGGTGCCAGACATGGGCGGCATGGCCGTCGGGGTAGCGACCTGGCGCGAACTGGCGGCGCCCCCAACACTGGTCGGCGAGCAAGGCCGCGTGCGGCCCGAGCATCGACTGCACCATCGATCGAAGCGGGTCGTGCCAAGTTTGACGAGCCATACCCTGAAGATCGATTGCGTCATGCCCGCCGCGCAGTGCGCGAAGACGGATCGAGGAGCTGTGGCGCGAAAAGTCCGGGTCGTCTTCAAGCCTGCGGCCTCGCTCAATGGCCGCTTCGATCTCGCGCCGCCAACGCTCGCAACATTCTGCCGCGAGCAGCGAGGGCAGAAATTGCGCGACGTCGTGTGACATCGGCGGTATTTTGCCGGCTCGCAGAGCGATGGCGGACTGGCCGCTGCAGCGCTGTTGTGCGCGCTACACCGGTCTCTGGCCAAGCAGCCCGAGGCATCGTCGATTTGTACCGCTCGCGTGCTCTACTCCAGGGAATCCAGTTTCCCAGCAGTAGCCCTGTGATCCATTCATGCGCCGACTCGTCGGCCGGCAACACTGCCGGTTGGCTCTCGCCCGCATGCCTCGCGGTGCTGGTGCTGGTACTGCAGGCCGGTGACGCGCCGGTGCGTGCGGTTCTGCGCTACGAACATGCCGCCGTGCAGGCGGGCCAGCTCTGGCGCCTGCTCAGTGCCCACTTCGTTCACCTCGGCTGGACCCATAGCCTGCTCAACCTGGCGGCGTTCGGCCTGTGTGTGCTGTTCGCGCGCGGTCGTCTGCCGGGGTGGTTCTGGTGGGGTGCGAGCGCTGCGATCGGACTGGGCGTCGGCATCCTGCTGCTGCTCGCATCGCCGGAGGTTCCGAACTATGTTGGACTGTCGGGCGTGGTTTACGGCTTGTTTGTCTGTGTGCTGGGGCCGCAGGCCTGGCGCGGTGACCGTGCCGCGCTGGTCGTGCTGTTGCTGGTGCTGGCCCGCATGGCCTGGCAGCTGATCGTTGAATCGCCCGATTCACAGTTCGGGCTGATCGGCGGCACCGTGGTTGCTCAGGCCCACCTGTATGGGGCCGGCTTCGGCCTGGTCTGGGCCATCGGGCAAGCGGTTCTGAACCGCGGTCGCCGTCCGAAATCAGGACTCACGCCACGGCATTGAGTTGTGTCCCCAGGTGCCCCGAGGTGGCGAGTGCCGGCTGCGGCAGGGCTGCGATCAGTTGGGCTGCCGATGTCGCTTGCGCGGTCATCGATTTCTTCAGCATCAACAGCGCTGCGGTACCCTGCACCGTGCCGAGATCGGCGGCCGACGCGTTGGAAACGGTGGTGCGGTTGACGGCATCCATAGACTGCCTTTCGTGGAGAGGGAAACCTGGATATCGGCCGATCGACGCTCGACTGAAGCCGCGCACGATCGCCGCAAACTCGAACCCGCCCCACGCCGCCCGCCGCCGCACTCAGTAGACCTCGGGCACGAATATCCCGGCCGGCACCGGATTGCGGGTTTGGTCCGGGTTGCGAACCCGGGTCTGGCACCCGATAAACGCAACAAACGGTTTGCATGCTTGTGCAGAACTGTCATGATGAGCTGTCCGCGGTTTCGGGGGATCGGCTTTGCAACGGCGTTGGCGCAATGGTCTGGTCGGATTCGCCGGGTTGATCACCTGGTTGTACGCTGCCTGTGCGCCGCCGCGGGATGTCTGGGTGCAACAGGCCTATGACCCGGTCGCGCTCAACTGGTCGGCCGCCGAGGTCGAGCGGGCCGGTGCGGTCAATCTGCGGGCCGTGATCCGGCGCGCCACCAGCGACGGCGAACTTGGCTGCGCGCTGCCGTGCGAACGCGTGCAAGGCATCTTCGAACGCCTGGTCGAGGTCGCGCGCTGGCAGACGCCTCGGGCGGGCTCGCTGCGCTGGTCATTGCAGGTCGTGCGGACACCGGGCGTCGAAGCGATGGCGCTGCCCGATGGTTCGCTGGTGATCTCCGAAGCCTTCATTGCGTCCAGCGCCGCCGACGACCCCTCCCTGGCCTTTGTGCTGGCTCACGAGATGGCCCACGCCATCCTCGAACATGAACGCCAGACCCTGCATGTCGCCAGGATGCTGCTGCCCGCCGGTGTCGAGCGCAACGTAGCCGACATGTATGTCGAGCTCGGCCACAACTTCGGCCTGTACAAGGCGATCCAGTTCGCGCTGCAGCAATACGAACTGGAAGCCGATGAGCTGGGCTTGCTGATGGCCGCGGCCGCCGGCTTCGCGCCGCGCCGCCAGTTGAGCTTTCTGGTCGACGAAGCGCAACGGCCGGCCGTCGGGCAGCTGATGCAAAGTCATCCGAGCGGTAGCGAGCGGCTCGACCA
>JANNNE010000285.1:0-12328 GCA_031398385.1 Ideonella sp.
GTTCCTCGGCTGGCGGCGGGTGCCCTATATCTGGATCGGCACGCTGCTGCAGTTCGGCGGGCTGGCGATCATGCCGTTTGCGCTGATCGTGTTGTCCGGCGACACCCACGGCCCGGCCTGGATCGGGCATGCGGGCGCGGCGCTGGCTTTCCTGCTGGTCGGGGCCGGGATGCAGACGACCCAGACCGCCGGCCTCGCACTGGCCACCGACCTGACTCCGCCGCATCTGCGCCCGCGGGTGGTCGCCTTGATGTATGTGATGCTGCTGCTCGGCATGGTGGTCAGCGGACTGTTGTTCGGGCTGGCACTGGACTCGTTCAGCCAGCTGCGCCTGATCCAGGTGATTCAGGGTGCCGCGCTGCTGACGATGCTGATCAACCTGGTCGCGCTGTGGAAGCAGGAGGCCCGCGATCCGTCGCACCGTCCGAGCAGCGCCCCCCGGCCTTCGTTCCGCGACAGCTGGGCACGTTTCGCTGCCCGCGGCCAGTCGATCCGTTTCCTGGTGGCGGTCGGACTGGGCACCGCGGCATTCAACATGCAGGACATCATCCTCGAGCCCTATGGCGGCGAGATCCTCAAGCTGGGTGTCGGTGCGACATCGGTGCTGACGGGGATGATGGCGGGCGGCGCACTCGCCGCATTCGCACTCGCCGCGCGCACCCTCGGCCGAGGCGCCTCACCGCACAAGCTGGCCGCCTGCGGCGTGCTGGCCGGCCTGTTCGCATTTTCCTGCGTGATTTTCGCCGAGCCGCTCGAGTCGCCGATGTTGTTCCGGCTCGGCGCCACGCTCATCGGCTTCGGCGGCGGCCTGTTTTCGGTCGGTACCCTGACCGCTGCGATGAACCTGGAGAACGACGGACTGACCGGCCTGGCACTCGGCGCCTGGGGCGCGGTGCAGGCCTCGTGCGCCGGTCTGGCCATCGCGGCCGGCGGCGCAATCCGCGACCTGGTTTCCGAGCTGGCGATGCAGGGCGCGCTGGGTCCGGCGCTGAGCAGCCCGGCCACCGGCTACAGCTTTGTCTATCACCTCGAGCTTTATCTGCTGTTTGCGACGCTGATCGCGATCGGCCCCCTCGTTCGAACGGCTCGCAAAGGGCCACACACCACAGCCAAGGGTGGATTCGGCCTCGCCGAATTGCCCGGTTGATTCACGCCAGAGGAGCAATCATGGAAACCGGTGCCATCACTGCCTACATCGACGTCGCGCAGATCGCGCTGTACGCGTTCTGGGTCTTCTTCGCAGGACTGATCTATTACCTGCATCGCGAGGACAAGCGCGAAGGTTATCCGCTGGAATCCGACCGCTCGCTGCGGTCGGGTGGCCGGGTCGAGGTGCATGGCTGGCCACGCACGCCCAAGCCCAAGGCCTTTCACCTGCGCGACGGTCGGGTGGTGATGTCGCCCAACTTCCGGGTCTCGGGCCAGGCGCTGGGCGGCGCACCGCTCGTCGGACACCTCGGTGCACCGCTGGAGCCCACCGGTGACCCGATGCTGGCCGCGGTCGGCCCGGGCTCGTACGCAGACCGTGCCGACATCGCCGACACGACCGTCGACGGTTCGGCACGCATCGTGCCGTTGCGCGTGGACCCTGCGTTCACGGTATCAGGCCACGATCCCGATCCGCGCGGCCTGCCGGTGATCGGTGCCGACGGTGCGGTGGCGGGCGTCGTGCGCGACATCTGGGTCGACCGCGCCGAGGTGCTGTTCCGCTACCTCGAGGTCGAGGTGAGCACACCGCAAGGCCCGCGCAACGTCTTGCTGCCGATCAATTTCTCGCGCATCACACGTCAGGAGGTGCGGGTACGGTCGATCCTCGCGGCACAGTTCGCACAGGTGCCGGCAACCCGTTCGTCGGACGGCGTCACGCTGCTGGAAGAAGACAAGATCATGGGCTACTACGGCGGCGGCACGCTGTACGCGACACCCGCCCGCCAGGAGCCGCTGCTGTGATCCCGCACGATCAGGCGCCCGAACACGAGTTCGAGGCGGCCCCCGGCTTGCCCGAGCGCCTGCCGGCTGGCGAGACCCTGCTTTGGCAAGGCGCCCCCGACTGGCGCCTGCTGGCGCGCCAGGTTTTCCATGTCCGCCTGATCGCGCTCTACTTCGGCGTGCTGATCGCGTGGCGCGGCGCCGCCGAGCTTGCCGGCAGCGGCAGCTGGACCGAAGCGGCGGCGTCGATGTTGTGGCCGCTGCCGATCGCCGGGCTGGCGCTCGGCTTGTTGATGCTGCTGGCGTGGCTGATGTCGCGCACCACCATCTACACGATCACCGACAAGCGGGTCGTGATGCGGGTCGGCGTGGTACTGAGCATCACCTTCAACCTGCCGCTGTCGCAGATCGAGGCGGCCGGCCTGCACACGCTGAAGGACGGCAGTGGCGACATCAACCTGGCGGTCACCGCCACCGACCGGATTGCCTATCTGCACCTGTGGCCGCACGCCCGTCCGTGGCGGCTCAAGCGCACCGAGCCGATGCTGCGCTGCATTCCGCAGGCGGCGCGGGTTGCCGATATCCTGGCTTCGGCATTGGCCGATTCGGCGGCCACGCCAACGATCCGCCCGGTTCCGGTGACCCAGCGCGCGGACCGCCAGACCGGCGGCGCGCATTCCGGCCAGGCACTGGCCGCCTGAGCGGCTTCAAACCGAGCGAGGCATTGTCATGAGCCACCACCACCCCGCCTCGGGCGGCTTTCCAGTCGCACCGCTGATCGCCGTCGGCGGCCTGCTGCTGGCCACGCTGCTGACCGTGGCCTTCGTGCGGTTCACCGGCTACGGCGTGGTGAAGGTGCCCGATGCACCCGCCGTGCAGGTGCGCGAGTTCCGCTTCGAAGACCGCCCGGACGGCAGCATCGTTGTGCTCGACGCGTCGGGTCAGTCGCTGATCGATACCGTCGCGCCGGGCACCAACGGCTTTCTGCGCGGCACGATGCGCGGCCTGGCGCGCGAACGCAAGCGCCAGGGCGTGAGCCCGGAGTTGCCGTTTCGCATGATTGGACGCGCCGACGGCAAGCTCACGCTCGACGATCCCGGTACCGGCCGTCGGGTCGACATCGGCTCGTTCGGCCCGACCAATGCCGCGGTGTTCGCCCAGATCATGGGCAGCCACATCGACCCCAGCCACCAGGACAAGCCATGACCACCGTTACACACCCGCCCGGATCGAACGCGGTGAACCGCGCGATCAACCAGTCGACCACCGCCGCACTCCAGGACACCGTCCTGACGCCGCGCTTCTACACCACCGACTTCGCGGCGATGGACCGGATCGATGTCGAGCCGATCCGCGCGCAGTGGAATACGTTGATGGCCGAGTTTCGGGCTGACACCAATACCGACCACTTCCAGCGTCCGGCCGATCTGATGGCCGATTGCTCCGATCTGCCGCCCGCGCTGTACAAAGAGTTCTCCGACTTCCTGGTCAGCTCGATCACCTCCGAGTTTTCGGGCTGCGTGCTGTATGCCGAGATCAAGAAACGGGTCAGCAACCCCGACATGAAGGAGTTGTTCGGCTACATGGCGCGCGACGAATCCAGGCATGCCGGCTTCATCAACCAGTGGCTGAAGGATTTCGGCATCGGCGTGGATCTGGGCTTTCTGGCGCGCGCCAAGAAGACGACCTACTTCAGGCCGAAATTCATCTTCTACGCCACCTACCTGTCCGAGAAGATCGGCTATGCGCGCTATATCGCGATCTACCGCCAGGTCGAGAAGCACCCAGAGCTGTGCTTTCATCCGATCTTCAAGTGGTTCGAGCTGTGGTGCAACGACGAATTCCGCCACGGCGAGGCGTTTGCACTGCTGCTGCGCGCCAACCCCAAGCTGCTGAGCGGCGTCAACAAGTTGTGGATCCGGTTTTTCGTGCTGGCGGTCTTTGCCACCATGTACGTTCGCGACCACGACCGGCCCGAGATGCACCGCGCGATGGGGCTGGACGCCACCCAATACGACTTCGACGTCTTCCGCATCACCTCCGAGATCACCAAACAGGTATTCCCGCTGACCTTGAACCTCGACGATCCGCGTTTCCACGCCGGCCTGGAGCACCTGCGCAAGATCTCGGTGGCCACCGAAGCCGCCAAGGCGACCGGTGGATTGGGCAGCCGGATCAAGCGGCTCGGCCTGGGCGTCCGGGCCGCAATCACCTTTGCGCGGCTGTTTTTCCTGCCGGCCAGACACCACGAGTTGCCGCACAACGTGCGCCTGGCGCCGACCTGGTAGCCGGCCGTGTCGGTCTACCTGCTGCCGATCGCCTACACGCTGTTCGCGTGGTGGTTCAGTACCGGCGTGATCCTCTATCTCAACGGGCTGCCGCGCCGCACCCACCCGTGGATCATGCTGAGCGCGACCATCCTGCTCGGGGTGGCCCTGGCCGGACTGGTCGCCACGCGCGACGATACCGGGGTCACCGGCGCCTACCTGGCGTTCACCTGCAGTCTGCTGGTCTGGGCGTGGCAGGAAATCGCGTTCCTGCTCGGCTATGTCACCGGCCCGCGGCGCAGCGCCTGTCCGACCGGTGCCACCGGCTGGCGGCGCGCCGGCCTTGCGCTGCAGACGCTGCTGCACCATGAACTGGCGCTGCTGGTTCTGGGTGCCGCGGTGCTGGCCACGACCTGGGGCGGCAGCAACCCGACCGGGCCGGCCGTTTTCCTGGTGTTCTGGGTGCTGCGACAAAGCGCCAAGCTCAACCTCTTTCTGGGCGTTCGCAACCTGGCGGAAGATTTCCTGCCTGCGCACCTGGCCTACTTGCAGACCTACTTCCGACGCGCCCCGATGAACCCGCTGTTTCCGATCTCGGTGCTGAGCTCGAGCTGGGTTGCGGTGCTGCTGTGGCAGGCCGCGGCCGCACCGGATGTCACGGCGTTCGACGCTACCGCATGGACATTCGTCGGCGCGCTGCTCGGCCTGGGCATCCTCGAACACTGGTTCATGGTCTTGCCGCTGCCCTCGCAGGCACTTTGGCAATGGGGTTTACGCTCAAGAGTCATCGAACCGCCCGCATAGAGAATCACCCCATGGCAACCTCGGTCATCCCGCACGAACTCACCACGCCCGACGGACGGACCCCGTGAGCCGGGACACCGGCGATCACCCTGACCTCGCGGCGCTGTCCGCGTGGGCCCCCGACCTGGCAAAAACCTTTGTTTCGCTGGTCAGTGACATCGCGCTGGTGATCGACCGCGAGGGCGTGATCCGCAACGTCGCTCAGGGCGACACCGAACCGATCGCCCCGGGGGCTTACCAGTGGGTCGGACGGCCGTGGATCGATACGGTCAGTGGCGAGACACGGCCGAAAATCGAGCACCTGATGAAAGAGGTGACGACCACCGGCATCGCGCGCCGCCGCGAAGTCAACCACCTGCTGGGCTCGGACAACAGCATCCCGGTGGCCTACACCGCGATCCGGCTGGGCGTCAACGGCCCGGTGCTGGCGGTCGGGCGCGACCTGCGCACCATCGCAGCGATCCAGCAACGCTATGTCGAATCGCAGCAGGAAATCGAGCGCGGTTATTGGCAGGCCCGCCAGGCCGAGGCGCGTTATCAGCTGCTTTTCCAGGTGGCGACCGATGCCGTGATCGTCGTCGACGGGCAGACCCTGCAGATCGTCGAGGCCAACCAGGCCGCTGCCACGCTGTTCGCGACCGCGACCGCACAACTGATCGGCACCAACCTGAGCGCCGGCTTCGAACACCATTCGCGTGGCGCCGTGACCGAACTGCTGGGGCACGCACGCACCACCGGTCAAAGCGGCGAGATCCGGGTCCGGCTCCAAGGCTCGCTGACCATCACCGGCGTGGTGGCGACCCCGTTCCGCACCGATGGCGCGATGCGCCTGCTGGTGCGCATGCGCGCCATCGACACCCACGCGACATCCCTGACACTCAACCGCACGCTGTCGCGGCTTGTCGACGAGGCGAGCGACGGCGTGGTCGTCACCGATTCCAGCGGCCGAACCCAGATCGCCAATCCCGCCTTCGTCGCGCTGACCGGGCTGGAGAGCGAATCGAAGGTGGTCGGCCAACCGCTGATGAGCTGGCTGGGGATGGTCGATCAGCCGCTGGCCGGGCTGGTGTCGCAGGTTCGGCGCGACGGCATCGTCCGTCAGGTCGATTCCTGGGTTCGACGCGCATCCGGCTCGGCCGTGCCGGTCGAGGTCGCGGCCGCGCTGCTGACCGAAGGTGATCAGGAATGCATCGGTTTCACGATTCGTCCCAAAGGTCGTGCAGTGCCCCTGGCCGAGCGCGCCAGCGAGACCCTTTTGCGCGTCTTTCGCGCCGGGATCGCGTCGCTGGGTTCGCAACTCAGCCCTCAGGAGCTGGCGCAGGCGGTGCAAGAGGCGGCTGCGCTGCTGTGCGTCGCGCCGGAAACCCTGGAGCTACGCGACGGGCACGCTGCAGGTGACTCATAGTGCTGATCAGCCCTGCATTTGGACAGGCCGACCTCACCAACTGCGAACGTGAGCTGATCCACCTTGCCGGATCGGTGCAGCCGCACGGCATGTTGCTGGTGCTGCGCGAAAGCGACCTGCGCATCGTTCAGGTCAGCGCCAATGTGGAAATCATGCTCGGCGTTCCGCCCGAGGGTCTGTTGAGGCAGCCGGTGGCCGAACTCGGCGGCGACATTCACGCCAGCATCATGCGGCTGTGCGAGCAGCCCGACGACCTCGCCGAGCCGGCGCCGTTGCGCTGCCAGGCGCTGAGCAACGGTCGCCTGCGCAGTTTCGAAGGCACGCTGCACCGGGTGGCCGGTGGCACTGAGGCCACCTCCCTGTTGCTGGCCGAACTCGAACCGGCAGATGCCGAGCCTGCCAAGGCAACCACCGTCGATATCCCCGCCAGCCAGCTGCGCAAATTGCTCGGTGTCGCGGTGCAGCGCTTCAGCGCGGCATCGGCCATCGGTACGCTGGCCGATGGCGTGGTCAGCTGCTTTCGCGAGCTGCTGGGCTACGACCGGGTGATGGTCTACAAATTCGACCCAGACGGCCACGGCAAGATCATCGCCGAGGCGCGCGACCCGCGGCTCGATTCGCTGCTCGGGCATCACTATCCGGCGTCCGACATTCCGCAGCGTGCGCGCGAGCTTTACCTGCGCAACCGCCTGCGCGTGCTGGTCGACGTGCATTACGAGCCGTCGCCGCTGGTCCCGCGCCAGTTGCCGGGCAGCGATGCCGAGCTGGACATGTCGATGTGCCATCTGCGCAGCATGTCGCCGTTGCATCTGCAATACCTGAAGAACATGGGCGTCATCGCGACGCTGGTGGTGTCGCTGGTGCGGGAAGGTCGCTTGTGGGGACTGATCGCCTGCCATCACTACGCGCCGCGCAAGCTGCGCATTTCCGTCCGATCGGCAGCCGATCTGCTCGCCGAAGTAGCTGCCACACGCATAGCGGCGATCGAGAATTACGCCCATGCCCAGGTGGCGATCCAGGTGCGGCGGCTCGAACAACGCCTGGTCGAGGCCACCTCCACCGAAGGAGACTGGCGGCTTGCGCTGTTCCGCAACCCGCGCACCGTGCTGCAACCGCTCGAGGCCACCGGCGCCGCCCTGTTCCAGGACGGCGATCTGCTGACCGCCGGCGAGACGCCTTCCACCGCCGAGTTGCGAACCCTGCTGCAGTGGATCGACGCACAGCCCTACGACGGCCTGTTCAGCTGCTCGTCGGTTGCGCGCGCCAACGCTGCGCTCGATTCGCTGACGCCCACCGCCAGCGGCGTGATGGCGGTGAAATTGTCGTCCAGCCGCCCCGACTACCTGATGTGGTTCCGCAAGGAGCAGTTGCAAAGCGTGACCTGGGCTGGCGACCCGTCCAAATCGATGGTTGCCAACAACCCGCTTGAGTTGTCGCCGCGCAGCTCCTTCGCTGCATGGTCGGAAATCGTGCGCGGCACGGCGCTGCCCTGGTCGAACAGCGAGCTGGCGCTCGGCCGAGCCTTCGGTGCATCGCTGATCGATATCATCGTGCAGATCAATGCGGTGCGGCTGCTGATTGCGGAGCACCAGCTGGCGCAGATTCGTGTCACCGTCGACAGCTCGGTCGAGCCGGTGGTGATCGGCGATACCGAAGGCCGCGCACTGTTTGCCAACCAGGCATTCGCGGCCATGACGCAGCGCGGCCGTGATGCCCCGCTCGATCATCTGCCGAGCCTGTTCACCGAGCCTGATCTGCTCGACAAGGTGCTGGTGTCGCTGCGCCAGGAACGTCGACCGTGGCGCGGCGAATTGAATCTGCTGCTGCCGGACGCCCAGGTGTTGCCGGTGGCGGTGCGCGCCGAAGTCGTGCCCGCGCGCGACGGGTCGGTGCTTGGCTTCTTCCTGATCTTTGTCGATCTCACCGACAGCCAGCGCGCCAGCAAGGCCCGCCACGACCTCGAGGAATCGCTGTTCCGTGCGGCCGACCGGACGTCACGGCGCGACGACCCGTTCAGCGACGACACCAATCCGAGCAGCGACGTGCTCAGCGCCATCCTGTCCAACGCCAGCCTGGCGGCCATGGACATCGCCGACGGCGGTGTCGCCCCGACCGTTGCGCCGCAGCTGCAGGAAATCGAAGCGTCGACACGGCGTGCAACCCGCTTGTACGAGCGGATCCACCTGTTCGGTCCGATCTCGCCTCGCTGAGCGAACACGACCTTACAGCACGGCGAGCAGCGGCGCGAGGCCTGCCGGTTGCGCACCAGGCTCTGCCTTCGCGGTCGGTTTGGCCTACGGATCGCGCAGCAGCACAAAGGCTGGTCAGCCCACCATGGCCAATGCACGCTTCGATTGCTCGACGATGCTGTGCGCATCCACCCGGAAATGCCGGCGCAGCGCAGCGCGGGTATCACTGCGGCCGAAGCCGTCGGTGCCGAGCGTGTGGAAGCGTCGGCCGGCGGGAATGAAGGCGCGAACGCTTTCTGGCACCGTGCGCACATAGTCGGTGGCGGCCACCACGGGGCCTGAGCCGTCGCTCAGCAATCGCGCAAGATGAGTAATGTCGGTTGCGGACTCTGCCTTCGCGACACCGTCACGCGCCAGTTCGCTCCAGCTGGTGACGCTGAACACATCGACGCCGATCCCCTGCTCGGCCAGCTGTTCTGCCGCCTTGACGACCTCGGTGAGGATGGCGCCGGAGCCCATCAGACTGAGCCGCTGACTGGCCGTTTCGGGTCCGTAACTGCCGAAGCGATAGGCGCCGCGCAGCACATCGTCGGCGACTCCATCGGGCAGATCGGGGTTGGCGTAGTTCTCGTTCATCAGGGTGATGTAGTAGAAAACGTCGTTCTGCTCGACCAGCATCTCGCGCATGCCGGCGTCGATGATCACCGCCAGTTCACCGGCAAATGCGGGGTCGTAGGCCTTGCAGTTGGGGATGGTCGCGGCAACCAGGTGACTGGTTCCGTCCTGGTGCTGCAGGCCCTCACCGCCCAGCGTGGTGCGCCCCGAGGTCGCACCAAGCAGAAAGCCGCGCGCGCGCTGGTCGGCCGCGGCCCAGATCGCGTCGCCGACGCGCTGGAATCCGAACATCGAGTAGTAGATGTAGAACGGCAGCATCGCCAGGCCATGCACGCTGTAGCTGGTGGCCGCAGCGGTCCAGCTGGCAATGGCGCCGGCCTCGCTGATGCCTTCTTCCAGGATCTGGCCATCGAGCGCCTCGCGGTACGACAGCACCGAGCCGATGTCTTCCGGCGCGTAGCGTTGCCCGACACTGCTGTAGATGCCGACCTGCTTGAACAGGTTGGCCATGCCGAAGGTGCGCGCCTCGTCGGCGACGATCGGGACGATGCGCGGCCCGAGCGTCGCATCCTTCAGCAGGCTGCCCAGCATACGCACGAAGGCCATCGTTGTGCTCATTTCCTTGCCGTCCGCCTTCAACGCGAACTGTGCGTAGCGGTCGATCGCAGGAATGGCGACGGGGTCGCACGCGGTTTCGCGCTTCGGCATCGCACCGCCGAGGCGATTGCGGTGCTCGTGCAGGTAGCGCATCTCGGCGCTGTCGTCGGCCGGCTTTAAAAAGTCCAGCCCCTTGGCCTGCTCGTCGCTGAGCGGCAGGTTGAAGCGGTTGCGAAATTCGATCAGATCGGTCTCGTCGAATTTCTTCTGGCTGTGCGTGGTCATCTTGCCCTGACCGGCGCTGCCCATGCCGTAACCCTTCTTGGTATGGGCCAGGATCACGGTCGGGCGGCCCTGGTGGGCGGCGGCGGCCGCATAGGCGGCATGGATCTTCACCATGTCGTGACCACCGCGTTTCAGGTGATCGATCTGCTCGTCGGTCAGGCCCTGCGCCAGGCGCGCCAGTTCATCGTTCTGGCCGAAGAAGTTGTCGCGGTTGAAGCGGCCGTCCTTGGCGGCAAAAGTCTGCATCTGGCCGTCGACAGTTTGTGCAAAGACGCGGGCCAGCGCCCCGCCCGTATCGCGTGCGAACAAGCCGTCCCAATCGCTGCCCCAGACCAGCTTGATGACATTCCAGCCGGCACCGGCAAACAGCTTTTCCAGCTCGTCGATGATGCGGCCGTTGCCGCGCACCGGGCCGTCCAGCCGCTGCAGGTTGCAGTTGACGACCCAGACCAGGTTGTCGAGCCTCTCGCGCGCGGCCAGCGTCAACGCACTCATGCTTTCCGGCTCGTCCATCTCGCCGTCGCCGAACACACCCCAGACCTTGCGACCGCCGCAATCGAGCTGTCGGCGGTGCGTCAGATAACGCATGAAGCGGGCGTGGTAGATCGAACTGATCGGGCCGATGCCCATCGAGCCGGTCGGAAATTGCCAAAAATCGGGCATCAGGTAGGGATGCGGATAACTGCACAAGCCGCGCGCGCCGGATTCGGGGGCGGTCAGTTCCTGACGGAAATGCAGGAGGTCGGCCTCGCTGAAACGCCCTTCCAGAAAAGCGCGCGCATAGACGCCGGGCGCGCTGTGCGGCTGGAAGAAGACCAGGTCGCCACCATGCCCGGGGCTGCGGGCGCGGAAGAAGTGGTTGAAGCCGGTTTCGAACAGATCGGCGGCACTGGCATAACTGGCGATGTGCCCGCCCAGCTCACCGTATGCCTGATTCGCGCGCACCACCATCGCCAGCGCATTCCAGCGCACCAGCGAGGCGATGCGTTCCTCAACCGCCAGATCACCCGGATAGACCGGCTGATCCTCGACCGCAATCGTATTGACATAAGGCGTATTCAACTCGGGCTGCCAGCCGACCCGTTCGCTGCGCGCGACACGCGCCATTTCCTCGAGAATCTGCCGCGCCCGGTCCCGCCCCTGATTGGCAATCAGCGACAGCAGCGCATCGCGCCATTCAGCCGTTTCGATCGGATCCGCGTCGGAATCGGGCATCTGCACATTCGACAGTTCGGTCATCTGGTTCATCGTGTCTCTCCTGAACCGATCAGTCTAGGCGGGGCGGCCTGGCAGTTGGTACCGAGAAACCATCAAAATCGATACAAGGCAGCATTAAATGCTTCTGAATCGATAATCTGAAGCACGATGATCGATTTCGACGCCACCGACCTTCGAATTCTCGAACTGCTCCAGGCCGATTCGAGCCTGTCCAACGTCGAGCTCGCACGACGTGTTCACCTGTCACCGTCACCGTGCCTGGCCCGGGTTAGGGCACTCGAGGCGCGCGGTGTGATCCGCCAGTATGTCGCCCTGCTCGACGCCAAACAACTCGGCCTGCACCTGAACGTCTTCGTCTCGATCAGCCTGAAGCAGCAGAGCCGCCAGACGCTGGAGGAATTCGAGCAACGCATCATCCTGCGAGACGAGGTGATGGAGTGCTACCTGATGACCGGCGATGCCGACTATCTGCTGCGGGTGGCCGTGGCCGACATGTCGGCGCTGGAGAGTTTCATCCTCGAGCAACTCGCGCCAATCGCACAAGTCGAAAAGATTCGCTCCAGCTTCGCTTTGAAACAGGTGCGCTACAAGACGGCGCTCCCTTTGAGAGGCTGAGCGGACCTGCGGCGTCGAATCGGCCGGCCACCTTGTGGGTGACCATCATCAGCGTCAGGCCTTCATCGGCCAGGCCTTCGACCTTCAGCACCTCGCCGACCAGTTCCGGGTCCAGCGCCCGAGGTGATCTCGTCGCCCAACATCACGCCCTGTGCTCCATCGCCGGCGCGCGGGCAATCGCCGTCGCCAGATGGAAAAGAGCAATCCTAGTCGCCCGCAACCAGGTTCAGCACCAGCGTGCAAGCCGGTCCGTGAGGCGTTGCCTTAGGATGCCGCCACGCCAACAGCGGTTGTCAACCATGAGCACCTCGCCTACCGTGAACATGAGCGCCCTGTTCGACCTATCGGGTCGGATCGCCCTGATCACCGGCTCGAGCAAGGGTATCGGCCTTGCGCTGGCCCGT